>NZ_JBEOYE010000032.1:0-96068 GCF_040296945.1 Streptomyces sp. NPDC001941 | reverse complement strand
CGCGCTCGCGCCAGCGGTCCCAGCCCCAGCCGCGCAGTTCGGCGCGCAGCGCCTTCAGCCCGCCCAGCGCCTCCTTGCGCGCGGCGGCGTCCAGCGGCCGGACCAGGGCGGCGACGGCCTGGGCGCGCCCGGCCCGCACGGCGTGCAGCAGTTCCTCCACGGCGGTGGTCGTCATCGGGCACCCCCGGCCGGGCGCGCGCCGCCGGCCGCCGCGGCCGTCGCCGGTGCGGGAGCGGGGGCCTGCGGGGCGTCCGCCCGGCGCGCGATGCGCACCGCCAGGGCGTGCTTGCAGGGGCCGCGGGTGCCCCGGTGGTCGGCCCACCAGCGGCAGGTGCAGCGCAGCGCGCCGCCCGACTCCCGCACCTGGTAGCGCCGTTCGCCCGAGGTGACCACCGCCAGGGTGCCGTCCAGGGCCACGGCGCCCCCGGCGACCAGGGCCCGGGCGGACACCAGGCGCGGGTTGTGGCGCTCGGCGCGCCCGGAGTCGTACGGCAGCTCCCGGTGGAAGTACGCCGCGTCCGCCACGTCGTACCCCACCCGCCCCGCCGTCCCCAGGCGCGTCAGCGCGGCCCGCACCCGGGACACGCTCAGCCCCGACTCGGCCGCCAGGTCCGCCGGGTCGATGCGCGGCTCCCAGGCCAGCAGTACGGAGACCAGCTCGGCGTCCCGCTCGGCCTCGTCGGTGGCCAGCGCCTCCAGCACCCCGCCCTCGCCGGAGAACCCCCGGGCCACGTCCGGGGAGAGCGTGAGCGTCAGCCGCATCCCCGGCAGCACCACCTCCCAGGCGCTCGCCACGGCCGCCCCGTCCGCCACCGGCCCGTACACCCGCAGCGAGGTCGCGAACCGCAGCACCCGCTGCAGCGCGGCCAGCCGGTCCGGGCCCGGCAGGCACACCGCGCCCGGCACCGGGCGCGAGGTGCGCCGCAGCGAGCGGCCAGCGGGCACCACCCACAGCTCGCCGCGGGCGCCGCCGCTCACCGAGCGGGGCAGCGCGCGCAGGAACCGCACGGCCTCGGCGGCGGGCAGCTCCGCCCGCAGGTCGAAGCCGGAGGAGACCACTTGGGCCTCGGCGAAACCGCGCAGCCACCGGTCGGGCAGCGGCACCCTCTTCTCGACGAGCCCGCCCTCCAGGGTGGTGACGGCCAGCTCCTCGGGACCCACCCGCAGGTGCAGCGGATCGTCGCCGGTCATCCGCGAAAGGGCCTCGCGCAGCGGGTTGTTGACGTCCACGTTGGTGGTGCCGTGGCCCGTCTCGGCCCCGTCCAGGCCCTCGCTGAGCACGTCCAGGCGCGCGTACACCCCGCCGCAGCCCGAGAACGACTCGAACCGCAGCCGGTCCCCGTTGCCCGTCACCACCGGGTCGAGCGAGGCCCGCTCGCGCGGCTGGTAGTAGCGGGTGGCGGCCACGTCGGCGACCGCGAGGAGCCCGCCCGCGGCTATCCGCGGGGAGGTCAGGAACCCGGCGAAGAACTGCGGGTGGGCCTCGGCGCCGCTGGGGGTCAGGCCCTGGGAGGTCTCCAGGCCGAGGAGCCGCCCGGCGGAGGAGGACTCCAGGGCGGAAGGGCGTGAGTAGGCCAGCGCCTGCATCGATCGCGTCATGCCAAGGACGGTAGGACCCGCCACTGACAATCGGCCGTCGGACGTACAACGCCCCAGGTCAGGTGCCCCGTAGGGGAGTTGGGGCGGAGGTGGCGGTGCCGGGTCCGGCGCGGCCCCGCCACCCCCGCGTCACTGGCCGACCCGCCCCGGCTGGAGCGTCCGGGTGAAGAGCACCTTCCCGCCCTCGGCGCGCAGCCGCACCGTCAGTTCGCCGCTGTCGCCGTCGATGTCGACCTCGCCGAAGAACTGCGGCGTCTCCATCGGCGAGACGTTCGCCCGCGTCGGCGCCTGGACGAACACCCGGTCCGGGCCGAACGTCCCGTCCAGCGCGCTCGCCGGGAACTGCCCCGCGTGCAGCGGACCCGTCACGAACTCCCAGAACGGCGCGAAGTCCTTGAACGCCGCACGCTCGGGCAGGTAGTGCTGCGCCGAGGTGTGGTGCACGTCCGCGGTCAGCCACAGGGTGCCGGTGATCCGCCGCCGCTTGACGTACCGCAGCAGCTCCGCGATCTGCAGTTCACGGCCCAGCGGGGCGCCCGGGTCGCCCTGGGCCACCGCCTCGAAGTCCGTCGCCCCGTCCGGGACGACCAGGCCCAGCGGCATGTCCGCCGCGATGACCTTCCACACCGCCCGCGAGCGAGCCAGCTCCCGCTTGAGCCACACCAGTTGCTCGGCGCCGAGGATGCCGGTGGTGTCGTCGGCCTGCCGGTCGGGGGAGTTGGCGTTGCGGAAGCTGCGCATGTCGAGCACGAACACGTCGAGCAGCGGGCCGTGGCGCACCACGCGGTGCACGCGTCCCTCGCGCCCGCGCGCGTGGAGCGTCGAGACCGGGAAGTACTCGCGGAACGCGCGCGACGAGCGGGCCGCGAGCACGTCGACGTCCTTCTCCGCGTACCGCGCGTCGTCCAGGATCTGGCCGGGGTACCAGTTGTTGCGGACCTCGTGGTCGTCCCACTGCACGATGGACGGCACCTGCGCGTTGAACGCGCGGACGTTGCGGTCGAGCAAGTTGTAGCGGAAGTTGCCCCGGAACTCGTCGAGCGTCTCGGCGACCTTGGACTTCTCCGGCGTCGTCAGGTTCCGCCAGACCCGGCCGTCCGGCAGCGTGACGGTCGGCTCGACCACCCCGTCCGCGTAGATGTTGTCGCCGCTGCACAGGAAGAAGTCCGGGTCCAGCCGGCGCATCTCCTCGTACGCGCGAAAGCCGCCGATGTCCTCGTTGATGCCCCAGCCCTGCCCGGCGACGTCGCCCGACCACAGGAACCGCACCCCGTCCCGGCGCCGCGCCGGAGCCGTGCGGAACGAGCCGCGCACCGGCCGGCCCGTGCGGCGCGGGTCGTGCGGATCGGCGAGCGTGACCCGGTAGTGGACCTGTTCGCCCGCCGGGAGGCCGCTGAGCGCGGTCACGCCGGTGAAGTCGGTGGCCGCGCCGACGAGCGGGCCGTACCAGGTGCGCGCCCGGCGGAACGACTCCGTCGCGGAGGTCTCCACGACCATCCGGGCCGGGCGGTCGGAGCGCACCCACACCAGCGCGGAGGACTGCGTCACATCGCCGACCTGCACGCCCCACCGGGCGTCGGGGCGCCCCGACAGGGCCAGCGCGGGGGCGGCGCCGGTGAGCGGCACGCCCATGGCGAGGGCGGCGGACGCCGCGGCGGAGCCGCGCAGCAGGGTGCGGCGGCCGGGGGAGAGCGGGCCGGGACGGTGCGACATGGGGGTGCCTCCGGGGCGGGGATCGGGTCGGGACCGGTGCGGCAGGAGCGCCCCCATGCCTAGGCGACGGGGACGGCGCCCACGCGAACCCGGCGTGAACAACGCGCGCGCACGCGTGGCCGAGGGCTACGGACCCGCCGCCCGTGCCAGTGCGCGCACCCCGCGGGCGATCTCCGCCGGCGTCAGGTGCGCGTACCCGATCACCAGGGGTACGGGACCCGCCCCGGGCGCGGTCCCGCTGCCGTAGTCCGACAGCGGGCGCAGGGCCACGCCCGCCTCCCCGGCCGCCGCGAGCAGGCGCGGCTGCGGGCCGTAGCGCGCGGGCACGCGCGCGATGACGTGCAGCCCGGCGGCGATGCCCGTCACCTCCGTGCCCGGCAGGCACTCCGCGAGCGCCGCCACCAGCGCGTCGCGGCGCTCGCGGTAGGCGCGCTGGCAGCGCCGCAGCTGCCGGTCGTACCCGCCGCGCTCCACGAAGTCCGTGAACAGCGCCTGGTCCAGGGCGGGATGGCCCAGGTCCATGGTCCGCTTGCGCTCCACCACCTCCGCGAGCAGCGCCCGCGGCACCAGCAGCCAACCCAGCCGCAGCCCCGGGGCCAGCGACTTGCTCACCGAGCCCGCGTAGGCCACCCGGTCGGGGTCGAGCCCCTGGAGGGCCCCCACGGGCGCCCGGTCGTAGCGGAAGTCCCCGTCGTAGTCGTCCTCGATCAGGTAGCCGTCCACGGACCGCGCCCATGAGAGCAGTCCGGCCCTGCGGTCGGCCGTGTAGGCGAGGCCGGAGGGGAACTGGTGCGAGGGCGTCGTCACCACCGCCCGCACCCCGGACGCCGCCAGCGGCCCCGGTGCCAGGCCCGCCCCGTCCAACGGCAGCCACCGGGTGCCGAGCCCCGACGCGGCGAACAGCGCCGGGTGCTCGGGGCTGCCCGGGTCCTCCACCCCCACCGCCGTGTGCCCCCGGGCCCGCAGCGCCGTCCCCAGCAGCGTCATGGCCTGCGCCACGCCCGAACACACCACCAGCGCCTCCGGATCGGCCACCACGCCCCGCCGCCGGGCCAGCAGCCCCGCCAGGGCCGCCCGCAGCTCCGGCAGGCCCCGCGGGTCCGGGTAGCCCAGCCCCGCGTGCGGCAGCCGGTCCAGCGCGGCCCGGTGCGCGGCGGCCCACGCGGCGCGCGGGAACAGCGACAGGTCGGGCACCCCGGGCCGGAAGTCCACCCGCACCCCGGCGCCGCGCGGGGCCAGGTCCCGCGCGACCGGAGCGGCGGCGCGGGCGGCCTCGCCCACCCAGGTGCCCGCGCCCCGGCCGCTGCGCAGGTAGCCCTCGGCGACCAGCTGTTCGTACGCCTCCGTCACCAGGCCCCGCGACACCCCCAGGTCGGCCGCGAGCTCCCGGCTCGACGGCAGCCGCGTCCCGGCCGCCAGCCGTCCCGAGCGCACCGCCTCGCGCAGCGCCGACTGGAGGGCGCGGCCACGCCCGCGCGCGGGCGCCGAGGCGGCGGGCAGCAGCAGTTCCCAGGCCGCGCTCCACGGCCCGCCGGGCGCGCCGTCCCCGCCGCCGCCCGCGCCTCCACCGTCCGTACGGCCGCGAGTGGTCCCCGATGGCGTCATGGAAGTGGACCTTAAACCGGGCCGCCGCCCTGCCTAGCGTCGGGCCCATGAACGCCAACTCCCTGCGCGGCACCCTCCTGGTGGTGCTCGCCTACGCCCTCGTCGGCGCGTCCTTCACCGCCAACAGCGTGCTCGGCTCCTATCCGTACGCGGGCGGCCAGGCGCTGCGCTACGGCCTCGCCTTCCTGCTGCTCCTGCCGCTGTTCCGGGGCGGCGGAGGGGCGCCGGTGCGGACGCTGTCCCCGCGCGCGTGGCTGCGCGTCGGGCTCCTGGCGGCCGTCGGGATGGTCGGCTTCAACCTGTCCGTGCTGGCCGCCGAGCGCACCGCCGAGCCCGCGGTGCCCGGTGTGTTCGTCGGCTGCGCGCCCGTCGTGGTCGCGGTGCTCGTCCCGCTGGCGGCCGGGCGCAGGCCGGCGCCCGCGGTGCTGTGCGGGGCGCTGCTGGTCGCGGCGGGGGCCTTCGCCGTGCAGGGCTGGGGGCGCACCGACCTGGCGGGCATGGTGTGGTCGGTGGGCGCGCTGCTGGGCGAGGTCGGCTTCACCGTGCTCGCCGTCCCCGTCCTGTCGGTGCTCGGCCCCCGGCTGCTCACGGCGGTGGTGTGCGCCGTGGGCGCCGCGCAGTCCGCGCTGCTCGGGCTCGTCGTGGACGGCGCGGGGTTCCTGCGGGTGCCCACGGGCGCCGAGGCGGCGGCGCTGCTGTGGCAGGCCGCCGTCGTCACCGTCGCCGGGTTCGTCCTGTACTACTCCGGGATGCGCCGCATCGGAGTGGAGCGGGCGACCCTGCTGTCGGGCATGATCCCGGTCGCCGCCGCGCTGACCGCGCCGCTGGTGGGGACCGGAGCCTACGGCGCCGCCCAGGCGGTCGGCAGCGCGCTCGTCGGGGCGGGCGCGGCGGTCGGCTCGGGCGCCCTCACGCGCGCGTGGCGCGGCGGGAAGGGCCGGTCAGCGGCTGCCGTCGAGGATCACGCGCGCGACGAGCGCGGGGTCGTCGTTCACGGGGACGTGCCCGCACATCCGCACACCGCGGCTTCAGCGGCTGGTGTCGAGGATCACCCTCGCCACGAGCGCGGGGTCGTCGTTCATCGGGACGTGCCCGCACCCGGGCAGGCGGACCAGCCGGGCGCCCGGCACGGTGTGCTTGGCGCGGACGCCCTGGCGGCGCAGCAGCAGCCGGTCGCGCTCGCCCCAGGCGACGGTCACCGGGATCCCCGTGACGTCGTCGCGGAAGAGCACGTCGCGCCCGGCGGCCAGGGTCTGGTGGAAGCCGGTCGCCTCCCGCAGGGCGAGGGTCTCGGCGACGACCGCCTCGGGTGAACGGCGGCCCGGGCGCGCGTAGATGCTGCTGGTGAGGGCGGCCCGTCCGGCCGCCGAACGGGACAGCCGCTCGATCACCGGCAGCGGCATGGCCAGCGCGGCCGACCGCATCGCGCGCAGCGTGCCGAAGGCGTAGCGGCGCTCGGCCTGCGACCAGAACCCGGCGGGGGACAGCGCGGTGACGGACCGTACGAGCTTCTCGCGGCCCATCTCCAGGGCGAGCAGCCCGCCCAGCGAGTTGCCCGCCACGTGCGGCCGTTCGACGCCCAGCGCCTCGCACAGCGCCCCCAGGACCGGGACGACCGAGGACAGGTCGTACGCCATCCCGTCGGGCAGCGCGGGGGAGGCCCCGAACCCCGGCAGGTCGACGGCGATCACGTCCCGCTCGGCGGCGAGCACGGGGATCACCGGCTGCCAGGCCTGCCAGTGGTGCCCGATGCCGTGCAGCAGGAGCAGCGGCTCCCCGGTGCCCGTCCGCTCGTACTCCACGGACACCGTGCGGCTGCCCTGCGGGGACTCGATCGTGAAGGAGACCTGTGCGGCCATGCTGCTGCTCCTGACGTGGACACCGGTGCGGGGCGGCCGTCGGACCCGGTCGGCCCGGACGTCTTAGACACCCTGTCAGCAACAATTACCGCTCGGTAGCCCCCAGTTCAAGAGGCCCTGTCCGAGGGCTTCCGTCCCGAGGCCCTGTCCGAGGGCTTCCGTCCCGAGGGCCTCCGCTCCGGGGGCTTCGTTCCGCGGCCGCCGTCCGGTGCGGCGCCGTGAAGGCCCGGGGGAAGCCCAGTGGACAGCCCACGCGCGCGTGGGCTGGGATGGGGGCGTGCCAGCCGACGACCGCGCGACCGACGTCTTCGAGGCCCACCGCGCCGTCCTGACGGGCGTGGCCTACCGGATGCTGGGGCGCGTCGCCGACGCCGAGGACGTGGTCCAGGAGGCGTGGCTGCGCTGGAGCGCCGACGACCGCTCGGACGTCCGTGAGCCGCGCGGCTTCCTGATCACGGCCACCACCCGGCTCGCCCTGGACCGGCTGCGACGGCTGAAGGCCCGCCGCGAGGCCTACGTGGGCCCCTGGCTGCCCGAGCCGCTGGTCACCGACTTCGGGCCCACGGTGCCCGACACCGCCGAGCGGGCCGTGCTCGCCGACTCGGTGTCCGTGGCCGTCCTGGTGGTGCTGGAGTCGCTGTCGCCGCTGGAGCGGGCGGTGTTCGTGCTGCGCGAGGCGTTCGGGCTGCCGTTCGCCGAGATCGCCGCTGCCCTGGACCGCTCCGAGCCCGCCGTGCGCCAGCTCGCCGGGCGGGCCCGGCGGCACGTCGGCGAGCGCAGGCCGCGCTACGACGTGGACCCCGCCGAGCGCCGCGACCTCACCGAGCGCTTCCTGGCGGCGGCCGCCGACGGTGACCTGCGGGGGCTGCTGGCGCTGCTCGCGCCGGACGCCCGGATCGTGGGCGACAGCGGCGGCAAGTCCAAGGCCCCGCGCCAGGTCATCGAGGGCGCCGACAAGGTCGGACGGTTCCTCGCGGGGGTGGCCCGGATGAACGAGGGCGCGTTCACCGTGCGGCTCGCCGAGGTCAACGGTGCGCCCGCGGTCGTGTTCCTCGCCGACGGAAGGCCGGACTCCGTCTTCCAGTTGGAGGCCAGGGACGGGCGCGTCCAGTGCGTGTACATCATGCGCAACCCCGACAAACTGCGCGGTGTCTGCATGGAGTGACCATTTCCGCTTCCGCCGGCCGGGCATGAGCGGATTCCGCTTCGTATTCGTCCAGGTCATGACGTGTGCCCGCACGCCGTGCGACGGATCGCGAACGTTGTGTGAACGATGTGCGCCCGGGGGGCACTTCACTGCGTAACGGACAGAGGATTGGTCTTGACCAAGGGGGTGTCCCGTCCTATGGTCGCAGAGTTAGTGCAGGAACCTTTAATAAACAAGGGCACGGAAAGCCGCCGGGGCAACGGCGATTGCGGAGGATTCAGGGTGGGGACCACGCAGCTCGAAACGGCACCGGAGCCGAAGTACTGGCACCTCAAGACCGTGATCAGCGAGGCGCTCGACTCGGACTTCGCGGTGGGGGAGATCCTGCCGAACGAACGCGAGCTCGCCGCGCGCTTCGGCGTCGCCAGGGCCACGCTCCGGCAGGCGCTGGAACAGCTCGAACTCGAAGGCCGGCTGCAGCGCCGCCGCGGCGTCGGCACGACCGTCGCCCCGCCACGCATGGGCGTGGACGTCTCCACCACCCAGCACCAGTGGCCGGGGGTCGGCGAGGACACCGCCTGGCAGGCCGTCGACGGCACTCGCGCGATCGCGCCCCCCGCCGTCTCCCGCCTGCTCGACGTCGAGGCCGACGAGCCCGTGCACGTGGTGCGCCGCCTGCGCCTGGGCCACGGCCAGCCCGTCGCCGCCGAGCTCCTCTACGTGCCCGCCTCCTCGGTGCCCGCCCTGTCGGCCATGGACGCGCCGTCCGGCCAGGCACGCGCGCGTGGCGTGCTGCGCGAGCTCCAGCGCCTCGCCCTGTGCGGCCAGGACCGCTCCGTCGAGCTCGGCTCCGCGCGCGCCGACGACGCCAAGGAGCTGGACCGCCTCCCCGGCGCGCCCGTCCTCGTCGTCACCACCCGCTACCTCACCGAGGGCGGCATCTCCGCGGTGTCGGTCGCGACCTACCGCGCGGACACCTGCCGCCTGACCTTCGGCGACTCAGGGGACCTCCAGATCGCGTCCTGACCCGGCGCCCTGCGGACACCGTACGGACGAAGGAGGCCGGACCCCTCAGGGGTCCGGCCTCCTTCGCGTGCGCGCGTGCGTCACCGCCGCGCGGTGACCGTCCCCTCCACCGCGAAGAGCTGCTCCTCCACGTGGTCCAGGGCGAGCCGCAGCGCGCCCGTGGCCACCGCCGAGTCACCCAGCAGCGACAGGGCCACCCGCGGCGGCCGCAGGCAGTAGCGGGCCAGCTCGTCGCGCAGCGGCTGCAGCACGCCGTCCAGGCCCGCCGCCCAGCCGCCCACCACCACCAGCTCCGGGTCGAGCGCGAGCACCAGCGCCGCCACGTCGTGCACCAGCCGCTGATTGAACCGCTCCACGGCCGCCTGCGCCCGTACGTCGCCCCGGCGGGCCAGCGCGAACACGTCCGCGACCGCCTGCTCGTCCAGCGGGTGCAGCGGCTCGTCCGTCGTCGACAGCAGGTGCTCCGGCGTGACGTCGCGGCCCAGCAGGTGCAGGGCGCCGATCTCGCCGGCCGCGCCGCCGAACCCCCGGTGCAGCCGTCCGCCGATCAGCGCGCCCGCGCCCGGGCTCAGCCCGGCCAGCACGAACACGACGTCGTCGGAGTCGGTCGCCGCGCCCTTCCAGTGCTCGGCCACCGCCGCCGCGTTGGCGTCGTTCTCCACCAGCACCGGGCAGCGGAAGGAGCGCCGCAGCCGCTCGCCCAGCGCGAGCCCCGTCCAGCCCGGCAGGGCCGTGCTCAGCCGTACGTTCCCCTCGGCCTCCACGATCCCCGGGGTGCCCACGCCGACCGCCCACAGGCTGCTGCGGGCCACCCCGGTGCGGCGCAGCACCTCCGCCACCACGCCCCGCACCCGCTCCAGGCGCTCGTCGGCGGACGCGGTCTCGGACACCTCGCGCGAACCGGCGCCGATGATGCGCCCGTCCAGGCCGGACAGCAGCGCCGAGACGCGGTGCGGGCCGATCTCTATGCCCAGCAGGTGCCCGGCCTCCGCCCGGAAGCGGAACCGCCGCGCCGGGCGCCCCTGGCGCCGGGTCTCGCCCTCCTCCGGCATCGACTCGACGACGAGGCCGGTCTCCATCAGGCCCTCGACGACGCCCTCGACCGTGGGCCGGGACAGACCCGTCACCCGGGTCAGGTCCGTGAGCGTGCGCGCGTCCGCGCCCCGCAGGGCATGGAGTACCACCGCGGAGTTGATCCGCCGCAACAGCGACGGATCCCCGCCGGTCAGCCGCCCCACCGTGTGTCCTCCCAGTTCGAGCGCGTGTCTGCCGGATCGTACTCAATGGCGAAGGTGCGCTGCGAGTGCCGCACGGGCCGTCCGGGGACCGCCGGGCCCCGGCCGGCGCCTGACGCACCGCCAATTGTCAGTGGGGGAAGCTTTACTGGGAGCCATGACCACCGCACAGCACGTCGCCGCGATCGAGCTGCACCGCACCCGTGCGTTTCCCGCACGGGAGGGCAGATCGGACATGGGGGACAGCGGCCCGGGCTACCACGTGGTCGAGCTGGACACGGGGGAGGACGAGTTCTGGGACGACGAGAGCTCGCGGTGGGAGGCGGTCCACGAGCAGTACGAAGCGGAACGGGAAGCGCTCGCGCTGGTCCTGGAGCGGCGGTGGGGGCCGCCGGACCTGGTCAGCCTCTACTCGACGCTCACCCGGAGCCTGGACGGCGAGGAGATACCCGAGCCGTGGGCGGTGCTGTGCTGCCACGTGGTGGACCTTCAGCTGTGGCGGGTGGAGGGGCGGTGGATAGCCGTCGGGGTCTCGCAGTGGGACAGGGAGCTGCCCTTCCGGCTCCTCGCCGTGATCACGGAGGTGGACCCGCCGTGACGCTCAGTCCGTCGCCCCGGCCGCCTCGCGCAGGCGCCCGTACTCCTGCGCCATCGTCCGCGCCGTCCAGTGGGCGTTCAGGCCGCTGGGATTCGGCAGCGCCCAGATCCGGGTGGAGCCGATGGTGCGCTCCTGGGGGCCGATCGCGGCCTTCTTCTCGCCGAACGCCGTCCGGTAGGCGGTCACGCCCACCACGGCGAGCCAGCGCGGCCGCAGCCGCTCCACCTTGGCCTTGAGCAGCCGCCCGCCCTCCACGTACTCCCGGGCGTCCAGCTCGTCGGCGCGCGCGGTGGCGCGGGCCACGACGTTGGTGATGCCCAGGCCGTACGCGAGGAGCTCGTCCTGCTCGTCGGGGCGCAGCAGGCGCGGGGTGAAGCCGGACAGGTGCAGCACCGGCCAGAAGCGGTTGCCGGGGCGGGCGAAGTGGTGGCCGGTGGCCGCCGACATCAGCCCCGGGTTGATGCCGCAGAACAGCACGGACAGGCCGTCCGCGACCACGTCGGGGAGCAGCGCGTCCCGCGCGGCCTCCAGCTCCTCGGGCGTGAAGCGCGGGGAGCGGGAGGCCGGCGCGGACGACCGCGTCGGGGTGCGGGGCACCGGGGTCAGAGGATCGCGCCCGGCGCGTAGCCCGCGGCCTCCGGGTGCTGCTTGGCGATCTCCTCGATGCGGGAGACCACCGACGCCACCTGGTCGGCCGCGGCGCCGGTGAACGACAGCTTGTCGGCCATCAGGGCGTCCAGCTGGGCCCGGTCCAGCGGGATGCGCTCGTCGGCGGCGAGCTTGTCCAGGAGCTCGTTGCGCTCGGCGCCCTGCTCGCGCATGGCCAGCGCGGACGCCACCGCGTTCTCCTTGATCGCCTCGTGCGCCACCTCGCGGCCCACCCCGGCGCGCACGGCGCCCATCAGGACCTTGGTGGTGGCCAGGAACGGCAGGTAGCGGTCCAGCTCGCGGGCGACGACGGCGGGGAACGCGCCGAACTCGTCGAGCACCGTCAGGAAGGTCTCCAGCAGGCCGTCGAACGCGAAGAACGCGTCCGGCAGCGCCACGCGCCGCACCACGGAGCAGGAGACGTCGCCCTCGTTCCACTGGTCGCCCGCCAGCTCGCCGGTCATCGACGCGTAGCCGCGCAGGATGACCATCAGGCCGTTGACGCGCTCGCAGGAGCGGGTGTTCATCTTGTGCGGCATCGCCGAGGAGCCGACCTGGCCCGGCTTGAAGCCCTCGGTGACCAGCTCGTGCCCGGCCATCAGGCGGATCGTCTTGGCCAGCGAGGACGGCGCGGCGGCCAGCTGCACCAGCGTGGTCACCACGTCGTAGTCCAGCGAGCGCGGGTAGACCTGGCCGACCGAGGTGAAGGCGTGCGCGAAGCCGAGGTGCCCGGCGATGCGCTGCTCCAGGTCGGCGAGCTTGGCCGCGTCGCCGCCGAGCAGGTCGAGCATGTCCTGGGCGGTGCCGACGGGGCCCTTGATGCCGCGCAGCGGGTAGCGCGAGAGCAGGTCCTCCAGGCGGGCGTGGGCGGCGAGCAGCTCGTCGGCGGCGGTCGCGAAGCGCTTGCCGAGGGTGGTCGCCT
Source organism: Streptomyces sp. NPDC001941 (assembly GCF_040296945.1). Classification (NCBI taxonomy): domain Bacteria; kingdom Bacillati; phylum Actinomycetota; class Actinomycetes; order Kitasatosporales; family Streptomycetaceae; genus Streptomyces; species Streptomyces sp. NPDC001941. The sequence continues at coordinate 83,716 of NZ_JBEOYE010000032.1, read as the reverse complement.
GGGCGGCGACGTTGTGCGAGCGGCCGGCCATGACCAGCTCCGCGTACTCGCCGGACAGCTTGCCCAGGCGCGCGAGCACGGCGACGGTGCGGTCGCGCATCAGCTCCAGGGAGAGCCGCACCTGGAGCTGTTCGACGTTCTCGGTGAGGTCGCGCGAGGTCATGCCCTTGTGGACGTGCTCGTGGCCGGCGAGGGCGTTGAACTCCTCGATGCGGGCCTTCACGTCGTGCCGGGTGACCTTCTCGCGCTCGGCGATCGAGGCCAGGTCGACCTGGTCGAGGACGCGCTCGTAGTCGCCGACGGCGGCGTCGGGGACCTCGATCCCGAGGTCCTTCTGGGCGCGCAGCACGGCCAGCCAGAGCTGCCGCTCCAGCTTCACCTTCTGCTCGGGGGACCACAGGACGGCGAGCTCCGCGGAGGCGTAGCGGCCGGCCAGGACGTTCGGGATGCGGGGCTTCGAGGCAGTCACGTGTCCAGATTCTACTGGCGGTTTCTGCAGGCCAGCGCCACGGCCCGGGTTGTGCGTTACTACGAACGGCCCAGTGGCCCCGGTGACCGCCTCGACGCGGGCCGTCGCGTCTGTCCGCACCCGTCCGCACCCGTCCGCTGTCCGCACCCGTCCGCGCGGCGCGCGAGCACCGCACGGCCGGGCCGTGCGGTGCTCAGCCCTCGAAGGGCAGCAGCTCCGCGCGCTTGGGAGGGCGGCCGTCGCCCGAGGAGCGGCCGGTCAGGCGGCGTCCGATCCACGGCGCCAGGTGCTGCCTGGCGAACTGGGCGTCGGCGATCCGGCGGGCGGTCCAGCCGGGCGGCAGCGAGGCGGGCAGCGGGGCGCGCCAGTCGTCCTCGGCGGGCAGGCCCAGGGTCTGCCACACGGCCTCCGCGACGCGGCGGTGGCCCTCGGCGGTCAGGTGGAGCCGGTCCACGTCCCACATGCGCTGGTCGGCCAGGGCGGGCGCGCCGTACAGGTCGACGACCAGGGCGCCGTGGCGGGCGGCGAGCTCGTCGACGTACGCGAAGAGCTCCTCCATGCGCGGCCGGAAGCGGTCCAGGACCGGGCCGTTGCGGCCGGGGCTGCGCATCAGCACCAGCTGCCCGCAGGACGGCGCGAGCTTCTCCACGGCCTCTTCGAGCAGGGCCCGCACCCGGCCCATGTCGCACTTGGGGCGCAGGGTGTCGTTGAGGCCGCCGACCAGCGTGACGACGTCGGCGCCCATCCCGGCGGCGACATCGACCTGCTCGGCGACGATCTGGCTGATGAGCTTGCCGCGCACGGCGAGGTTGGCGTAGCGGAACCCCGGTGTGGTGGCGGCGAGCCGGACCGCGAGCTGGTCGGCCCAGCCCCGGTAGGAGCCGTCGGGCAGCCGGTCCGACATGCCCTCGGTGAAGCTGTCGCCGACCGCGACGAGACTGGTGTACGTGGCATTGATCCCCATGGCGGCCCGATCGTATATCGCGCCCGCGCGCCCGCGCCCGCCGGGAGTGCGACCCGGGGCGGAGGGGTGGTCCGGTCGTGGGCCGGAGGGGGTTGTCCTGCGGACGCCTTCCGCAGTATGTCAAGGACATGTTCACCGCAGACTTCTGGAAAGCCACCGCCGAGCGGGCGGTCCGCACCTTCGCGCAGTCCCTCGCCGCCGTCCTCATGGCCGGTGCCACCAGCCTCTTCGACGTCGACTGGAAGGCCGCCCTCGCGACGGCCGGACTGGCCGCGCTGCTCGCCGTGCTGATGGCGGTCGGCACCTCCGGGGTGGGGCGCAGGGGGCCCGGCATCACCGAGACCACCGACCGCCCCACGGGCTCCTGAGACGCCGGGGCGCCGGGGGCGGCATCCGCCCCCGGCGCCCCGGGCCCCGTTCACCAGTGGTCCGCCGGCGTCACGCCGCCGGGCGCCCCACCAGTTCCCGCAGGACGTCCTCCATCGTGACCAGACCGGCCAGCTTGCCGTCCTCGTCGAGCACCGCCGCGAAGTGCGTACGGCTGCGGCGCATCGCGGTGAGCACGTCGTCCAGCGGCGTGGTCGCCTTGATCCGGGCGATCGGCCGCATGTCGGAGACCGGGATCGGCAGGTCCCGCGGCGAGGCGTCCAGGGCGTCCTTGACGTGCAGGTAGCCCAGGATCCGGCGGCCGGTGTCGACCACGGGGAAGCGCGAGTAGCCGGACTGCGCCGCGAGGCGCTCCAGCTCCTCCGGGGTGGTGCCCACCCGGGCGTACACCACGTGCTCCACGGACTTCACGACGTCGCGCACCGGGCGGCGGCCCAGCTCCAGGGCGTCGTGCAGCCGCTCGGCCGCGCGGTCGTCGAGCAGGCCCGCGTCACCGGCGTCGGTGACCATCCGGGCGAGCTCGTCGTCCGAGAAGGTCGCCGCGACCTCGTCCTTCGCCTCCACCTTCAGCAGCCGCAGCAGGAAGTTGGCGAACGCGTTGATCGCGAAGATCACCGGGCGCAGCGCCCGGGCGACGGCCACCAGCGGCGGGCCGAGCAGCAGCGCGGCCCGCTTGGGCTCGGCCAGCGCGATGTTCTTCGGCACCATCTCGCCCAGCAGCATGTGCAGGTACGTGGCCACGGCCAGCGCGATCACGAACGAGATCGGGTGCACCAGCGCGTGCGGCACGCCCACCATGTCGAACACCGGCTCCAGCAGGTGCGCGATGGCCGGCTCGGCCACGATGCCGAGCACCAGGGTGCACAGCGTGATGCCGAGCTGGGCGGCGGCGAGCAGCGCCGAGACGTGCTCCAGGCCCCACAGGACGCTGCGCGCCCGGCGGTCGCCGCGCTCCGCCTCCGGCTCGATCTGGCTGCGGCGCACCGAGATCAGGGCGAACTCGGCGCCGACGAAGAAGGCGTTCACCACCAGGGTGAGGAAACCGATCAGCAGCTGTACGGCGATCATCGGCCGGCCTCCTCGGCGTCACCGGAGTGCGCGGCGGCGGGTTCCGGCGCGTGCATCAGGACCCGGGCCGCGCGGCGCCCGGAGGCGTCCACCACGTCCAGGCGCCAGCCGGCGACCTCCACGCTGTCGCCCGCGTCCGGGATGCGTCCCAGTTCGGTGGCGACCAGGCCGGCCAGCGTCTCGTACGGACCGTCCGGCACGCGCAGGCCGATGGCCTCCAGCTGGTCGGTGCGGGCCGCGCCGTCGGCGGACCACAGGGCGCGCCCCTCGGGGTCCTCGCCCGCGGGGGCCAGGTCCGCGGTCTCGTGCGGGTCGTGCTCGTCGCGGACCTCGCCCACGACCTCCTCGACGATGTCCTCCAGGGTGACCACGCCCGCGGTGCCGCCGTACTCGTCGATGACGACGGCCATGGTGCGCTTGCCGGACAGCTGGTCGAGCAGCCGGTCCACGGTCAGCGACTCGGGGACGAGCAGCGGCTCGCGCAGCAGGTCCGAGACGCGCTTGCGGCGGCGCTCGGCGGCCGGGACGGCCAGCACGTCCTTGATGTGCACGGTGCCGACGACGGTGTCCAGGCTGCCCCGGTAGACGGGGAAGCGGGACAGGCCGGTGGCGCGGGTGGCGTTGGCGACGTCCTCGGCGGTGGCCTGCGCCTCCAGCGCGGTGACCTGGACGCGGGGCGTCATCACGTTCTCCGCGGTGAGCTCGGCCAGGTTGAGGGTGCGGACGAACAGCTCGGCCGTGTCGGCCTCCAGCGCGCCCTCCTTGGCCGAGTGGCGGGCCAGGGCGACCAGCTCCTGCGGGCTGCGCGCGGAGGCGAGCTCCTCGGTGGGCTCCATGCCCATCCGGCGCAGGATGCGGTTCGCGGTGTTGTTCAGGTGGCTGATCAGCGGCTTGAAGGCGGCCGTGAACCAGCGCTGCGGGGTGGCGACCACCTTGGCGACGGCCAGCGGCGAGGAGATCGCCCAGTTCTTGGGGACGAGCTCGCCGACGACCATCAGCACGACGGTCGACAGGGCGGTGCCCAGGACCAGCGCGACCGAGGAGGCGACGGAGGGGGAGAGGCCGACGGCCTCGACCGGGCCGCGGATCAGCTTGGCGATCGACGGCTCGGAGAGCATGCCGACCACCAGGTTGGTCACGGTGATGCCGAGCTGGGCGCCGGAGAGCTGGAAGGTCAGGGACCGTACGGCCTTCAGGGCGCCGGAGGCCCCGCGCTCGCCCCGCTCCACGGCCCGTTCGAGCTCGCCGCGCTGGATGGTGGTGAGGGAGAACTCGGCCGCGACGAACACGCCGCAGGCCAGGGAGAGCAGCAGCGCCACGACGAGCAGGAGCACTTCGGTCATCGGTTCACCTCCGTCCGCCGAGAGGACGGCCGACGGAAACCATGATCGGCCAGACGGCCGGGGATCGCGCGGGGACGGATGAGGAAGCGGCTACTGGGAGGCTCGCCCATGGGCGGACGCTCACACCTTTCGTACGGGGGTCGGGGGCCACGGAAGCGTGGCTCGACACCATTGTAGAGGTCAAGGTAAAGGGACGGCAAAGGGCTTCTTCGTGCGGCCCCTCGCCCCCTCAGTGTCCCGCCCCGTGCCCCTGCGCGGCGGGAGCCAGCGGCTTCACCCAGCGCCGCCACTCCTCCTGCGGCGCGTACCCGGCCGCCGCCCACGCATGCCGTGCCAGCTCGTTGCGGACCAGGACCATGGCGTCCGCCCGCCGCGCGCCCGCCGCCACGAACCGGTCCTCGGCCGCGCCGAGCAGCGCGGTCGCCACCCCGGTGCGGCGCGCCCGCTCCAGCACGGCCAGCCGGTAGAGCGAGGCCCGCCAGCCGTCCCAGCCCGCGATCAGGGTCCCCACCAGGACCCCGTCGCGCTCGGCGAGCAGCAGCGCCTCGGGGTCGCGCTCGACGAGCCGGGCCACCCCCGCGCGGTCGTCGGAGACGCTGGTGCCCTCGGCGGAGGTCCGCCAGAAGTCGAGGACGGCGTCGAGGTCGGCGGGGGAGGCGTGGCGCACGCGCAGTTCGGTCATGGCGGGATCCCATCACCGCCCCACCCGCCCCGTCGACGGGTTTCCACCTCCCGGACGCCCCGCGGATGCTCCGGAGCTCACTCGTGCGCGATCGCGGCCAGTACGTTCATCCGCGAGGCGCGCAGCGCCGGGAGCAGGGCCGCCGCCAGGCCCACCACCACCGACCCGGCCACCACCGCGAGCACCGTGCCCCACGGCACCGCGAGGGCCCGCATCCCCTGGAGCGCCAGCACCCGCTGCACCGCCACGCCCCACACCAGGCCGAGCGCGAGCCCGAGCAGCGCGCCGAAGACGGCGATGACCACCGACTCCAGCCGGATCATCCGGCGCAGCTGGGCCCGCGACAGGCCGATGGCGCGCAGCAGGCCGATCTCCCGGGTGCGCTCGACCACCGACAGGGCCAGGGTGTTGACCACGCCGAGCACGGCGATGACGATCGCCAGGCCGAGCAGCGCGTACACCAGGTAGAGCAGGACCGCGACCTGCCGGCGGACCAGCTCCTTGTAGTCGGCCCGGTCGCGCACCTGGACCTGGGGGTACGGCGTGAGGGCCGCCTCCAGCGAGGCGCGCAGGACCCCGGGGTCCACGCCCGGCGCCGCGTCCACGAGCACCACCGCGTCCTGTCCGCCCGGCAGGTACGCCTCGACCGTGCCGAGCCCCATGAAGACCCCGCCGGGCGCCCCGGGCGACTCCGCCTGCTCCAGGTCGGTCAGCGCGCCGACCCGCAGCCGCGCCGTGCGGCCGCCGGGGAACTCCACCGGCAGCACCGTCCCGGTCCGCACCCCGTGCTCGGCGGCGAAGTCCCCGGCCATGCCCAGCGCGCCCGGCGCCAGCGCGGCCCGGGTGCCGCCGCTCGCGTACGAGAGGTGGGCGACCCGGTCGAGACCGGGGTCGTACCCGGCGGCGCCGGTGCGCACCCGCGTGCCGTCCGGCAGCCGCAGCTCCAGCGGCGCGAACCGCTGGCGCACCAACGTGCCCACGCCCGCGGTCGCCCGGACGCGGTCGGTCACCTCCCGGGGGAAGGGCTGGAAACCGGCGTTCTGCACGGTGAAGTCGGCGCCCAGGGTGCGGTCGATCTGCTCGTCGAGCGACCTGGTCATCGAGGCGCTGGCCACCGAGAGGCCCGCCACCAGGGCGATGCCGACCATCAGCGCCGACGCGGTGGCGCCGGTGCGCCGGGGGTTGCGCAGGGCGTTGCGCTGGCTGAGCCGGCCCACCGGCCCGTACAGCCGCGGGAAGGCCCCGCCGAGGACCCGGATCACCGGGCGGACGAGCAGCGGCCCGGCGACCACCGTGGCGACCAGGGTGAGGACCACGCCCAGGCCGAGCAGCGAGGACGCGGTCGCGGTGCGGGTGGCCGCCGCGCACCCGGCCAGGGCCGCCGCCCCGGCCGCCGCGACGAGCCCGCCGGCCACGGCCCGTACGCGCAACGGCCGCCCGGTGCCGCCCACTTCGGCGTCGGCGAGCGCGGCCATCGGGGAGACCCGGGACGCGCGCCGCGCCGGCAGGTAGGCGGCGACGATGGTGACGCCGACGCCGACGGCGTACGCGGCGAGCGGGGTGACCGGGCCGAACACCATCTCCGCGGTGCTCAGGTTCATGCCCAGCAGGCCCATCAGCGCGATCAGCCCGGCGGCGAGCCCGACGCCGGCGCCGAGCCCGACGGTCGAGCTGACCAGCCCGAGCAGCAGCGCCTCGGTCAGCACCGAGCGGCGCACCTGGCGGCGGTCGGCGCCCAGCGCCCGCAGCAGGCCCAGTTCCCGGGTGCGCTGGGCGATCAGCATGGAGAAGGTGTTGACGATGAGGAACACGCCCACGAGGACGGCGACCCCGGCGAACCCCAGCATCAGATACTTCACGACGTCGAGGAACGAACCCAGCTGCTCCGTCGCCGACTTGGCCGCCTCGGCGGCCGTGCGCAGCGTGTAGCCGTCGCCCAGGACCCGGGCCACCCGCGCCTTGAGCACGTCGTCGGACACGCCCGGCGCCGCGTCGAGGGCGACCGCCGTCGCCGCGTCCGCCCTGCCGAGCAGCCGCGCCTGCGCGGTCGGGGTGTCCAGGAACAGCAGCGCGGCACCGGGGTTGGTGGTGGTGAAGGTGGCGATGCCGACGACCTCCACGCGGAACGAGCCGGGCGGCGCCACCACGGTCAGCCGGTCGCCGACGCCCAGCTTCCGGGTGCGCGCGGTGTCGGCGTCGAGCAGCGCCTGCCCGGCTCCCTGCGGCGCGTGCCCGCTGGTCAGCCGTACCGGACTGCGGTCGGTGACGCGCCAGTTGGTGGCGATGGTGGGGGCACCGGTGGTGGAGCCCACCGGCTTGTCGTGGGCGTCGACCACGGTGACGTTCTGGGTGCTGACGACCACGCGCGCCCCGGCGACCCCGGCCACCGCGCGCAGCCGCCCGGCGAGCGCGGCCGGCACGGTCCGTACGACACCGGTGGGCAGCGACTCCGCAAGGCCCTCCTTCGGCGAGAGCGTCACATCGGCGGACGTCGAGGCGAACAGCCGGTCGAAGGTACGGGCCACCGTGTCGGAGAAGATCAGGCTGCCCGCGACGAACGCCACGGACAGGACCACCGCGAGGGCGGACAGCAACAGCCTTCCCTTGTACTCGAGGAAGCCGCGCAGCGTCGCCTTCAGCACGCCCGCCGCCCCCTCAGCCCTCGCCGCCCGGCCCCGGCCCGCGTCCCGTACCCGGCCCGGGCTCCGCCGTCCCCGGCCCGCGCCCGGCCTCCGGCGCGCTTCCCGGGCCGCCCGGGAAGCGGCGCATCCGCTCCAGGACCGCCTCCGCCGTCGGCTCCCGCATCACGTCCACGACCCGCCCGTCCGCGAGGAACACCACCAGGTCCGCGTGGCCCGCCGCGCCCGGGTCGTGCGTCACCATCACCACCGTCTGCCCCAGCTGGTCCACCGCCTGGCGCAGGAACGACAGGACCTCGCCGCCCGCGCGCGAGTCCAGGTTGCCGGTCGGCTCGTCGGCGAAGATCAGCTCGGGGCGGGAGGCGAGCGCCCGGGCGCAGGCCACGCGCTGCTGCTGGCCGCCGGAGAGCTGGGCGGGGCGGTGACCGAGGCGGTCGCGCAGGCCGAGCGTGTCGACGACCCGGTCGACCCAGGCGCGGTCGGGGGCGCGGCCCGCGATGTCCATGGGGAGCGTGATGTTCTCGGCGGCGGTCAGCGTCGGCAGCAGGTTGAACGACTGGAACATGAAGCCGACCCGGTCACGCCGCAGCCGGGTCAGCTCCCGGTCCCTCAGGCCGGTGATCTCGGTGTCGCCGAGCCAGACCTGGCCGGCCGAGACGGTGTCCAGCCCGGCGAGGCAGTGCATCAGCGTGGACTTGCCCGACCCGGAGGGGCCCATCACGGCGGTGAACCTGCCCCGGGCGATGTCGACGTCGACGGAGTCCAGGGCGAGCACGGTCGTCTCGCCGGAGCCGTACGCCTTGGTGAGGGCGCGGGCCCGCGCGGCGAGGGGGCCCGCGCCGTGCCCGTTCGTGGTGCCAGTGGGGGACAAGGCGGCCTCCCGGGTCGTGGTCGTCCCGATTCCCGTACGGCTTCCCGAGGTTAGGCCGGGCGGGCGCGATGCGGTATCCGTCGCGCGGAGGGTGTGCGCGGAGGGTGTGTGCGGAGGTGTGGGAGGACGCGCCGGAAGCGTCGCCTCCACGGCGACTCACGATTACCGTCCGTCCCATGGCTGACATACGCATCACCCGTACCGCACGATTCAGGACCGCCCTCGTCGGCGTCGCCGCGCTCGGCGTCCTCGGGATCGGCGCACTGGCCGCCAACGGCGCCGAGGCCCCGCGCGAGGAGCCCGTGGGCGTCGTCGAGCCCACCCCGCAGCCCTCCGTCGGTACGTCCGGCCAGGTGTCCGGCGGCACCGACGGCGGCACCGACACCGGTGGCGCCGACAGCGGCGGCAGCGTCGGCGGCTCCGGGGGCACCGACGGCGGACAGGTCACCGGCGGCACCTCCGGCGGGTCGCCCTGGCCGTCGACCCCGCCCGAGGAGGACCTCGGCAAGAAGATCGACGAGCTGAACAAGAAGGTCGACCAGCTCAACGGCAAGGTCGACAAGCTGCCCACCAAGAAGGAACTCGCCGACGCGCTCCGGGCGTTCGCCGACCAGCTGGAGAAGTAGCCCCCGGCGGATCCCCCCGCCGCGCCCCCGGGGCCCTGGCGCCCCACGGCGATTCCCGGCCCTGTCCGCTGCGTGATCCGGACAGGGCCTTAGCATGTAGGGCCCCGGCGCCGCCGACGCGGACACGCCGGGGGCGTACGTGACCGGCCCGCGGGCCGCCGACTCCTTCCAGGGGGGTGAGCATGACGAGGTTCGGCCTCCTCGGCCCGCTGAGCCTGCACGACGGCACCACCGACCGCCCCGTCACCAGCCCCAAGGGCCGCGTCCTGCTCGCCGCCCTGCTGCTGCGCGCCGGCCGCGTGGTCTCCTCCGACGCGCTCAAGCAGGCCCTGTGGGGCGAACGGCCCCCGGCCACCGCCGACGCCTCCCTCTCCAACCACGTCGTACGCCTGCGCCGCGCCCTGTCCGCCGCGGGCGCCGACCCCGCCCGGCTCGCCGCCGTCGCCCCCGGCTACCTGCTGCGCGTCGCCGACGGCGAACTCGACACCGACCTCTTCGAGGCTGCCCTGGAACGCGCCCGGCTCGCCCAGCGGCGCGGCGACTGGGCGGAGGTCGCCCGCGGCTGCGCCGGCGCGCTCGCCCTGTGGCGCGGCGACCCGCTCGCCGACGTGCCCTGCTTCGCCGAGGCCGAGCCCCAGGCGCGCCGCGTCGAGCAGCTGCGCGAACTGCGCCTGCAGGCCCTGGAGTGGTCCTTCGACGCGGAACTGCACCTGGGCCGCCCCCAGGGCATCGTCCCCGAACTGACCGCCCTGACCGCCGCCCACCCGCTGCGCGAGGGCTTCCACCGCCAGCTGATGCTGGCCCTGCACCGCACCGACCGCCAGGCCGAGGCGCTCGCCGCCTTCCAGCGGCTGCGCCGCACCCTCGTCGAGGAGCTCGGCATCGAGCCCGGCACCGCCGTGCGCGCCGCCCACCAGGAGGTCCTGGCCCCCGCCCCGCCGCCGGAACCGGTACCGCCCGCGCCCCGGCCGCCCCTGCAACTTCCCGCGCCCGTCAGCGACTTCACCGGCCGCGCCGAGGAGGTCGAGACCGTCGGCGCGCTGCTGCGGCGCGAGTCCGGCGGCACCGGGCCGCGCCCCGTGGTGCTCTCCGGCATGGGCGGCATCGGCAAGACCACGCTCGCCGTGCACGTGGCGCACCGGCTGCGCGAGGAGTTCCCCGGCGGCCAGCTCTACGCCGACCTGCGCGGCTTCGGCCCCGGGGCCCCGCGCGCCCCGCACGACCTGCTGGCCCGCTTCCTGTCCGACCTCGGCGTCTGTACGGAGTCGCTGCCCGAGGACACCGACGACCGCGCCGCCCTGTTCCGCGCCGCGCTGGCCGGGCGGCGCGTCCTGGTCGTCCTGGACAACGCCCGCGACGCCGCCCAGGTCGCCCCGCTGCTGCCCGGCGGCGACCGCGCGTCCGTCGTCGTCACCAGTCGCCACACCCTCGCCGACCTGCCCGGCGCCGCGCTGGTGCCGCTCGCCCCGCTGGACCGGGCCGAGCAGCACACGCTGCTGGCCGCCGTCTGCGGGCCCGAGCGGATGCACGGCGAACCCGCCGCCGCCCGGGACATCCTGGCGGCCTGCGGCGGACTCCCGCTGGCCCTGCGCATCGTGGGCGGCCGCCTGGCGTCCCGGCCCGGCTGGCCGCTGGCCCTGCTGGCCGAGCGGCTCACCCCGCACGACGGCAGGCTGAGCGCGCTGACCATGGGCGGCCTCGCCGTGCAGGAGACGTTCGCCATGAGCTACCTGGCGATGCGCGACAGCGGACGGCCGGTGGAGCGGGCGGCGGCGCGCGCGTTCCGGCTGCTCGGACTGTGGCCCGAGCACGCGCTCGCCCCGGAGTCGGCCGCCGCGCTGCTCGGGCGCGGTGTGCGCGAGACCGTGGAACTGCTCGAAGTCCTCGCCGACGCCCACCTGTTGCAGACCCCGGCGCCCGGCCGGTACGCCTTCCACGACCTGCTCGGCGAGTACGCGGCCGAGCGCGCGGCCGAGGAGGAGCCGCCCGGGGAGCGCGCGGCGGCCGTCCGGCGGCTGCTCGTCTGGTACGTCACCGCGCTCACCGCGGCCTGCTCGGCCACCACCCGCCAGACCCAGCCTCCGCCGCCACCCGCCGAGCCCGCCCCGGCGCCGCCGCCCCGGTTCACCGGGGCCGAGGACGCGCTGCGCTGGTGCGTACGGGAGATACCGGCGGTCAAGCACGCCATCGACACCGCCGGCGCGCTGGGCCGCCCGGACCTCGCCTGGCGGATCGCGGTCGGCCTGTTCGGCTACGCGGGGACGTACTGGTGGACCGGCGAGTGGGACGTGTGCCTGCGCCGCGCCATGGAGATCGCCGAGGAGCACGGCGATACCGAGGGCCGCGCCTGGCTGTACCGCAGGATCGCCGTCGCGCACGGCATGGCGTACCGCAACGAGGAGTGCCTGGAGAACCTGAGCACCGCCCTGGAGCTCTTCACCGCCGACGGCGACCTCGACGCCCAGGCGTCCATCCTCGGCAACATGTCCGCGCTCTACGTGCAGATGGAACTCCCGCGCGAGGGCCTGGAGTACGCCCGCCGCTCCCGCGCGCTGTACCGGGTCACCGGCAACACCCGCAACGAGGCCCTGGTGCTGTCCCGCATCGCCAGCGCCCTGCAGCTGGCGGGCGACCTGGAGGGCGCGGTCGAGCACTACCGCCAGATGGTGCCGCTGCAGCGCGCCGACGACCTCCCCACCTCCTACGCCACCACGCTCACCAACCTCGCGGAGGCGCTGACCCAACTGGGGCGGCGCGACGAGGCGTTCGCCGCGCTGCGCGAGGCGCTGGCCATCCGCCACCGGCTCGGGGACCACGGCGGCGAGGCCGACTGCCTCGTCTACACGGCCCGGGCGCACCACGCGTTCGGCGAGTGGGACCGGGCCAGGGACTGCTGGCTCAGGTGCCTGGACCTGGCCCGCGCGCACGACCTGCCGCTGCGGGTGAAGGAGAGCCTGGAGGGCCTCGCGGAGCTGCCCGGGGAGACGGGGACTACGGTGCCCCGGACGCCCTGCGACGTGCCACACCCGTGATCACCGGCGAGCTCGGCAGCAGCGGCCCCTTCTCCGGGACGCGCAGCCGCTCGTACGACACCACCTCGAACCCCGCCCGCTCGATCGCGCCCAGGGTGTCGCGCGAGGTGTGGCAGCCGCCGAACAGCAGCGGCCACACCGTGAGGTCCACCGCCCGCTGGGCGAACGCCAGGCCCAGCGAGGGCGCCAGCACGTGCTCGAAGAACCGCAGTTCGCCGCCCGGCCGCAGCACCCGGTGCAGCTCCGCGAGCGAGCGCCCGAGGTCCCGCACCGAACACAGCACCAGGCACGCCACCGCCGCGTCGAACGCCTCGCTCTTCACCGGCAGCGCCTCCGCTGCCCCCGGCACCACGTCCACCGGCACCTCGGCGTCCCGCGCCGCGCCCGCCGCCAACCGCCGCAGCACGCGCTCCGGTTCGAGGGCGACCACCTCGCTGACGGCGCCCGGGTAGTGGGGGAAGTTCAGGCCGTTGCCCGCGCCGATCTCCAGGACGCGCCCCGAGAGCCCGGACAGCAGCCGCTCCCGGTGCCCGGCCATCCCGGCCGCCGTCTCGGCCCGGACGCTGAAACGGGCGTAGGCACGGGCGAACAGCGGGTGGCGCACGGGGTCGCGGGGGAGCGGGTGACGGCTGCGCAGCGGCATCGAGGTCCTCCTTCGCGCGCGGGCGGTCGGACACCGAGATGGTGCCCGCCCCGCCGCGCGCTACCCGCGCACCGGGCCGCGGGTCAGTCGCCGACGAAGCAGAACTCGTTGCCCTCCGGGTCGCGCAGCACCTGGAAGCGGCCCTGCGGGTCCTCCACCACGCCGCCGGTGCGGACGGCGCCCAGCTCCTCGGCGCGCGCGGTGGCCGCCGCCAGGTCGTCCGGGTCGCCCTCCAGGTCCAGGTGGAGCCGGTTCTTGGCGGCCTTGCCCTCCGGGACCCGCTGGAAGGCGATCCGGACGAAGCCGGGGACGTCGACGTAGGACCAGTCGGCGCTCCGGTCGACGGGCTCGCCGCCGAGCAGCGCCGCCCAGAAGCGGACGAGGCCGGCCGGGTCGGCGCAGTCGAAGACGATCTCCTGAACACGCAGTCGCATGGAGATCAGCGTACGACCCCGCCGGGTCCGGCCCGAGACCCGCTCGTACGCCGGTCAGCGCACCGCTTCCGCGAAGGCCGCCGCGTCCCAGCTGCCGCCCAGCTCCGGCGCCAGCCAACTCCCCGCCCGCGCGCGGAAGTCGGCCGCGTCCAGGGCGCCCGCCCGGGCCGGGACCGCGCCGAGCAGCGGCACCCCGGTGACCGCCGGGAGGTCGGCCACGTTGCAGCGCTCGGCCAGCCCGGGGGCCTCGGGCCAGCTGCCGATCACCAGGCCCAGCGGGGTGATCCCGCGGGCGCGCAGGGCCTCGACGGTGAGCTCCGTGGCGTTCAGCGTGCCCAGGCCCGCCGTCGTCACCACCAGCACCGGCGCGTCCAGCAGCCGGGCGGCGTCGGCGAGCGTGCCCTCCTCGTCCAGCCGGACCAGCAGCCCGCCCGCGCCCTCGACGAGCACCAGGTCGTGCCCGGCCGCCAGCTTGCCCGCCGCGTCCGCCACGTCGGCCGGGCGCACCGGGGCCATACCGGCCCGGCGCGCGGCGGTCGCGGGCGCCAACGGCTCCGGGAACCGGGCCAGTTCGGTGCCGAGCGCGGCGCCCGAGAGGCGTACCACCTCGTCCGCGTCGCCCGGCTCGCCCGGCGCGACCCCGGTCTGGGCCGGCTTGAGGACCGCCACCCGCCGCCCGCCGCCGGCCGCCGCCGCGGCGACGGCCGCCGTCACCACGGTCTTGCCGATCTCGGTCCCGGTCCCGCTGACCACGACCACTGCCATGCCGTACTCCTCGCTCATCCCGCGGCCGCGGCCGCGCCCACCGCGCGGGTGATCCGCGCGAGGTCCTCGTCCCCGGTCACGTACGGGGGCATCGTGTACACCAGGTCGCGGAACGGGCGGAGCCAGACGCCCTCGCGCACCGCCGCGGCGGTGGCCGCCGCCATGTCGACCGGGTGGTCGAGCTGGACCACGCCGATCGCTCCGAGCACCCGCACCTCGGCGACGCCGGGCAGCCCGGCCACCGGGGCGAGCCCCTCGGACAGGCCGCGCCCGATCCGCTTCACCTCGCCCTGCCAGTCCTGGCCCAGCAGAAGGTCCACCGAGGCCAGCGCCACCGCGGAGGCGAGCGGATTGCCCATGAACGTCGGGCCGTGCGCGAGCACCGGCACCTCGCCCCGGGAGATGCCGTCCGCGATGCGCGCGGTGCACAGCGTCGCCGCCATCGACAGGTAGCCACCGGTCAGCGCCTTGCCCAGGCACATCACATCGGGCGAGAGGGCCGCCTGGTCGGCGGCGAACAGCGTGCCGGTGCGGCCGAAGCCGGTGGCGATCTCGTCGAAGACGAGCAGCACGTCGTGCGCGTCGCACGCCTCGCGCAGCACCCGCAGGTAGCCGGGGTCGTGGAAGCGCATCCCGCCCGCGCCCTGCACCACCGGCTCCACGATCACCGCGGCCACCTCGTGGGCGTGGCGCGCCACGGTCTCGCGCAGGTGCTCGGCGTACGCCTCCTCGAAGGCGGCCGGGGGCGCCTCGGCGAAGACCTGCTCCGGCAGCACCCCGCGCCACAGCTCGTGCATCCCGCCCTCGGGGTCGCACACGGCCATCGGCTGCCAGGTGTCGCCGTGGTAGCCGCCGCGCCAGGTCAGCAGCCGCCGCTTCTCGGGGCGGCCGGTGGAACGCCAGTACTGCAGGCACATCTTGACGGCGACCTCGACCGCGACCGAGCCCGAGTCCGACAGGAACACGTGCTCCAGCGGCGCGGGGGTGATCTCGACCAGCCGGGCGGCCAGCCGCACGGCGGGCTCGTGGGTGAGGCCGCCGAACATCACATGGCTCATCCGCCCCAGCTGGGCGCGGACCGCCTCGTCCAGGACGGGGTGGCGGTAGCCGTGCACCGCCGACCACCAGGAGGACATGCCGTCGACCAACTCGTCTTGGCCGTGGGCCGGTTCGGCGAGCCGCAGCCGCACCCCGGACGCGGACTCCACGACCAGCGGGTCCACCCGGCCCGGCATCGGGCCGTACGGGTGCCAGACGTGTGCCCGGTCCAGGGCGAGCAGTTCGGGGTCACGCATTCGGCGCGAGGTCCGTCCCGGCGCCGCGGCGGCGCACCGCCACCAGGTCCGTGCGCGCCTCGCCGGCCCGCGCGGCGGGCACCTCGGCCTCCTCGCGCGGGGCCTCCGTCCCGCACACCGCGCCGGAGCCGCAGCCGCCGCCCGTGCCGCAGGCGTGCTCCTCGCCGCCGCAGCCGTGCGCGTCGGTGCCGCAGCCCGTGAGGTCCGCCCGGTGCGCCGGCAGCGTGCGCTCGCCCGCGCCCTCCACCTCGAAGCCGGCGTCGGCGATCATGTCGAGGTCGGCCTGCCCGGCCTGGCCCTCGCTGGTCAGGTAGTCGCCCAGGAAGATCGAGTTGACCAGGTGCAGGGCGAGCGGCTGCATCGAGCGCAGGTGCACCTCGCGCCCGCCCGCGAGCCGGACCTCGACGTCGGGGCAGACGAACCGGGTCATCGCCAGGATGCGCAGGCAGCGCTGCGGGGTGAGGTTCCACTCCTTGGCCAGCGGGGTGCCCTCGAACGGGATCAGGAAGTTCACCGGGACCGAGTCCGGGTCCAGCTCGCGCAGCGCGAACACCACGTCGACCAGGTCCTCGTCGCTCTCGCCCATCCCCGCGATCAGCCCGGAGCAGGCCGAGAGCCCGGCCGCGTGCGCCTTGTTGACCGTGTCGACGCGGTCCGCGTACGTGTGGGTGGTGGTGATCTCCCCGTACGTGCCCTCGGAGGTGTTGAGGTTGTGGTTGTACGCGTCCGCGCCCGCCTCGCGTAGCCGCTCGGCCTGGCCGTCCGAGAGCAGCCCGAGGCACGCGCACACCTCGACGCCCTCGTTGCCCTCCTTGATCGCCTCGATGGTCTTCGAGACCCGGTCCACGTCCCGGTCCGTGGGGCCGCGGCCGCTGGCCACCAGGCAGACCCGCTTGGCGCCGCCGGCCACGCCCGCGGCCGCGGCGGCCGAGGCCTCCTCCGGCTTCAGCCAGGTGTACTTGAGGATCCCGGCCGTCGAGCCGAGCCGCTGGGAGCAGTACGAGCAGTCCTCGGGACAGAGCCCGGACTTCAGGTTCACCAGGTAGTTGAGCTTCACCCGCCGCCCGAACCACTGGCGGCGGACCTTGCCGGCCGCGGCCACCACATCGAGCAGCTCGTCGTCGGAGGTCGCCAGCACGGCGAGCGCTTCTTCGCGGGTCGGCGACTCGCGCCGCAGCCCCTTGTCCACCAGCGTGTTCAGCAGGTCCATGAGAGCTGATCCTGACCTACCGGGCGCCTCCCGGCCAAGGAGGAACTGAACAACAGTCGCCGTTTGAGGTGTGTGTATGACCACACTCTGACCCGGGCCCACGAGGGTTAGGGTCTGTGCGCTGCCTACAAAAGCACGCGCACACCGTCAGTGGAGGGGCCGCCCCATGCACCGGACTTCGAGCGACCCCTTCGGCTGGCTCGACGAGGAGTCGAGCCGCCGCGCGCGGGCCGGCCTGGAGCGCACCCTGCGCCCCCGCCCCGCCGACGCCGTCCTGCTGGACCTGGCGAGCAACGACTACCTGGGACTGACCCGCCACCCGGCGGTCACCCGGGGCGCGGCGGAGGCCGCCCGCACCTGGGGCGGCGGCGCGACCGGGTCCCGCCTGGTGACCGGCACCACCGAGCTGCACGCCGAACTGGAACGGGAGCTCGCGGAGTTCTGCGGCTTCGAGGCGGCCCTGGTCTTCTCCTCCGGCTACGCGGCCAACCTCGCCGTGCTCACCGCGCTGGGCGGCCGGGACTCGCTGATCGTCTCGGACGCGGGCAACCACGCCTCCCTGGTCGACGGCTGCCGGCTGGCCCGCGCCGAGACCGCCGTGGTGGCGCACGCCGACCCCGAGGCGGTCGCCAAGACGCTCGCCGGGCACCCGGGGCGGCGCGCCCTGGTGGTGAGCGACTCGGTGTTCTCGGTGGACGGCGACGCCGCGCCGCTGACCGCGCTGGCCGCCGCCTGCCGGGCGCACGGCGCCGCGCTGGTGGTCGACGACGCGCACGGGCTCGGCGTCCTCGGCGAGGGCGGCCGGGGAGCCGCGTACGCCCACGGCCTCGCGGGCGCGCCGGACACCGTCGCCACGCTCACCCTGTCCAAGTCGCTGGGCAGCCAGGGCGGGGCCGTGCTCGGCCCGGCGCGGGTGATCGCGCACCTGGTGAACGCCGCGCGGACGTTCATCTTCGACACCGGTCTTGCCCCGGCCGCGGCCGGGGCGGCGCTCGCCGCGCTGCGGCTGCTGCGCGAGCGGCCCGCCCTGGCGCCGCGCGCCCGCGAGGTCGCCGCCGAGCTGCACGGGCGGCTGACCGCGGCCGGTCTCGCCGCGGCCCGGCCGGACGCGGCCGTGGTCTCCGTACGGGCCCCGTCGCCGGAGGCGGCCGTGCGGTGGGCCGCGGACTGCCGTGATCGCGGGCTCGCGGTGGGCTGCTTCCGGCCGCCGTCGGTCCCGGACGGGATCTCCCGGCTGCGGCTGACCGCGCGCGCGGACCTGACCGGGGAGCAGATCGATCAGGCGGTGTCGGTGATCCTGGACTGCGCGCCCGTCAGCTGACGGCCTCCGCGCGCAGGGCGGCGGCGAAGGCGTGCCAGGCGGGCCCGGAGAAGCCGAGCCGGGCGCCGGCGGGGCGCTTGGAGTCGCGGACGGCCAGGCGCCCGCCCTCCAGGGGTGCGGTCTCGACGCAGTTGTTCATGCCGACGCTGTAACTGCTGCGCCGCCACGGGGAGTCGACGAGGACGTCGACCGGGGCGTCGGGGTGGGTGACGGCGTGGGTGATCCGGTGTGCGTGAGCAGACATGCGGGGGTTGCCTCCTACGCGCGGTCTCCGATCACGGAGATGAGGTCCAACGAGTGGCGGGGCGGGAGGGCGTGCGCCTGCATCGTGCGAAAGGCCGCCGAGTACGCATCGAGGTCCTCCTTCCGCTCCAAGTAGAGGCTACTCGTCAACTGGTCGAGAACAACCACGTCCAGATCAGAGATGTTCGGAAAGGAGAAGATAACGAAAGGCCCGGTGAGTCCGACGTACCCGCCCATCGCGAACGGCAGCACCTGCAGCCGCACGTGGGGCAGCAGCGCCAGCTCCACCAGCCTCCGTAACTGCCCGCGCATCACCCCGCGCCCGCCCACCTGCCGCCGCAGCACCGCCTCGTCGATCACCGCGTTCAGCTGCAGCGGGGGATCGGAGCGCAGCACCTCCTGGCGGGCCAGGCGCACCTCCACCAGCGAGGACACCGTCGTCTCCGGCATCCCCTCCAGCGCGGCCCGGGTCACCGCGCGCGCGTAGTCGGGCGTCTGCAGCAGGCCCGGCACCACCGAGGTCTCCAGCGTGCGCGCCGCGCTCGCCTGCGACTCCAGGCTGATGAAGTCCCGGTACTGCTGCGGGATCACCCCCCGGTAGGCATGCCACCAGCCCTGCCCCTCGCCGTTACCCGCCCCGGCCAGCGCCTCCAGGACCGCGCGCAGCCGGGGGTCGCCCACCCCGTAGGCGTCCAGCAGCCGCGACACGTCGCGCGGGCGCACCCCGCTGGTGCCCGTCTCGATCCGGCTGATCTTCGACTGGTGCCAGCCGAGCAGCTGCGCGGCGGCCCTGCTGGTCAGCCCGGAGGCCTGGCGCAGCCCGCGCAGCTCCTCGCCGAGCTTGCGGCGGCGCACCGCGGGTCCCGTTCGCGTGCCGCGCATGACGGACCCCTTTCCTGGGGGAGTCTCCTGGGCGGAGGGCCGGGGCCGGATGCCTCCCGGCGTTCCCCTTCCCGGGGCGGCGAGGCGTGAGTATGCCGCCCAAATCCGTTCTGTCGTCGTAGAGTTCACCGCTTTGAGCGACAGATATATGCATATCTTGGTGGATCGCCACCCAGGGCGGCACCATAAGTGGCACTCTGGCGCGAAGCACAGTCCGAGGCCTTCCTCACACATCACCCGCGACGTGTCGGAGAACGGCCCCGGTGGGAAAGGGACAGCGTCGCCATGGCAGACCACCAGGAAGCATCAGTCACGCTGCCGAGCGATCCGGCCTCGGTGGCGGCAGCGCGCAGATATGTCGCCGACGTGCTGGCCGAGTGGGGGCTCCCCGGCGACGCCGAAGTGGCGGACACGGTGCGGCTGATCGTCTCGGAGCTGGCCACCAACGCGGTGCAGCACACCTTCGGGCAGTCGCCCACCTTCACCGTCGACGTCCTGCTCGAACGCGACGAGCACCTGCGCCTCGGCGTCACCGACAGCCATCCGCGCTGGCCCCAGCGGCTGCCCGCTGCCGTCCAGCAGGACAACGGCCGGGGGATGGTGATCATCCGCTGCCTCACCGCCGAGTGCGGCGGCCGCCTGTCGATCACCCCGACCGAAGAGGGCGGGAAGACCGTCTGGATCAGCCTGCCGTGGAGCGTTCCGGTACGGAAGTGACCCCCGCCCCGGAGGACCGGGACGGGCCTGTGTACGCCCCTGTGCCGTGACGTTTCGCCAGCGGCCGCCGACCACCGGGCACCGCGCACCAGCCACCGCCCCGGCCCCACGCGCGCCCCGCGCGCAACGGAAAGGGTGCGGGGCGTGTGCCCCGCACCCTCCGTGGTTCACGTGCCGTGCGGTTCCCGTGCCGGCCGGTCAGCGCACCCGGCCGTAGTGACCGGTCAGCGCACCCGGCCGTAGTACACGCTCTTGGTCCAGATCCGCTCCAGCTTCACGCCGGAGCCGGGCTTGGGCGAGTGCCAGATCTTGCCGCTGCCCGCGTAGATCCCCACGTGGTAGACGCCGCGACCGCTGTGGAAGAAGACCAGGTCCCCCTTCTGCCGACTGCCTGACCCGATGTGACGGGTCTTGTTGTACTGCTGCTGCGCGGTCCGCGGCAGCGTCTTGCCGGCCCTCTTGTACGAGTAGAGCGTGAGCCCGGAGCAGTCGAACCGGGACGGTCCGGCGGCCCCGTACTTGTACGGTGCGCCCTTCTTCGAGGCGGCCACGTTCAGTGCCTTCGTCGCGGACGACGTGGCGGCGTGGGCCTCGGAGGCGCCGCCCGGGGCGAGCATCGTGCCGCCTACGGCGGCGAGCGTGAGTGCCGAGACGGCACCGGCCCGGGACAGCACGGACGGAACACGTATCTGCGCAAGCATGCGCAACCCTTCGTCAGCCGCCTGCGAAGGATGACCTGTCGGGTTCGGGCAGGCGAAGATGCCCGGCCGCTCGCGCGGCTTCACCCCAAGGGACGGTCCTTCCGGCCGTCCCGCCTTGCCTGGGTCCTCCACTCCTGCCGAACCAAACCGTGTCGACCAGTCGTCCGGGACAGTGGCAGGACTCGGCGTCCGCCCGGACCGCCCCGCCACGGCGGCGGGGGCTTGTCGTCGACAGGGATCTTGACCCATGCCCCGCCGGATTTCCGAGCCCAAACGGCCTTATGTGAGGCTCCTCACGACTGACCCGTTCGGGTGGACAGGGTGGATTCGGTCCCCGGCCCGAGCCGGGGGCCGAACGCCGCACCAGGGGCGGAACAGCCCATTCCGCCCCACGGCTAGGCGGAAGTCGCACCTTCCGGGGGCCGATCGCGGGACCCGCGACTACGCCGTTCGATGGCCCGTTTCCGGTCACGCGGCGGCCGTACCGCCCGGGACGGACGGGTCAGCGGACGGCCGGGCCGGGCACGGTGACCCGGCGGGCCCTGCGCTCGCCGTCGAGGGTGCGCAGGGCGCGCGCCAGGGTCTCGGCGTGCACCTCGCTCTCGCCGCGCCGGTGCATCAGGTCCAGCGCGTCCCGCAGCGCCACCGCGCGCCCCACCAGGGCCTGCGCGGCGCGCAGCGCGCCGTAGGTGTGCTCGCCGCGCGCCGGGTGGGCCCTGGCGAGCAGGTCCACGGCCGCCAGCCAGGCGTCCACGAAGTCGCCCTCGGCCCGGGTCAGGGCCGGCAGCGGCGGCAGCGGGGGAGGGAGCACGGCTCACCGCCCCTGGAGGGGCAGCGTGGCGCGGCGGCTCTGGATCACGTGGTCCACGAGCCCGTACTCCAGGGCCGCGGCCGCGTCCAGGACCGTGTCCCGGTCGATGTCGGCGTCGATCCGCTCGCGCGGCTGCCCCGAGTGGCGCGCCAGCATCCCGGCCAGCTGCTCGCGCAGCCGCAGCAGCTCGCGGGCCTGGAGCTCCAGGTCGCTCGGCTGCCCCTGCACCGGCTCCGCCACGCCCGGCTGCTGGAGCACCACCCGGGCGCCGGGCAGGGCCATCCGCTTGCCGGGCTCACCGGCGGCGAGGAGCACGGCGGCGCCGGCGGCGGCCTGCCCCAGGCAGGTGGTCTGCACGTCGCAGCGGACGATCCGCATCGTGTCGTAGATCGCCGCCATGGCCTGCGGCGAGCCGCCCGGGGAGTTGATGTACAGGCAGATGTCCCGGTCCGGGTCCGCGTACTCCAGGTACAGGAACTGGGCGATCACGTCATTGGCGGCGGTGTCGTCGACGGCCGTGCCGAGGAAGACGATCCGCTCCTCCATGAGCTTGGAGTACGGGTCCAGGGTGCGGGTGCCCGTGCTGGTGCGCTCGGTGAACTCGGGCAGGACGTAGCGGTTCTCGAACACGGTGCCTCCAGCGATCCGGTCTCTGTAAAAAATGTACAGGACGTACATCCCGTTATGATGGGGAGCATGGCCTACGAGATTCCGGTGACGCAAGCACGGGCTGAGCTCGCCGATCTGATCAACCGAGTCGTCTACGGCGGCGAGCGCGTCGTGGTGACCCGCCACGGCAAGCCCCTCGTGGCGCTGGTCTCCGCCGCTGACCTGGAACGACTGGAGTCCGCCGGGGCCGAGCGGGAGGCGGCCGCGGAGGAGCAGGTGATCAGCTCGGTCTCCTCGCTGGGGTCGCTGGGCTCCGCTCCGGGCGAACAGGGCCGCTTCGGCCTCGCCGCCCGCCACGAGGGCCCCGAGGTCCGCTAGCCCCTCCGGCGCCCCTCCGGCGGGCTCCGCGCTGCCGCCGGGCACTCGCCCCGAATCGGGGCCGTATGTCCGGAAGTGATTGTCGACGCTCCGTCAACTCGCCCTGCCCGTATACGGTCGGGGCCTTTCGCGCGCCCTCTTCCACGGCCCGGCAAAGACATGGTTTACGTGCCGGAAAAACTTCTGCCAGAGATTGAAATATCTCTCCTCCAGACTCGTCCTCGCAGGTCAACAGAGTGTTGAAGGTGGAGTAGGGTCCCGCTGCGCTCGGGACGCTGTGCCGGGCGGGAGACTGTGAGGTGGAAGCGTGCAACTGACCCCGCACGAGCAGGAACGCCTGCTCATCCATGTGGCCGCCGACGTGGCCGAGAAGCGCAAGGCGCGCGGTGTGAAGCTCAATCACCCCGAGTCCGTCGCCCTGATCACCTCGCACATCCTGGAGGGCGCCCGCGACGGCCGTACGGTCACCGAACTCATGGCGTCCGGCCGCAAGGTGCTCAGCCGCGAGGACGTCATGGACGGCATCCCCGAGATGATCCACGACGTCCAGGTCGAAGCGACCTTCCCGGACGGCACCAAGCTCGTCACCGTCCACGACCCGATCGTCTGAGGGGCCGTCGATGATCCCCGGAGAGATCTTCTTCGCCGACGGCCGCATCCAGCTCAACGAGGGCCGCCCCGTCACCCGCCTCACCGTCCTCAACGCCGCCGACCGGCCCGTCCAGGTCGGCTCCCACTACCACTTCGCCGAGGCCAACCCCGGTCTGGACTTCGACCGTCCGGCCGCCCGCGGACAGCGACTGAACATCGCCGCGGGCACCGCCGTGCGCTTCGAGCCCGGCATCCCGGTCGACGTCGAACTCGTACCGCTCGCGGGGCTGCGCGTCGTGCCCGGCCTGCGCGGAGAGACCGGAGGCCCCCTCGATGGCTGAGCTGCGCAGGGACATCCACGCCGACCTGTTCGGCCCCACCACCGGCGACCGCATCCGGCTCGCCGACACCGACCTGCTCGTGGAGATCGAGGAGGACCGCTGCGGCGGCCCCGGACGCGCCGGCGACGAGGCCGTGTTCGGTGGCGGCAAGGTCATCCGCGAGTCCATGGGCCAGTCCCGGCTCACCCGCGCCGAGGGCGCCCCGGACACCGTGATCACCGGCGCCGTCATCGTCGACCACTGGGGCGTCGTCAAGGCCGACATCGGCATCCGCGACGGGCGCGTCACCGGCATCGGCAAGGCCGGCAACCCCGACACCATGGACGGCGTCCACCCCGACCTCGTCCTCGGCCCCGAGACCGAGGTCATCGCGGGCAACGGCAAGATCGTGACCGCGGGCGCCATCGACGCCCACGTCCACTTCATCACCCCGACCCTGATCGACCAGGCGCTCGCCACCGGCATCACCACCCTGGTCGGCGGCGGCACCGGGCCCGCCGAGGGCAGCAAGGCCACCACCGTCACCCCCGGCTCCTGGCACCTGGCCCGGATGTTCGAGGCGCTGGACGGCGCACCGGTCAACATCGGCCTGCTCGGCAAGGGCAACACCACCTCGCACGAGGCGATGCACGCCCAGCTGCGCGGCGGCGCCCTCGGCTTCAAGATCCACGAGGACTGGGGCGCCACGCCCGCCGTGATCGACGCCTGTCTGACGGTCTGCGAGGGCACGGGCGCCCAACTGGCCATCCACACGGATACGTTGAACGAGGCCGGGTTCGTCGGCGACACCCTCGCCGCGATCGCCGGACGCACCATCCACGCGTACCACACCGAGGGCGCGGGCGGCGGCCACGCCCCCGACATCATCACCGTGGTCTCACAGCCCCACGTGCTGCCCAGCTCCACCAACCCCACCCGGCCGCACACCGTCAACACCATCGAGGAACACCTCGACATGCTGATGGTCTGCCACCACCTCAACCCGGCCGTCCCCGAGGACCTGGCCTTCGCCGAGTCCCGGATCCGGCCCTCGACCATCGCGGCCGAGGACGTCCTGCACGACCTGGGCGCCATCTCGATCATCTCCTCCGACTCCCAGGCCATGGGCCGCATCGGCGAGGTGGTCATGCGCACCTGGCAGACCGCGCACGTGATGAAGCGCCGCCGCGGCTCGCTGCCCGGCGACGGCCGCGCCGACAACCACCGGGCCCGCCGCTACGTCGCCAAGTACACGATCAACCCGGCCGTCGCCCAGGGCCTGGACCACGAGATCGGCTCGGTGGAGCCCGGCAAGCTCGCCGACCTGGTCCTGTGGGAGCCCGCGTTCTTCGGCGTCAAGCCGCAGCTCGTGCTCAAGGGCGGCCAGATCGCGTACGCGCAGATGGGCGACGCCAACGCGTCCATCCCCACCCCCCAGCCGATCCTGCCCCGGCCCATGTTCGGCGCCACCGGGCGGGCCCCGGCGGGCAACTCGTTCAACTTCGTCACCGAGTCGGCCCTGGAGGACGGGCTGCCGGAGCGGCTGCGCGCGGAGAAGGGCTTCGTGCCGATCCGCTCCACCCGGGGGGTGACCAAGGCCGACATGCGCGAGAACGACGCGCTGCCCCGGGTCGAGGTGGACGCCGACACGTTCACCGTGACGATCGACGGCGAGCCCGTCGAACCCGCCCCGGCCGCCGAACTGCCCATGGCCCAGCGCTACTTCCTCTTCTGATGGCCACCCCCGTGACGACCAGGGCGGCGCTCCTCGTGCTGGCCGACGGACGCTTCCCCGCCGGAGGCCACGCGCACTCCGGCGGGGCCGAGGCCGCCGTCAAGGCCGGCCGGCTGCGCGACGCGGCCGACCTCGCCGCGTTCTGCCGCGGCCGGCTGCACACCACCGGGCTCACCTCGGCGGGCCTGGCCGCGGCGGCCGCCCTCGGCCACGACGCCGGAGCGCTCGACGAGGCCGCCGACGCCCGCACCCCCTCGCCCGCCCTGCGCGCCGTCTCCCGGCGCCTGGGGCGGCAGCTGATGCGGGCCGCCCGCGCCGCCTGGCCGTGCGAGGCGCTCGACGCGCTGGCCGCCGCGTTCCCGCGCGGCGCCCACCAGCCGGTGGTGTTCGGCACGACCGCCCGCGCGGCCGGGCTCGGCCCCGAGGACGCCGCGCACTGCGTCGCGTACGAGAGCGTCAGCGGCCCGGCCACCGCCGTCGTACGGCTGCTGGGCCTTGACCCGTTCCAGGCCACCGCCGTGCTCGCCCGGCTCGCCCCCGAACTGGACGACGTCGCCGCCCGCGCGGCCGCCGCCGCGCGCGAGGGGATCGACGCGCTGCCCGCCGCCTCCGCGCCGCTGCTCGACGTCACCGCCGAACAGCACGCGGCCTGGCCGGTACGGCTGTTCGCGTCCTGACCCGCCCCGCACACCCGCACCACCCCAAGGAGCCCCCGTGCACCTCGACCACTCCCACGACCACCTCACCGCCGTCAGCGCCGACGCCCACCGTCCCGACGGCACCCGCCGCGCCCTGCGCATCGGCCTGGGCGGACCCGTCGGCTCCGGCAAGACCGCCACCGTCGCCGCCCTGTGCCGGGCCCTGCGCGACCGGCTCTCCATCGCCGTGGTCACCAACGACATCTACACCCGCGAGGACGCCGACTTCCTGCTGCGCAACGCCGTCCTGCCGCCCGAGCGCATCCAGGCCGTGGAGACCGGCGCCTGCCCCCACACCGCCATCCGCGACGACATCTCCGCCAACCTGGAGGCCGTCGAGGACCTGGAGGAGGCGGTCGGACCGCTCGACCTGATCCTGGTGGAGTCCGGCGGCGACAACCTCACCGCCACCTTCTCCAAGGGCCTGGTCGACGCCCAGGTCTTCGTCATCGACGTGGCCGGCGGCGACGACATCCCGCGCAAGGGCGGCCCCGGCGTCACCACCGCCGACCTGCTCGTGGTCAACAAGACCGACCTCGCCCCGTACGTCGGCTCCGACCTGGAGCGGATGGCCCGCGACGCCAAGGAGCAGCGCGGCGACCTGCCCGTGGCCTTCACCTCGCTGCGCGGCCCCGAGGGCGTCGGGCCGATCGCCGACTGGGTCCTCGAGCGCCTCGCGGCCTGGACCGCATGAGCGTCACCGCCACCGCGCGCATCGTCGCCGACGGCGACCGGCTGCCCGTCCTCCAGGGCGAGGGCCCGTTCGCGCCGCGCCGCACCCGGGCCGCCGCCGGGCGCGTCCGGGTCACCGTCGTCGGCGCGATGAGCGCCCCGCTCGGCGGCGACCGGCTCGCCGTGGAGGCCGAGGCCCGCCCCGGCACCCGGCTCCTGGTGGACTCGGCCGCCGCCACCCTGGCACTGCCCGGCCGGGACGCGGGCCCCGCCCACTACGACGTACGGCTGCGCGCCGGCGAGGGGGCCGAGCTGCACTGGCTCCCCGAGCAGCTGGTCTCCGCGCACGGCAGCGAACTGCGGATGCGCACCACCGTCGAACTGGCCGCCACCGCCCGGCTGGTGCTGCGCGAGGAGCAGGTGCTCGGCCGGCACGGCGAGGAGCCCGGCAGCCTCACCACCCGGCTCACCGTGCGCCGCGCCGGACGGCTGGTGCTCGACCAGGAGCTCGCGTACGGCCCCGCGGCGCCCGGCGGCTGGGACGGCCCCGCGGTCCTGGCCGGGCACCGCGCGGTGGGCCAGCTCCTGGTGGTCGCCCCCGGGTTCGAGGACAAGCCCGCCACCCCGGAACTCCTCGGCGACACCGCCGTGCTCACCCCGCTCGCCGGCCCCGGCGCCCTGGTCAGCGCGGTCGCCCCGGACGCGCGGGCCCTGCGCGCGGTCCTGGACCAGGCGCGCGCCCTGCTCGGGTTCTGACCCGGGCCGGGGCGCGCCCCGGCGTACCCCCGGGTGGCCGCTACCCGGATGCACCGCTCAGCGGGACACCCCGACCGGTTATTGGTTCGGTAAAGAAACACCTGTGCGACCTGTTCCCCGGCGTCACGCGGACGACAGGATCACGGGTACGGACCGACCATCCACCCGAGGGGGAGTCACGACGTGAAGCGCACAGCGGTGTTGGGCGCCGCGGGCACGGTCATCGCGGGAGCACTGATAGCGGGCGCGGTCGCCGCACCGGCCGCGAGCGCCGACGGCCGCCGCGGCCCGGTCAGCGAGGCACGGGGCGTGGCGCTGGCCGCCGCGCGCGCCGCCCGGGCGGGCGTCGACTGGCAGGACTGCCCCGCCGACTGGGGCCTGGAGAAGCCCATCCAGTGCGGCTGGGTGAGCGTGCCGCTGGACTACCGCCACCCCGACGGCCGGCGGATCAGGCTCGCCGTCGACCGCGCCACCAGCACCGGCACCCCCGACGAGCGCCAGGGCGCCCTGGTCTACAACCCCGGCGGCCCCGGCGCCTCCGGCCTGCGCTTCCCGCGCCGCGTCACCACGAAGAGCGCCCTGTGGGCGAAGACCGCCAAGGCGTACGACTTCGTGGGCTTCGACCCGCGCGGCGTCGGCCACTCCGCCCCGCTGTCCTGCGTGGACCCCCAGGAGTTCATCAAGGGCCCCAAGCCCGACCCGGTCCCCGACGGCGAGGCCGACAAGCGCGCCCAGCGCAAGACCGCCGCCGAGTACGCGGACAGCTGCGGCGAGCGCGGCGGCGACCTGCTGCCCCACCTGACCACCCCGAACAACGCCCGCGACCTCGACGTCATCCGGGCCGCGCTGGGCGAGGCGAAGCTCAACTTCCTCGGCGTCTCCTACGGCACCTACCTGGGCGCCGTCTACGGCACGCTCTTCCCCGGCCACCTGCGCCGCATGGTGATGGACAGCGTCACCAACCCCGACACCCGCCAGATCTGGTACGGCAACAACCTCGCCCAGGACGTCGCCTTCGAGAACCGCCTCACCGACTGGATGACCTGGATCGCCCGGCACGACGCCGCCTTCCACCTCGGCGACACCGTCGCGAAGGTGCGGGCCCGTTGGGACGTGCTGCGCGCCGCCGCCAAGAAGGAGCCGCTCGGCGGCACCGTCGGGCCCGCCGAGCTCATCGGCTACTTCCAGAACGCCCCGTACTACGACTCCTACTGGGTCGAGGTCGCGACCAACTGGAGCAAGTACGCCGCCGGCGACCCGGCCCCGCTGACCGCGGCCGCCGCCCCCGACCCGTCCGACACCGCGGGCAACACCGCCGCCGAGAACAGCACCGCCGTCTACACGGCCGTGGAGTGCGCCGACGTCCAGTGGCCCACCGACTGGCGCACCTGGGACCGCGACAACTCCCGGCTGCACGAGCGGTACCCGTTCTTCACCTGGGCCAACGCCTGGCTGAACCTGCCCTGCGCCACCTGGCCCGCCAAGAGCGTCAAGCCCGTCGAGGTCACGACGCGCAAGGGCCTCCCCCCGGTGCTCATCGTGCAGTCCGAGCGCGACGCGGCCACCCCGTACGCCGGGGCGCTCGAACTGCACCGGCGCTTCAAGGGCTCCCGCCTGGTCACCGAGAAGGACGCCGGCTCGCACGGCATCACCAACCTGCCGAACCCCTGCCTCAACACCAAGGTCGAGGACTACCTCCTCAGCGGCCGCCTCGACGCGGCCGACACCAGCTGCGGCCCGCACGCCGTCCCGCAGCCCTGAGAGCCGGGCGGGCACGGAAAGCCCCCGTGCCCGCCCGCCCCGGCCGTTCAGCGCCGCAGCCTGGGGAACCTCCGGCCCGACTTCGCCGCCTCCGCCTCGGCCGCCTTCACCTTCGCCGCGTAGTCGTCCACGTACTCCTGGCCCGACAGCCGCAGGATCTCGTACATGATCTCGTCGGTGACCGCGCGGATCGCCGCCTTCTCGTTCTCCATGCCCGCGTACCGCGAGAAGTCCAGCGGGGCGCCGAACCGGATCGTCACCCGCTTGATCTTCGGGACGACCTGCCCGGGCGGCTGGATCTCGAAGGTGCCGACCATCGCGCACGGCACCACCGGCACGCCCGCCGTCAGGGCCATCACCGCGACCCCGACCTTGCCCTTGTACAGCCGCCCGTCGTGCGAGCGGGTGCCCTCCGGGTAGATGCCCAGCAGCTCGCCCTTGGCCAGCACCCCCAGGCCCTCGCGGATCGCCGCCCGGCCCGCCTCCCTGCCCGAGCGGTCCACCGGGATCTGCCCCGCGGCCCGGAAGAACGCCGCCGTCAGCCTGCCCTTGACCCCGGGCCCGGTGAAGTACTCCCGCTTGGCCAGGAAGGTGATCCTGCGCTTGAGCATCACCGGCATCAGGAAGTGGTCCGAGAACGACAGGTGGTTGCCCGCCACGATCGCCGCCCCGTCCTGCGGCACGTGCTCCAGCCCCTCGATCCTGGGCCGGAACAGGAGCCGCAGCAGCGGCCCCAGGATCGCGTACTTGAGCACGTAGTAGAACATGCGGCGGCTCCTGCACTCGGTCTCGCCCGTCCGGGGGCCCCTGTGCCCCCGAGCGGGCGATCAGTGTAGGCGCACCCACCGGGACCCGTAACCACCCCCGTACGGCCATGGGTTGACGCTGCGTCAGGCCAGACTCAGGAGGTCCGGCCCAGGCCGCGCACCAGCACCGCCGCCGCCCTGGCGAGCACCGCGTCGTCGGTCCCGGTGCGCCCGCCGGTGCGGTGCGTGAAGACGGACACGACCACCGGCGCCCCCGACGGCGGCCGGGTCACCGCGATGTCGTTCGCCGCGCCCGCCCCGCCGTTGGTCCCCGTCTTGTCGCCGGTGCGCCAGGTGCGCGGCAGGCCCGCCCGGATCCGGGCACCGCCGGTGGCGGTCCCGCGCAGCCAGCCGTTCAGCCGCTCCCGGTCCGCCGGCGCCAGCGCGTCGCCCACGGCCACCGCGCGCAGCCCCGCGCCCATCGCCGCCGCCGTCGTGGTGTCCCGCGGCTCGCCCGGCCGCCAGTCGTTGAGCTCCGGCTCCCAGCGGTCCAGCCGCGAGGTGCGGTCCCCGAGCGAGCGGTAGTACGCGGTGAGCCCGCGCGGCCCGCCCAGCTGCCGCAGCAGCAGGTTGCCCGCCGTGTTGTCGCTGCGGGTCACCGCCGCCCGGCACAGCTCGGCCACCGTCATCCCGGCCCGCCCGCGCCCCGCGGTCACCGGCGAGTTCGCCACCTCGTCCGCCGCGCCCCAGCGCACCGTCCGCTCCATCAGCCCCGGACGCTCCCGCCGGGCCCGGTCCAGCACGGCCGCCGCCGCGATGGCCTTGAACGTCGACAGCGAGGGGAAGCGCTCGCCCGCCCGGTAGGAGACCGCGCGCCCGCTGCCGGTGTCCAGCGCGTACGCGCCGAGCCGCACCCCGTGCGCCGACTCCAGGCGCGCCAGCTCCCGCACCGCCCGGGCGGCCCCGGAAGGCCGCGCGGCGGGGGAGGAGGCGGTGGGGCGGGCGCCCGGCGCCGGGGCGTCCCGCGCGCCGCACGCGGCGGTCGGGACCAGGAGGGCGGCGGCCAGCAGCGCGGCGCGGGCCCGGTTCAGGTACGGGTGCATGGGCCCCACACAACCGC
This sequence comes from Streptomyces sp. NPDC001941, assembly GCF_040296945.1. Classification (NCBI taxonomy): domain Bacteria; kingdom Bacillati; phylum Actinomycetota; class Actinomycetes; order Kitasatosporales; family Streptomycetaceae; genus Streptomyces; species Streptomyces sp. NPDC001941. Next base: position 53,227 of record NZ_JBEOYE010000032.1, on the reverse strand, counting down.
AGGGCGCGGCCCGGGACGAAGCCGACGCGCCCACGGGGCCGTCGGGGGGACGCGCCGGGCCGACCGGGGGACCCGGCGGCGCGTCGGCTTGCCGCACGCCGCGCCGGGGGCTGCCCTGACAGCAGCCCCGGGTCCCTCACGTCCCTACCCCAGGAGCCGCCATGTCCCTGCGCACCCGCGCCGCCGCCGCCCTGCTCGCCCTGGCCGCGTCCGCGGCCCTCGCGGTCCCCGCCCACGCCGACGCCGAGTCGCCGCCCAAGCCGCGCGGCCTGTTCCTGACGGTCTCCGGCGCCGAGAACACCTGGATCCGCGGCGTCCTGCTGTGGTGCGCCCCTGAGCCGGGCGGCCCGCACCCGGACGCGGCGGGCGCCTGCCGTGCGCTGGCCGCCGCGGGCGGTGTGCTGGACAAGCTGCCGCAGGACCCGCACCCGTGCACCAAGCAGTACGAGCCGGTCACCGCCAGCGCGACGGGCACCTACCAGGGCCGCCCGGTGGCCTGGCACCGCACGTTCCCCAACGCCTGCACGCTGGACGCCGCGACCGGCGCCGTCTTCCGCTTCTAGGGGCTCTCAGTGGTCGCCGGTCGCGATCACCCCGATCGTGACCAGGCCGACCACCACCCAGCCGAACCACAGCCACCCGTTGCTGCCGAGCGCCACCGTGTACGCCGTCACCGCCACCAGGGCGCCGACGGTCATCACACCCATGGACTTCGCCGAACCGGACATGAGCCAGCCCTCCTCCACGGCCGCCGGGCCGTCGTGGTCCACATCGTGACCCGGGAGGAGGGCTGTCCGCCAGAGCGCGGGGGCCCCTGGTGCCGCCGCGGCTACCGCTGTCCGCGCGCCTGGAGCGAGGCGAGGTACGCGTTGTACGCCTCCAGCTCCTTGTCGCCGTCGCGGTCGGCGGCCCGGTCCGCGCGCCGGGCCGCCCGGTCCTCGGAGCGGTACCACTGGAAGACCAGCGCGATCAGCACCAGGACGGACGGGATCTCGCTGAACGCCCAGGCGATGCCGCCGCCCGCCTGCTGGTCGGCCAGGGCCTCGATGCCCAGGGACGCGGGAGGGTTCGCGTACGTCTTGATCATCGGCTCGGAGGCCATCATCAGGGCGATGCCGAAGAACGCGTGGAACGGCATGCCCGCGAACAGCTCCAGCATCCGCATCACGTAACCCGGCCGGTGCGGGCCCGGGTCCACGCCCATGATCGGCCAGAAGAACACCAGGCCCACCGCCAGGAAGTGCACCATCATCGCGATGTGCCCGGCCTTGGAGCCCATCAGGAAGTCGAACAGCGGGGTGAAGTACAGCCCGTACAGGCTCGCGATGAACATCGGGATGGTGAACGCCGGGTGCGTGACGATCCGCATGTACCGGCTGTGCAGCAGCTTCAGCAGCAGCTCGCGCGGCCCCTTGCGGCCCCGCCCCGCCACCGGCAGCGCGCGCAGCGCCAGCGTCACCGGCGCGCCCAGCAGCAGCAGGATCGGCGACAGCATCGAGATGACCATGTGCTGCACCATGTGCACGCTGAACATGACCATGCCGTAGTCGTTGAGCTTGGTGCACATCACCAGCGCGATGCTCAGGACGCCGGTGACGAAGGCGACGGTCCGGCTCACCGGCCAGGCGTCGCCCCGCGCGCGCAGCCGGAACACGCCCCAGCCGTAGAGGCCGAGACCGGCCAGGCAGCCGATCAGGAAGAAGACGTCCGGGGAGTACTCCAGGCCCCGCCCCAAGGTGAAGGGCGGCAGATCCATGGGCATGCCGTGCCCGCTGTGATCCATCCCACGGCTCCTGATTCGTACGGGTTGTCCGGTTGACGTCCACCAGAGTAGAGCCGCCCCCGGACGCGCTCGCGGCCGGGGGCGGATCGTTCGACGGGCAACCGGTACGGGACCGGTGGCGGCCGGTCCTACAGGACCGTCTCCGCCTCCTCGTAGCGCTCCGAGGGGACCGTCTTCAGGGTCTCCACGGCCCGCGCCAGCGGCACCAGCGTGATGTCCGTGCCGCGCAGCGCCGTCATCATGCCGAAGTCACCGCGGTGCGCGGCCTCCACCGCGTGCCAGCCGAACCGGGTGGCCAGCACCCGGTCGTACGCGGTGGGGGTGCCGCCGCGCTGGACGTGGCCCAGGATCACCGGGCGGGCCTCCTTGCCCAGCCGGCGCTCCAGCTCCACCGAGAGCTGGTTGGCCACGCCGGTGAACCGCTCGTGGCCGTAGATGTCCTTGCCCGCGGTCTTGAAGTCCATCGACCCCTCGCGCGGCTTGGCACCCTCGGCGACCACCACGATCGCGAAGCGCTTGCCGTCCTCGAAGCGCGCGCCGACCCGGGCGGTCAGCTCGTCGATGTCGAAGGGGCGCTCGGGCACCACGATCGCGTGCGCGCCGGCCGCCATGCCCGAGTGCAGCGCGATCCACCCGGTGTGCCGGCCCATGACCTCCACGATCAGCACCCGCTGGTGCGACTCGGCGGTCGTCTTCAGCCGGTCGAGGGCCTCGGTGGCCACCCCGACGGCGGTGTCGAAGCCGAACGTCACGTCGGTCGAGGCGATGTCGTTGTCGATCGTCTTGGGGACGCCCACTATCGGCAGGCCCGCCTCGGACAGCAGGTTGGCGGCCTTCAGGGTGCCCTCGCCGCCGATCGGGATGATCGCGTCCAGGCCCAGGTCGGCCACGTGGCCCTTGGCCCGCTCCACGCCGTCCACCAGCTGCGCGGGCTGCACCCGGGAGGAGCCCAGGATCGTGCCGCCGCGCGCCAGGATGCCGCCCACCGCGTCCAGGTCGAGCTTGCGGTAGTCGCACTCCAGCAGGCCCTTCCAGCCGTCCAGGAACCCGACCACTTCGTCGCCGTGGTCGGCGACGGCGCGGTGGACGACGGAACGGATGACCGCGTTCAGACCGGGGCAGTCGCCGCCGGAGGTGAGCACACCAATGCGCATAGCCCGAAAACCTTTGCAACGTGGGCCGACTCCCGGACCACGTCGTCCGGTTGGATCCCCGCCACCCTACCTGCGTCCGGCCACCGTGCCGACCCCGGCGTCCGACTGCTGGACGCCGCTCATATGAACGGAAAAGGGCTCTTCCGATGACCGCCCTGACGTGCGACGACGACCGGCGGAGCAATGCGAAGAGGGGCCCGCCCGAACGGACCTGACGGTCCGTCGGACGAGCCCCTCGGCAGCGCCTGGATCAGGAGGACGTGGCGGCCGTCGCGGCGGCGACGCGCTCGGCGCGCAGTGCCTCGTACCACCGGTCGTCCGTCGGCGGCAGCGCGTTCACGTCGAGCGCCAGCTTCAGCAGCAGGTCCGCGATCTGCGGGTTGCGTGCCATCACCGGACCGTGCATGTAGGTGCCGAAGACGGTGTCGTTGTACGCGCCCTCGGTTCCGTCGCCGGTGCCGTTGCCCCGGCCGAACACGGTCCGGGCGAACGGCCGGGCCGTCGGGCCCAGGTGCGTGATGCCCTGGTGGTTCTCGAACCCGGTCAGCTGCGGCAGGCCCAGCTGCGGGTCGATGTCGGCGAGCACGTCGCCCACGCACCGGTCGCCCTCGCCCCGGGTGGAGACCACGTCCAGCAGGCCCAGGCCCGGCTCGCGCTCACCGAGGTCGTTGATGAACTCGTGGCCCAGGATCTGGTAGCCGGCGCACACCGAGAAGATGATCGCGCCGTTGGACGCGGCCCGGGACAGGCCGCCGTCGCGGCGCAGCCGCTCCGCGGCGAGCCGCTGCGGCCGGTCCTCGCCGCCACCGATCAGGTAGATGTCGCCCGAGGTGGGGACGGGCTGGTCGCTGCGGACGTCGACGCGCTCGACGTTCAGGCCGCGCTGGCGGGCGCGGCGCTCCACGACCAGGGCGTTGCCCTGGTCCCCGTACGTGCTGAGCAGGTCGGGGTAGACCCACACCAGACGCAGGCTGTTGTCGCTCATGCTCTTGTCCTTAATGCGAGGCCTCGACACCTAGTTACCCACCCGGCGTCGTACGTCCTGGAACGCGGTGTAGTTGGCGATCAGCTCGATCCGCCCGGGCGGGGCCAGCTGTACCGCCTCGTCCACCGACTCGCAGACCCGGAAGTCCAGGCCCGCGACCTCCAGGCGGACCGCCAGGTCGAGCCTGCGGTCGCCGATCACGAAGATCGGGTGCCCGGCCAGGCGCGTGTAGTCCACGTCCCACAGCCACGAGGTGTCGGTGCCGTCGGCGCCGCGCGCGTTGACCGACAGGATCACCGGCGTCGGCGGCGGGTCGATCAGGGAGAACGTCTCGAGCCAGCCCGCCGGGTTCTTCGCCAGCAGCAGCCGCAGGTCGCGGCCCTGGAACTGCACCACGTCGTAGCGGCCGGCCACGGCCTGCACCTGGTACATGCGCTCCAGGGCGACCTGCGGCGGCACGCCGAAGACCGCGGCGACGGCCGCCGAGGTGGCGGCGTTGGCCTTGTTGGCGCGGCCGGGCAGCTGCAGGTGGATCGGCCAGGCCGAGCCGTGCGGGTCCAGCACGTGGTCGCCGCTGAGCACCCAGCTCGGCGCCGGGCGGCGGAAGCCGCACTCGCCGCAGAACCAGTCGTCGCCCGGCCGCTGCATCACGCCGCCGCAGGAGGGGCACGACCAGGCGTCGTCCTTCCACTCCTGCCCGGCCGCCACCCACACCACGTTCGGCGAGGAGGAGGCGGCCCACACGATCAGCGGGTCGTCCGCGTTCGCGATGACCACGGCCTTGGTGCCGGCCAGGCCCTCGCGCCACTTCTCGGCGAGCATGCGGGTCTCCGCGGCGCGGTCCAGCTGGTCGCGGGAGAGGTTCAGCAGCGCGATCGCCTTGGGCGTCACGTCGCGGGCCACGCCCGCCAGGTACTTCTCGTCGACCTCGATGACGCCGAACTTCGCGTCCGAGCCACCGGCCAGCGCCGAGGTGATGCCCGCGGGCATGTTGGCGCCCAGCGCGTTGGAGACCACCGGGCCGCTGGCCCGCAGCGCCTCGGCGATCAGCCGGGTCGTGGTCGTCTTGCCGTTCGTCGCCGACACGAGGACGACGTCCAGGTGATGCGCGAGCCGCCCCAGCAGATCGGGGTCGAGCTTCAGCGCCACCCGGCCGCCGATCACCGAGCCGCTGCCGCGTCCGGCGGCGCGCGACACGGCCGCCGCCGCCTTGCCCGCCGTCACCGCCAGCTTGGCGCGCGCGCCGAGCGGCTCCGCGTTGCCAGGGTGTCCTGCCATCGTCCTTGTTCCTCCTTGCGTCGGTCCGGGCCCAGCCTATCGAGATCCGGCCAGGGGCCCGAACCGCGGCACCCGGTGGAAACCCTCAGGTCACGGGGGAACGTACGCTTTGCGCCATGCGAAACCGCCCGATCCCCGGCTCCAGCGGCCGCGTTCGCCCCCTCAGCCTCTTCGGCGACCCGGTGCTGCACGCCCCCTGCGACCCCGTCACCGACTTCGGCCCGGAGCTGAAGCGGCTCGTCGAGGACATGTACGCGACGATGTACGCCGCCCAGGGCGTCGGGCTCGCCGCGAACCAGATCGGGATCGCGCGCAGCGTCTTCGTGTACGACTGCCCCGACGACGAGGACGTCCGCCACCTGGGCCACGTGGTCAACCCGCGGCTGGTCGAGGCGGACGGGCCCGAGGTGCGCGGGCCCGAGGGGTGCCTGTCGCTGCCCGGCATCGAGGCGGGCACCACGCGCTTCGACCACGCGGTGGTCGAGGGCATGGACAGCGACGGGGCGCCGGTGCGGGTGTCCGGCACCGGCTTCTTCGCCCGCTGCCTCCAGCACGAGTGCGACCACCTGGCGGGCGGCGTGTACCTGGACCGGGTCGGCGGCCTGCGCCGCGCCCGGGCCGTCCGCCACGCGCGCAAGGCGGGTCACGACACCTCCTGGGCCTGAGCGGCGGGGGCCGGGGGCGCGGCCGGTCGTCAGAACCCCGGCCCCCCGGCCCGGTCGCCCGCCGCGGCCAGCCGGCCCCACAGCAGGTCCGCCAGGCCGCGCACCAACTCCGGGCGCGAGCAGGGCCGTTCGCCCAGCCACCAGTCGCCCGCCGCGTGCATCATCCCGACGATCCCGTGGCCCCAGACCCGGGCCAGGGCCTCACCGCCGGGCCCCAGGTCGACCCGCTCGGCGATGACCACGCCCAGCTCCTCGCCCATCCGCCGCAGCAGCGGCGCCGAGTGGCGGCCCACGTCGAAGCCCTGCTCCGGGGAGGGGCCGGGCTCGTCGGACGGGTGCATCAGGAAGCGGTACACCTGGGGGCGCGCCTCGATGGCGGCCAGATAGGTGTCCAGGGTCGCCTCCACCCGCTCGCGGCGCTCCGCGGGGGCGTCGAGCGCCGCGCGCAGCGCGGACAGCAGGGCGTCGGTGTGGCGCTGGGCCAGGGCCCGGTAGAGCCCGCCCTTGTCGCCGAAGTGCCGGTAGAGGATGGGCTTGGTGATCCCCGCCTCGGCGGCGATCGCGTTCATGGACGCCTTGGGCCCGTCGCGGAGCACCACGCGGTCGGCGGCCTCCAGCAACTCCCGGCGGCGCTCCTCGGCCGTGCGCTGGTGGTCGGTCCGGTGTGTGGTCTCCATGGTCCCTCTCCCCGCCCGTGCGAATTCCTGAGGCCAACGCAACGTAACACCCGGGCGCGGAGCGTGTCGGCCGCGGTCGTCGCGGGATGGCTGTTGACAGCTGCTACTCATCGGTAACACACTGCTGTTACCGCAAGTAACACGTGATGGGCCACTGTACCGCTGGAGGGGACATGACCGAGTTCGCGCTCGATCTCAACGACGACCAGAAGCAGGTCAAGGACTGGCTCCACGGCTTCGCCAAGGACGTCATCCGCCCTGCCGCCGCCGAGTGGGACGAGCGCGAGGAGACGCCCTGGCCGGTCATCCAGGAAGCCGCCAAGGTCGGAATCTACTCCCTCGACTTCTACGCGCAGCAGTACTTCGACCCGACGGGTCTGGGCGTCCCGGTCGCCATGGAGGAGCTCTTCTGGGGCGACGCGGGCATCGCGCTGTCCATCGTCGGCACCGGCCTGGCCGCCGTCGGCGTCCTCGCCAACGGCACCGAGGAGCAGATAGGCACCTGGATACCCCAGATGTACGGGGACGTGAACGACGTCAAGGTCGCCGCCTTCTGCTCCTCCGAGCCCGACGCCGGCTCCGACGTCGCCTCCATGCGCACCCGCGCCGTCTACGACGAGGCCAAGGACGAGTGGGTGCTCAACGGCACCAAGACCTGGGCGACCAACGGCGGCATCGCCAACGTCCACGTCGTCGTCGCCGTCGTCGACCCCGCCCTCGGCAGCAAGGGCCACGCCTCCTTCATCGTGCCGCCCGGCACCCCCGGCCTGAAGCAGGGCCAGAAGTTCCAGAAGCACGGCATCCGCGCCTCGCACACCGCCGAGGTCGTCCTGGAGGACGTGCGCGTCCCCGGCCACTGCCTGCTCGGCGGCAAGGACAAGCTCGACGAGCGCCTCGCCCGCGCCCACGAGCGGGCCAAGGCGGGCGGCGGCGAGCGCGTGAAGAACGCCGCGATGGCCACCTTCGAGGCCTCCCGCCCCGCGGTCGGCGCCATGGCGGTGGGCACCGCCCGCGCCGCGTACGACTACGCCCTGGAGTACGCCAAGACCCGCGAGCAGTTCGGCCGCCCGATCATCGACAACCAGGGCATCGCCTTCCAGCTCGCCGACATGCGCACCCAGATCGACGCCGCGCGGCTGCTGGTCTGGCGGGCCTCCTGGATGGCGGTCAGCGGCAAGCCGTTCACCTCCGCCGAGGGCTCGATGTCCAAGCTCTACGCCAGCGAGGTCGCCAAGAAGGTCACCGGCCAGGCCATCCAGATCCTCGGCGGCAACGGCTTCACCCGTGAGTACCCGGTCGAGCGCATGCACCGCGACGCGGCCATCTACACGATCTTCGAGGGCACCAGCGAGATCCAGCGCCTGGTCATCGCCCGCACCCTGTCGGGGGTCCCGATCCGCTGACGCGCGTACGGCGAGGGGGCGGCCCGCCGAGGCGGCCCGCCCCCTGCCCGTACCGTCGCGTACGTCAGATGAAGTTCAGCGCCGCGGCCCCGCCCACGCCGCCCAGCAGCATGAACACCGGCATCAGCACCTTCAGCTCCACCCAGCTGCCCGCCCGGAAGCGCAGCGCCTTCGGCGGCCCCACCGGGTACCAGCGCTTGCGGCCCACCGGGATCGGCCACAGGATCGGGCAGCCCGACACCGTCAGCGCGTCCCCGATGTCGTGCACCAGCGCGCCCAGCACGATCGGCAGCCCCAGCCACAGGTACTCCTGGCCCGGCTGGTCGAACAGCCAGTCCGCGCCGCTGCCCGGCTTGTCCAGCACGCCCGCCAGGATCCACGCGCTGGTCGCCCCGAGCAGCCACACCAGCACGTCGCTGGAGACCCGCGCGGCCCGCCACAGCAGGCCCTCCACCGCCAGCACCAGGTGCACGAACAGGATGCCCAGCACCGCCCACCGGCCGCCGAACACCGCCGCCGCCGAGGCGCCCCCTCCTATCAGCACGGCCCACAGCCAGGTGTGCGTCAGCGTGCGGTGGCCGCCGGTGCGCCGCTTGTCGCCGGACATCTTCGTCGCCTGGTACACGGCGTACGAGAGCTTGTCGACGATCTCGCACAGCAGCCGGGACACCGGTCCGAAGGCCCGGGAGATCGTCGCCGCCTTGTGGTCGAGGTCCGGCGCCAGCGCCGCGCCCGCGCAGATGAGCGCCCCGACGACGAGAACCGGCCAGGGCATGGGCTGCCCGGCCGCCGCGGCCGCCGCCCCCACCCCCAGCCAGGCCGCCGCCCCGGACAGTGAGTGTGCCGGTCCCATCATGGCCGTTACCCGCCCCATTCCTCGTGTCGGTGGACCCAGTTGAGGCCGGGTCAGCCGACCCGGCCGCGGCCGGGTCGAGAGGGGAGCCTACCCGCCGTGATCATGGAACAAGTGGCCGGTTCCCTCTTCCGGACGGAATCCAGGCAAGATGGGGGCGTGACCCTTATCGATCAGCTTCCCCGGACCGCCGACCCCGACGCCCTCTTCGAAGCCTTCTCCTCGTGGACCGAGGAGCGCGGCATCAGCCTCTACCCGGCTCAGGAGGAGGCGCTGATCGAGGTGGTCTCCGGCGCGAACGTGATCCTGTCGACGCCCACCGGGTCCGGCAAGTCACTGGTGGCCGCGGGCGCCCACTTCGCCGCCCTCGCCAACGACCAGGTCACCTTCTACACCGCCCCGATCAAGGCACTGGTCTCGGAGAAGTTCTTCGACCTGTGCAAGATCTTCGGCACCGAGAACGTGGGCATGCTCACCGGCGACGCCTCCGTCAACGCCGACGCCCCCGTCATCTGCTGCACCGCCGAGGTCCTCGCCTCCATCGCGCTGCGCGACGGCAAGGACGCCGACATCGGCCAGGTCGTGATGGACGAGTTCCACTTCTACGCCGAGCCCGACCGCGGCTGGGCCTGGCAGATCCCGATCCTGGAACTGCCCCAGGCCCAGTTCGTGCTGATGTCCGCCACCCTCGGCGACGTCGCCATGTTCGAGAAGGACCTCACCCGGCGCACCGGCCGCCCCACCGCCGTGGTCCGCTCCGCGACCCGCCCGGTCCCGCTCTCGTACTCCTACGAGCTCACCCCCATCACGGAGACGCTCACCGAGCTCCTGGAGACCAAGCAGGCGCCCGTCTACATCGTCCACTTCACCCAGGCACAGGCCGTCGAGCGCGCCCAGTCGCTGATGAGCATCAACATGTGCACCCGGGAGGAGAAGGACAGGATCGCCGAGCTCATCGGCAACTTCCGCTTCACCACCAAGTTCGGCCAGAACCTCTCCCGCTACGTGCGCCACGGCATCGGCGTGCACCACGCCGGCATGCTGCCCAAGTACCGGCGCCTGGTGGAGAAGCTCGCCCAGGCCGGGCTCCTGAAGGTCATCTGCGGCACCGACACCCTCGGCGTCGGCGTCAACGTGCCCATCCGTACGGTGCTGTTCACCGCCCTGACCAAGTACGACGGCAACCGCGTGCGCACCCTGCGGGCCCGCGAGTTCCACCAGATCGCCGGCCGCGCGGGCCGGGCCGGCTTCGACACCGCGGGCTTCGTCGTCGCCCAGGCCCCCGAGCACGTCATCGAGAACGAGAAGGCCCTCGCCAAGGCCGGCGACGACCCCAAGAAGCGCCGCAAGGTCGTCCGCAAGAAGGCCCCCGAGGGCTTCGTCGCCTGGAGCGACAGCACCTTCGAGAAGCTCATCGCCTCCGACCCCGAGCCGCTCACCAGCCGCTTCCGCGTCACCCACACCATGCTCCTGTCGGTGATCGCCCGCCCCGGCAACGCCTTCGAGGCCATGCGCAAGCTCCTGGAGGACAACCACGAGCCGCGCAAGGCGCAGCTGCGGCACATCCGCCGCGCCATCGCGATCTACCGCTCCCTGCTCGACGGGGGAGTGGTCGAGCAGCTCGACACCCCCGACGCCGAGGGCCGCCACATCCGGCTCACCGTCGACCTCCAGCAGGACTTCGCCCTCAACCAGCCGCTCTCCACCTTCGCGCTGGCCGCCTTCGACCTGCTCGACCCCGAATCCCCGTCCTACGCCCTGGACATGGTCTCCGTCGTCGAGTCCACCCTCGACGACCCGCGGCAGATCCTCGCCGCCCAGCAGAACAAGGCGCGCGGCGAGGCCGTCGGCCAGATGAAGGCCGACGGCGTGGAGTACGAGGAGCGCATGGAGCGGCTCCAGGACGTCTCGTACCCCAAGCCGCTCGAAGAGCTGCTGTGGCACGCCTACAACACCTACCGCACCTCCCACCCGTGGGTCGGCGACCACCCGGTCTCCCCGAAGTCCGTCATCCGTGACATGTACGAACGGGCCCTGACCTTCACCGAGTTCACCTCCTGGTACGAGCTGGCCCGCACCGAGGGCATCGTGCTGCGCTACCTGGCCTCCGCCTACAAGGCCCTCGACCACACCATCCCCGACGACCTCAAGACCGAGGACCTCCAGGACCTGATCGCCTGGCTGGGCGAGCTGGTCCGCCAGGTCGACTCCTCGCTCCTGGACGAGTGGGAGCAGCTGGCCAACCCCGAGGTGGAGACGGCCGAGCAGGCCCAGGAGAAGGCCGACCAGGTCAAGCCCGTCACCGCCAACGCCCGCGCCTTCCGGGTGCTGGTGCGCAACGCCATGTTCCGCCGCGTGGAGCTGGCCGCCCTGGACAACGTGGACGCGCTCGGCGAGCTGGACGCCGAGTCCGGCTGGGACGCCGACGCCTGGGGCGAGGCCATGGACGCGTACTGGGACGAGTACGAGGACCTCGGCACCGGCCCCGACGCCCGCGGCCCCAAGCTGCTGGCCATCGAGGAGGACCCCGCGCACGGCCTCTGGCGCGTCCGCCAGAGCTTCGCCGACCCCAGCGGCGACCATGACTGGGGCATCAGCGCGGAGGTCGACCTCGCGGCCTCCGACGAGGAGGGCCGCGCGGTCGTCCGCGTGACGGCCGTCGGCACCCTGTGACCCCCGCGGGCGGCGCCCGCGACCCCCGAGAGGACCCCGGACCATGACGAACCCGGCCGAGAGACTGGTCGACCTGCTCGACCTGGAGCAGATCGAGGTCGACATCTTCCGCGGCCGCAGCCCGCAGGAGTCCCTCCAGCGCGTGTTCGGCGGCCAGGTCGCCGGACAGGCGCTGGTGGCCGCGGGCCGCACCGTGGAGGACGACCGCCCGGTGCACTCGCTGCACGCCTACTTCCTGCGCCCCGGCCGCCCCGGCGTGCCGATCGTCTACCAGGTCGAGCGGGTCCGCGACGGCCGCTCCTTCACCACCCGCCGGGTCACCGCCATCCAGCAGGGCCGCACGATCTTCAACCTGACCGCCTCCTTCCACCACCCGGAGGAGGCGGGCTTCGAGCACCAGCTGCCGCCGCGCCTGGAGTTCCCCGACCCCGAGGCGCTGCCGACCGTCGCCGAGGAGATCCGCGAGCACCTGGGCGCCCTGCCCGAGGCCCTGGAGCGGATGGCCCGCCGCCAGCCCTTCGACATCCGCTACGTCGACCGGCTGCGCTGGAGCGCCGAGGAGGTCCGCGACGCCGACCCGCGCAGCGCCGTGTGGATGCGCGCCGTCGGCCCGCTCGGCGACGACCCGCTGGTGCACACCTGTGCGCTCACCTACGCCTCCGACATGACCCTGCTCGACGCGGTCCGCATCCCCGTGGAGCCGCTGTGGGGGCCGCGCGGCTTCGACATGGCGTCCCTGGACCACGCCATGTGGTTCCACCGGCCGTTCCGCGCCGACGAGTGGTTCCTGTACGACCAGGAGTCCCCGATCGCCACCGGCGGCCGAGGGCTGGCCCGCGGCCGCATCTACGACCGCGAGGGCCGCCTCCTCGTCTCGGTGGTCCAGGAGGGCCTGTTCCGCAAGCTGTGAGCGCTCACGTCCCCGGCAGCGGGTCCTGCGGCACCTCGTGGCGGCGGGTCGGGACGTCCGGGCCCGGCGGGTGCAGCTTGGCGTCGCAGGCCGGGCCCAGGCCGGTGCGCCGCGAGGACTCGCCGGTCAGCGGACGCCCGCACAACCGGCACCGGACGCGCCGCTCGCGCGCCTCGACGTCCTCCATGCCGCTCAGTGGCTGATCGTTCATGACCCCTGTCTACCCTGAGCACGACCCTTACGGTGAAGAGGAGTACCCGATGAGCCTGTACGACATCCCGCTGCGCACCCTCCAGGGCGAGGCCACCTCGCTGGCCGACCACCGCGACGAGGCCGTCCTGATCGTCAACGTGGCCTCCAAGTGCGGCCTCACCCCGCAGTACGCGGGCCTGGAGCGGCTGCAGAAGACCTACGCCGAGCGGGGCTTCACGGTGCTCGGCGTGCCCTGCAACCAGTTCGCGGGCCAGGAGCCGGGCAGCGCCGAGGAGATCGGGACCTTCTGCTCGGCCACGTACGGCGTCACCTTCCCGCTGCTGGAGAAGACCGACGTCAACGGCGAGGGCCGCCACCCGCTGTACGCGGAGCTGACCCGGGTCGCCGACGCCGAGGGCGAGGCCGGTGACGTGCAGTGGAACTTCGAGAAGTTCCTGCTCGCCCCCGGCGGCGCGGTCACCCGCTTCCGCCCGCGCACCGAGCCCGAGGCCCCCGAGGTCGTCGCGGCCGTCGAGGCGGCGCTGCCGCGCTGAGCCGTCGGCGCGGAACAGCGGAGAGCGGAGAGGGGTACAGAAGGACTTCCGTACCCCTCTCCGCTGCCTCGGCCGGGCTCACCCGTGCCAGGACCGCCACAGCGCCGCGTACGCCCCCTCGGCCGCCACCAGGTCGTCGTGGCTGCCCAGTTCGCTGATCCGGCCGTCCTCGACCACCGCGATCACGTCCGCGTCGTGCGCCGTGTGCAGCCGGTGCGCGATCGCCACGACCGTGCGGCCGTCCAGGACGCGGGCCAGCGAGCGCTCCAGGTGGCGCGCCGCCCGCGGGTCGAGCAGCGACGTCGCCTCGTCCAGGACCAGCGTGTGCGGGTCGGCGAGCACCAGCCGGGCCAGCGCCACCTGCTGGGCCTGCGCCGGGGTCAGCGCGAGCCCGCCCGAGCCGACCTCGGTGTCCAGGCCGTCGTCCAGGCCGCGCGCCCAGGAGTCCGCGTCCACCGCGCCGAGCGCCGCCCACAGTTCGGCGTCCTGCGCCCCGGTGCGGGCCAGCCGCAGGTTGTCCCGCAGCGAGCCCACGAACACGTGGTGCTCCTGGTTGACCAGCGCCACGTGCTCGCGCACCCGCTCGGCCGGCATCCGCGACAGCTCCGCCGCACCGAGCGTCACCCGCCCGGTGCGGGGCGCGTAGATCCCGGCCAGCAGCCGGCCCAGCGTCGACTTGCCCGCGCCGGACGGGCCGACCAGGGCGAGCCGGGTGCCCGGCGCGACCCGCATCGACACCTCGTGCAGCACGTCGACGCCCTCGCGGTAGCCGAACCGCACGTCGTCGGCGCGCACCTGGCGCCCGTCGGGCTCCACATCGGCGTCGCCCGCGTCCGGCTCGATCTCCCGCACACCGACCAGGCGCGCCAACGACACCTGGGCGACCTGCAGTTCGTCGTACCAGCGCAGGATGATCCCGACCGGGTCCACCAGCATCTGCGCCAGCAGCGCGCCCGTGGTCAGCTGCCCCACGTCCATCCAGCCGCGCAGCACGAACACCCCGCCGATCATCAGCACCGCCAGCAGCACCGTGACGTGCGTGAGGTTGATCACCGGGAAGAGCACCGAGCGCAGGAACAGCGTGTAGCGCTCCCACGCCGTCCACTCCCTGACCCGCCGGTCCGACAGCGTGACCCGGCGCGCGCCCAGGCGGTGCGCCTCGACCGTACGGCCCGCGTCGACGGTCTCCGCGAGGGCGGCGGCCACCGCCGCGTACCCGGCGGCCTCCGAGCGGTACGCCGACGGAGCCCGCCGGAAGTACCAGCGGCAGCCCACCACCAGCAGCGGCGCGGCGAGCAGGACCGCAAGGGCCAGCGGCGGCGCGGTGACCGTGAGGCCGCCGACCAGCAGCGCCGCCCACACCACGCCGATGGCGAGCTGCGGCACGGCCTCGCGCATCGCGTTCGCCAGCCGGTCGATGTCCGTGGTGATGCGCGACAGCAGGTCGCCCGTCCCGGCGCGCTCCAGCACGCCCGGCGGCAGGCCCACCGAGCGCACCAGGAAGTCCTCGCGCAGGTCGGCGAGCATCTCCTCGCCCAGCATCGCCCCGCGCAGCCGCACCATCCGGACGAAGACCGTCTGCACCACCAGCGCGACGACGAACACCGCGATGGTGCGCGACAGGTGCAGCTCGTCCGCGCCCGCCGACAGCCGGTCCACCAGGTCGCCCAGCAGGTAGGGCCCGGCCATCGAGGCGACGACGGCCGCCGCGTTCACCCCCACCAGGACGGCGAACGCCGTCCGGTGGCGGCGCAGCAGCCCGCGCGCGTACGCCCGTACCGTCGCCGCCGACGCGACGGGCAGCGTCGTCACGGAGGTCGGCGCCGCCGGGTCGTACTCCGGCCGCGGTGTGCCGATCATGCCGACTCCTCCTCCAGCGCGCCCCGCAGGGCGATCTCGTCTTCCGTCTCGCGCGTCACCACCGCGCGGTAGCGCGGCTCGGTGCGCAGCAGCTCGCGGTGCGTGCCCACCGCGACCGCCTGGTCCGCCTCGACCAGCACCACCCGGTCCGCCAGGTCCAGCAGCAGCGGCGAGGACGCCAGCACCACCGTGGTGCGGCCCTCCCGCAGCTCCTTGACGCCCGCCGCGACCCGGGCCTCGGTGTGCGAGTCGACCGCGGAGGTCGGCTCGTCGAGCACCAGCACCCGGGGGTCGGTCACCAGCGACCGGGCCAGCGCCAGGCGCTGGCGCTGGCCGCCCGACAGGGACCGGCCGCGCTCGGTGATCCGGGTGCGCATCGGGTCGCCGCCGCCGTCCACCGACGCCTGCGCCAGCGCGTCGAGCACGTCCCCGCACTGCGCGGCCCGCAGCGCCCGGTCGGCGTCCACGCCGCCGGAGCGCGGCACGTCCAGCAGCTCGCGCAGCGTCCCCGACAGCAGCACCGGCTCCTTGTCCTGCACCAGCACCGCCGTCCGCGCGCCGTCCAGCGGCAGCTCGTCCAGCGGCACCCCGCCCAGGAGTACGGAGGTGTGGTCGTCGGCGGGCGCCACCGGGTGGCCGCCCAGCCGGTCCGCGAGCCGCCCCGCCGCGTCCGGGTCGCCGCACACCACGGCCGTGAACCGGCCCTCGGGCGCGAGCAGTCCGGTCACCGGGTCGTACAGGTCGCCGCCGTCCTTCAGCGCGGCGCCCGCCTCCGTGGTCGTCCGGGTCAGCGCGAGCACCCGGGCGGCGCGCTGGGCGGAGGGCCGCGAGAAGGAGTACGCCATCGCGATCTCCTCGAAGTTGCGCAGCGGGTGGTGGGTGAGCAGCACCGCGCCGTACACCGTGACCAGTTCGCCGACCGCGACCCGGCCGTCGGCCACCAGGCCCGCGCCGTACGCCAGGACCACGACCATCAGCACGCCCGGCAGCAGCGTCTGCAGCGCGCCGATCAGCGCCCACATCCGGGCGCTGCGCACGGCCGCCTCGCGGACCTCCTGGGACGCCCGGCGGTAGCGGTCGAGGAACAGCTCCTCGCCGCCGATGCCGCGCAGCACCCGCAGCCCGGCCACCGTGTCGGAGGCCAGCTCGGTGGCCCGGCCCGCCTTCTCCCGCTGGAGGTCGGCGCGGCGGGTGGCCCGGGGCAGCAGCGGCAGCGCGGCGAACGCCAGGACCGGCACGCCCACCGCGACGACCACGCCGAGCGCGGGCTGGTAGACCACCAGGCCGACGCAGACCACGACGAGGGTGAGCGCGGCGGCGGCGAAGCGCGACAGCGCCTCGACGAACCAGCCGATCTTCTCGACGTCCCCGGTGGACACCGCGACGACCTCCCCGGCGGCCACCCGCCGGGTCAGCACCGAGCCCAGCGCGGCGGTCCTGCGGGCGAGCAGCTGCTGGACCCGGGCGGCCGCGGTGATCCAGTTGGTGACGGCCGTGCGGTGCAGCATGGTGTCGCCCACGGCGATGGCCACGCCGAGCGCGGCGACGAGGGCGCCCGCGACGGCGAGCCGGGTGCCGGAGCGGTCCACGACCGCCTGCACGGCGAGCCCGACGCCGAGCGGCAGCGCGGCGATGCCCAGCTGGAGCAGCAGGCCCCAGGCGGTCGCCTTGAGCTGCCCGGCCAGCTGGCCCCGGCCCAGCCACAGCAGGAACCGCGGGCCGGACCGGACGTCGGGGTCGCCGGGGTCGGGGTACGGGAGGTCGCGGATCTGCATGGCGTCCCAGCGCTCGTGACGGGGGACCAGGGCCTGTCCGGCCATGGCGAGCCGGTTGGCTCAAACCACGCAAGGTTCGCCTTTCGCGGTGCGGGCCCGCAATCGATTTTCCGGCACCACCGAGCGGAACCCGCCAAGATCCACCACCCCGGCCTGGTGCTCGCGGGCGCCCCGCGCTTCACTCGTGGCCCATGAGACGACCGATCATGTCCATGCTCGCCGGGCTCGCGCTGACCGCGGGTACCCTGCTCGGCACCGGCCCCGCCCAGGCCGCGACGGGGAACGGCCACCCGGCCGCGGCCACCCCGCCCGCCGAGTTCGGCACCGACTGGCACGACCCCCTCACCGCCGCCCCGCCCGTCGCGAAACCGGCCACCCCGTCCTGCCGCGTCACCCTCGCCCAGGCGCAGTTCCGCGACTTCACGCCCTACCGGGGCTCCTACACGCCCCCGGCCGCCTGCGGCACCCGCTGGAGCAAGGTGGTGCTGCGCCTGGACGGCACGGTCAAGGGCCGCCAGTACGACCGGCTCGGCCACCTCGCCGTCGGCGGCGTCGAAGTCCTGCGCACCTCCACCCCCGAGCCCTCGCCCGACGGCATCGCCTGGCACGTCGAGAAGGACGTCACCCGCTACGCCGACACCCTCCGCCGCCCCCAGCCGGTCGAGATGCTCATCGGCAACGTCGTCGACGACACCTACACCGGCGTCATCGACGTGAAGGTCACCGCCACCTTCTACACCGCCCGCGGCGCGGTCCGGGCCGCCGACGCCCCCGACCGGGTGCTGCCCCTCGGCGACGGCAGCGGCACCACCCCGGTGACCCTGCCCCGCAACGGCGAACGCGTCGTCGCCGAGGTGTACGCCACCGGATCGGGCGGCGGCTGCGAGGAGTTCTGGTACCTGACCGTCCCCGAGCGCGCCGCGTACTCGTGCAAGGCCCCGGGCGGGCCCAACCGCGAGGTCCAGGTCAGCGTCGACGGACGACTGGCGGGCATCGCCTCGCCGTTCCCCCACGTGTGGACCGGAGGCTGGTCCAACCCCTTCCTGTGGTACGTGCTCCCGGCCCCCCGCGCCTTCGACGTCAAGCCCGTCGAATACGACCTCACCCCCTTCGCCGCACTCCTCAACGACGGACGCCCGCACCGGATCCAGGTCTCTGTCCTCGGCGTCCCGCCCGGCACCAGCGGCTGGAGCACCCCCGCCAACCTGCTGCTCTGGCAGGACCACGGCCGCCGCGTCGTCACCGGCGCGCTCACCCGCCACGAGCAGGGCGAGCCGGTCGACTCCGTCACGTACACCCCCGGCGCCCAGCAGGAGCTGGACGCGCGGGCCGGACACCGGCTCACCACCGCCGGCTACCTCGACACCTCGCACGGCCGCGTCACCACCACCGTCACCCGGACGCTCGCCCACACCTCCGCCCACCGCTTCACCGAGGCCGAGGACCTCGACGCGCTCGACGCGACCTGGCGCGACGACGAGAGCGTCACCCGGGGCGCCACGACCAGCCGCACCCAGCGCACGTACCGCCTCGACGGAACGATCACCATCGGGGCCGACGACCTGCTGCGCACCGTGATCTCGCTCACCGACCGGGCCGACTCGACCGTGCTGCGCGGCCGTTCGCCCCTGTCCTGGTCGCACCTGGACGACCGGTACGACGGTGACGCCTCCTGGACGCTGAACGTGCCGCGCGACCAGCGCCACGCCGTCGGCACCTCCGCCGAGCGCTACCGCTCCCACGGCTCGGCCGGCTGCTACGACCGCACCCTGAGGACCGTCCAGGGCACGCTCACGGAAGACCGCACGCGCTGCTGACCCGCGGGGCCCGGACCCCTACGGCGTCCGGGCCCTCCAGGCCGTGTCTCCACGGTTCCGCCTGACGGTCGGGGCCTGGCACGCACGCTCACGGCGTACGGATCACGCGGGCCGCGTCGCCCGCTCCAGTTCCAGCAGCGCCGAGTAGTAACTGCGGCCCGTGGCGCGGTCCATGCCGATCTCGCACATCCGGTTCGCGCTCAGGTGCGCGTCGAAGTCCCGCGCGGTCACCTCGGCCGCCTCGCGCGCGGTGGCCGACGCGGTGAGCTCCTTGTGCAGCATGCCCCGGTCGCCCGCGAAGGCGCAGCAGCCCGCGTCGTCCGGCACCAGCACCTCCCGCGCGCACGCGCGGGCCAGCGCCGTCAGCTGCTCGGCGTCCCCCAAGTGCCGCATGGAACACGTCGGATGGACCACCGCCGACGCCACCGTGCGCTCCACCGTCAGACGCGGCAGCAGCTCGTCCGCCGCCCACACCAGCGAGTCGACGACCGTGAGCTCCGCGTGCAGCGCGCGGTTGTCGTCGGTGAGGTACGGCACGACCTCGTGCGCGATGCCCAGCGTGCACGAGGAGGCGTCCACCACCAGCGGCAGCCGGCCGCCCGCCGTCCAGCCCCAGGCGGCCTCCACGATCCGGTTGGCCATCACCCGGTTCCCCGCGTCATAGCCCTTGGAGTGCCAGATGGTGGCGCAGCAGGTGCCGCGCACGTCCCCGGGGATCCACACCGGCCTGTCCGCGCGCGCGGACAGCGCGACGACCGCCTGCGGCAGCGAAGGACCCGGACGGCCCTCGGGGCCGCCGAAGATCCGGTTCACGCAGGCCGGGTAGTACACGGCCACCGCCCCCCGGCGCTCGGTGCGCGGCAGGGCGCGCGCGGCGGCGCCGGGGATCTCCGGCAGCCACTCGGGCACCAGGTCGGGCCGCACCGCCCTGCGCACCAGCCGGGTCGCGCCCTCCAGGAGCCGGTCGCCGATCCGGTCGGCGGCGGCCACGGCGAGGCGCGCGGAGGCCTCCACGGCACGGAAGTTGGCGGCGGCCAGCGCCGCGACGCGCTCCTCGCGCGGGGAGTGCCTGCGGTGGCGGAAGTCCTTCATCAGCGCGCCCGTGTCGATACCCACCGGGCAGGCCAGCTTGCAGGTGGAGTCACCCGCGCAGGTGTCCACGGCGTCGTACCCGTACGCGTCGAGGAGGCCGTCCTGGACCGGGGAGCCCTCCTCCTGGCGCACCATCTCGCGGCGCAGCACGATCCGCTGGCGCGGCGTGGTCGTCAGGTCGTGGCTGGGGCAGGTCGGCTCGCAGAAACCGCACTCGATGCACGGGTCGGCGACCTCCTCCACCCGCGGGATGGTCTTCAGGCCCCGCAGGTGCGCGCGCGGGTCGCGGTCCAGGACCACCCGCGGGGCGAGCACCCCGTCCGGGTCGACCAGCTCCTTCAGGCGCCACATCAGGTCCGTGGCGCGCGGGCCCCACTCCAGCTCCAGGAACGGCGCGATGTTCCGCCCGGTGGCGTGCTCCGCCTTCAGCGACCCGTCGAAGCGCTCCACGGTCAGGGCGCAGAACTCGTCCATGAACGCCGCGTAGCGCTCCACGTCCGCCGGGTCCGAGGCGTCGAACGCCAGCAGGAAGTGCAGGTTGCCGTGGGCCGCGTGGCCCGCGACGGCCGCGTCGAAGCCGTGCCGCTCCTGCAGCTCCAGCAGGGCCTCGCACGCGTCGGCCAGCTTCGACGGCGGCACCGCGAAGTCCTCCGTGATCAGCGTCGTCCCCGAAGGGCGCGAGCCGCCGACGGCCGTCACGAACGCCTTGCGGGCCTTCCAGTACCCGCCGATCGTGCCCGCGTCCCGGGTGAAGGCGTTGCTCACCGACGCCACCGGAGCCACCAGCTCCAGGCCCTCAAGGACCCGCGCGGCCCGCTCCTCGTACGCCGTGAGGGCCGCCTCGTCCGGCGCCCGGAACTCCACCAGCAGCGCCGCCGTCCCGCCCGGCAGCTCCGCCCAGTCGGCGGGCACGCCCGCCACGCTCACCGACGCGCGCAGCGTGTTGCCGTCCATCAGCTCCACGGCCTGCGCGCCCGCGTCGTTGAACAGCGGCACGGCCGCCGCGGCGGCCGGCAGGGAGGGGAAGAACAACAGCGCCGTGGACACCTCGCGGTCCAGCGGCAGGGTGTCCAGGACGACCTCGGAGATGAAGCCGAACGTGCCCTGCGAGCCGACCATCAGGCCGCGCAGGACCTCCACCGGCGTGCTCCCGTCCAGGAACGCGTCCAGCCGGTAGCCGTTGGTGTTCTTGATCTCGTACTTGGCGCGGATCCGGGCGGTCAGCTCCGGGTCCGCCTCGATCTCCGCCTTCAGCGCGAGCAGCCCCGCGCACAGCTCCGGCTCGGCCCGCTCCAGTGCGGCGTCGGCGTCCGGGGCGCCGGTGTCCACCACGGTGCCGCCGGGCAGCACCACGGTCAGCGAGGAGACGGTCCGGTACGAGTTGCGGGTGGTCCCGGCCGTCATGCCGGAGGCGTTGTTGGCGACGACCCCGCCGACCGTGCAGGCGATCGCGCTCGCCGGGTCGGGGCCGAGCACCCGCCCGTGCCGGGCCAGCGCCGCGTTGGCCCGCATCACGGTCGTGCCCGGCGCCACGCGCGCGCGGGCCCCGCCGTCCAGGACCTCCACGCCCACCCAGTGCCGGCGCACGTCCACCAGGATGTCCTCGCCCTGCGCCTGCCCGTTCAGGCTCGTCCCGGCGGCCCGGAAGACCACCGAGCGGCCCCGGCTCCGCGCGTACGACAGGACCGCCGAGACGTCGGCCACGTCCTCGGCGACCACCACGACCTGCGGCACGAACCGGTAGGGGCTGGCGTCCGACGCGTACCGCACCAGGTCCGAGACCTTCCACAGCACCTTCCGGTCGCCCAGCAGCGCCGTGAGGTCCCCGCGCAGCGGCTCGGGGGTGCCCTGCGCCAGGTGGTCCGGGACGCGGTCGGGGGCGGCCGGGCGGCTCCCGCCCGGCCTGAGCGACTGCGGCTTCGGCTCCATCAGCGGCATGGCGTGGTCCCCTCTGCCCCGGCCCGCGGGGCTCAGCAGTGGCGCTCGGGCGACCCGTCGACCAGAGCGGACAGCAGGCCGCCGAACACCTCGCGCTGCTCGACGGTCAATGGAGCCAGGATGTCCTCTGCGGCGGCCCGGCGCGCGCTGCGCAGCTGCCGCAGGGTGGCGCGCCCCTCGTCGGTGACCTCGATCCGCACCACCCGGCGGTTGGTCGGATCGGGCACCCGGCGCACCCGGCCGCCCGCCTCCAGGCCGTCCACCAGGCTGGTCACGGCGCGCGGGACCACCTCGAGGCGGGCGGCCAGGTCGGCCATCCGGGGCGGCCGCTCGTAGTGCGAGACGGTGCGCAGCAGGCGCGACTGCGCCGGGGTGATGTCGATGTCGGCCGACTCCAGCTGCCGCTTCTGGCTGCGGTGCAGCCTGCGGGTCAGCCGCAGCAGCTGCTCGGCCAGCAGGCCGTCGGCGTCCACGGCCGGACGGACCGCGGGAGCGGGGGGAGCCGGGGTGGCCGGGGGAGGAGGAGTGCTCATGCCGGGAATGATATCAGGACTCCGCTCATTGTGAAGATAGGTAACAATGAGCTATGCTCTCAAAAGTTCGCTGCCCGACCCGCGGCCCCTCCCGCACCGGGCCCGTCCCCACCTGAAGGAGCCCATGCGTATCCACGCCGAGTCCACCTGGACGCCACCGCCCAAGACCGACGACCAGCCGCCCGCCGAGATCCGGCGCATCCTGCGGCTCTTCCGCCCCTACCGCGGCCGCCTGGCCTTCGTGGGGCTCCTCGTCGGCGCCTCCTCCCTCGTCTCCGTCGCCTCGCCGTTCCTGCTGCGCGAGATCCTCGACACCGCCATCCCGCAGGGCCGCACCGGCCTGCTCACGCTGCTCGCCCTCGGCATGATCGCCGCCGCCGTGATGAACACGGTCTTCGGCGTCCTGCAGACCCTCGTCAGCACCACCGTCGGCCAGCGCGTCATGCACGACCTGCGCACCTCGGTCTACGCCCAGCTCCAGCGGATGCCGCTCGCCTTCTTCACGCGCACCCGCACCGGCGAGGTCCAGTCCCGGATAGCCAACGACATCGGCGGCATGCAGGCGACCGTCACCTCCACGGCGACCTCCCTGGTCTCCAACCTCACCGCCGTGGTCGCCACCGTCGTCGCCATGCTCGCCCTGGACTGGCGGCTGACCGTCGTGTCCCTGCTGCTGCTCCCGGTCTTCGTGTGGATCAGCCGCCGCGTGGGCAACGAGCGCAAGCAGGTCACCACCCAGCGCCAGAAGCAGATGGCCGCCATGTCCGCCACCGTCACCGAGTCCCTCTCGGTCAGCGGCATCCTGCTCGGCCGCACCATGGGGCGCTCCGACTCCCTCACGAAGTCCTTCGCCGACGAGTCCGAGCGCCTCGTCGACCTGGAGGTGCGCGCCTCCATGGCCGGGCGCTGGCGGATGTCGACCATCGGCCTGGTCATGGCCGCCATGCCCGCGATGATCTACTGGGCCGCCGGACTCACCCTCCAGGCCTCCGGGGGCGCGATATCCATCGGCACCCTGGTCGCCTTCGTCTCGCTCCAGCAGGGCCTGTTCCGGCCCTCGGTGAGCCTGCTCTCCACCGGCGTGCAGATCCAGACCTCCCTGGCGCTGTTCCAGCGCATCTTCGAGTACCTCGACCTGCCCGTGGAGATCACCGAGTCCGCGCACCCGGTGCACCTGGACCGGGCCCGCGGCGAACTGCGCTTCGAGAAGGTCGACTTCAGCTACGACGAGGCGTACGGCCGCGAGTACGGGCACACGCTGGAGCAGGTCGACATCGCCGTCCCCGCCGGCGGCAGCCTCGCCGTCGTCGGACCCACCGGCTCCGGCAAGTCCACCCTCAGCTACCTGGTGCCCCGGCTGTACGACGTCACCGGAGGGCGCGTCACCCTCGACGGCGTCGACGTGCGCGACCTCGACTTCGACAGCCTCGCCCGCGCGGTCGGCGTCGTCTCCCAGGAGACCTACCTCTTCCACGCCTCGGTCGCCGAGAACCTCCGCTTCGCCAAGCCGGACGCCACCGACGCCGAGATCGAGGCCGCCGCCCGCGCCGCCCAGATACACGACCACATCGCGTCCCTGCCCGACGGCTACGACACCCTGGTCGGCGAGCGCGGCTACCGCTTCTCCGGCGGCGAGAAGCAGCGCCTGGCCATCGCCCGCACCATCCTGCGCGACCCGCCGGTCCTCATCCTCGACGAGGCGACCAGCGCCCTCGACACCCGTACCGAACAGGCCGTGCAGGACGCCATCGACGCGCTGTCCGTGGGCCGTACCACCGTCACCATCGCCCACCGCCTGTCCACCGTCCGCGACGCCGACCAGATCGTCGTCCTGGACCAGGGCCACATCGTCGAGCGCGGCACCCACGAGGAACTCCTCGGCCTGGAGGGCCGGTACGCGGCCCTGGTCGCCCGGGACGCGGTCCTCGCGGACTCCACCGCACGCTGAAGCCCCCGCTGCCCCACCGCACGCTGAAAGCTCCTGCCGGACCCCGCGCCCAGCCACCCCCTCCCACACGCACGACGGCGCCGCCGCTCCCGTGGGACGGGGAGCGACGGCGCCCGGTCGAGGACCGTCAGGCGACGGTCAGACCAGCCAACCCAGGAAGTGGAAGACGCCGGCGAGCAGGTTGGTGATGAGGTTCATGGTGGTGCGTTCTCCTTGTGCGTGTTGCTGATGTGGGACAGCGCGCCACGAGGTCTGCAGCCCGTCGCCCGCGCACCACAAGCATCGTGCGCCGGGCACCGGCCCGACCGGGAAACGTGGCACGGCCACACGTTCCGGGGAACACCCGCTCTAGCGTTCGTGCGTTCGCATGCCCGGTGCCGGTCGGCGTAGCGCCCGTGCCCGCCCGGCGCAGGCTGTCCGATCCGCGCGCTCCGCCGGGTTAGCGTGCGCGCATGATCAACGAGTCCCCCCACCCGGAGCCCCGGCGCAGAACCCGGCTGACCCGGCGCGGCCGCCTGGTCCTGATGGCGAGCACGCTGGCCGCCGCGACCGCCGTCGCGGTCCCGCTCCTGGGCGAGACGCCCGCGGACACGAAGACCCTGCTGATCCCCGAGGGCTGGCGCGCCTCCCAGGTGTACACGGCCGTCGACCAGGCCCTCGACCTCCCCGAGGGCACCACCCGCGAGGCCGCCACCGCCGACGGCACCGCGCTGCGACTGCCCGACGCCGCCAAGGGCAACCCCGAGGGCTTCCTCTTCCCCGCCACGTACCCCTTCGCGGCGGACACCACCCCGCAGGACCTGCTCGGCTACATGGCGCGGACGGCGGGCAAGCGGTTCGGCACCGACCGGATCACGGCGGGCGCCCAGCGCCACGGTCTGAGCACCTACGAGACCGTCACCATCGCCAGCATCGTCCAGGCCGAGGCCGACACCGCCGAGGACATGGGCAAGGTCGCCCGGGTCGTCCACAACCGGCTCGCCCGGGACATGCCGCTGCAGATGGACTCCACCATCAACTACGCCCTCGGCCGCTCCACCCTGGACACCACCCACCAGGACACCCGCACGGACAGCCCGTACAACACCTACGCGCGCAAGGGCCTGCCGCCCACCCCCATCGACAACCCCGGCGAGCAGGCCATGAAGGCGGCCGTCACCCCCACACCGGGTGACTGGCTGTACTTCGTCACGGTGAAGCCGGGGGACACCCGCTTCACCGCTTCGTACGAGGAACAGCGCCGCAACGTCGAGGAGTTCAACCGCCACCGCAAGGGCGCCTGAGCCCCGGCGTCCGTCCCTCAGACGGCGACCGGCTCGCGCCGCAGCAGCCGCCGGACCTCGGCGACCGCCGCCCGCCCCGCCCGGTTGGCGCCGATCGTCGAGGCCGAAGGCCCGTACCCCACCAGGTGGACGCGCTCGTCGCGCACCGCGCGCGTGCCCTCCAGCTGGATGCCGCCGCCCGGCGCCCGCAGCCGCAGTGGCGCCAAGTGGTCGATCGCCGCCCGGAAGCCGGTCGCCCACAGGATCACGTCCGCGTCCACGTGCTGCCCGTCGGCCCAGGCGACCCCGGTCGGGGTGATCCGGTCGAACATCGGCCGCCGGTCCAGCACGCCGCTCGCCAGCGCGGCCCGGACATCGTCGTTGAGCGGCAGCCCGGTGACGCTGACCACGCTCAGCGGCGGCAGCCCCCGGCGCACCCGCTCCTCCACCCTCGCCACCGCCTCGCGGCCCTCCACCTCGCCGAACGGCCCCTCGCGGAACACCGGCTCCCGGCGCGTCACCCAGGTCGTGGCCGCCGCGACACCGCCGATCTCCATCAGGTGCTGCGTCCCCGACGCCCCACCGCCCACCACGACCACCCGCAGGCCCGCGAAGGCCTCCGGCCCGGGGTAGTCCGCCGTGTGCAGCTGCCGCCCGCGGAACGTCTCCTGCCCCGGATAGCGCGGCCAGAAGGGCCGGTCCCAGGTGCCGGTCGCGTTGATCAGCGCCCGCGCCGCGTAGGTGCCCTCCGAGCTCTCCACGAGCAGCCGCCCGCCCTCGCCCTCGCGCACCGCGCTCACGTCGACCGGCCGGTGCACCCGCAGGCCGAAGCGTTCCTCGTACGCCGTGAAGTACTCCCCGATCACCTCCGAGGACGGCCGCGCCGGGTCGGCCCCGGTCAGCTCCATCCCGGGCAGCGCGTGCATCCCGTGGACCTTGCCGTACGTCAGCGACGGCCACCGGAACTGCCACGCCCCGCCGGCCCGCGGCGCATGGTCGAGCACCACGAAGTCCCGCTCCGGCACGAGCCCCGTCCGCCGCAGGTGGTGGGCGGCGGAGAGCCCGGCCTGCCCGGCGCCGATGACGACGACGTCCACGTCCACGTTCTGCACCCCGAAATCGTTCACGGTTCTACCAACCGTGCGGGGGGTGGGGATCTTCCCGGGGCGGGAGAGGGGGCGCGGCATAAGTGTGATGAGCGTCTTTCTCCGCGCCGGGGAACCTTCCGCTCGTGCGAAACGCCCTCTGAGCTGCACGTACGGCGAACTCCAAGCGGTGAGTACGCCACCGTGCGGCCGACGGGCGCCTGAGTAGCGTCGGCTCAACGCCAGGACGCATGGCGTGCGGCAGACACTTCGGGAGCGCCACGTGTCGATGTCATGGAAGACCCTCACCGAGCCACCCTCCGACGAGGTCTGGCTGGAGGTCAGGATCATGGAGATCTACTCCCAGCACGTGCCCCTGGTCCCGGGGTTCCTGGAACTCGTCGACGAGGCGGCTGCGGTACACCTGAACGGCCTGACCGGACGGTGGTCGACGGCTTCGTTCCTGCGTGACGTGGAGGAGCGGCTCCGGCTCAGGCTCGCGGATCTCATGGCCCCTCCCGGTCCCAAGCGACTCCACCTGCAGGACCTGGAGCGGATCCACGCCCCGTGGGTCCGCGAACAGTCGCGCGGGCACCCGCTCAAGGGCTGGTCCCACCGGCGCCTGCGTGCAGCCGTCGCCCAGGGGATCCGGCACGTGGAAGGCCTGGACGGCCCCGAGGGGCAGCAGCGCGTCTGCTTCCACCTGGAATGCGTCACCGGCACGTCGCGGGACGTGACCGCGCGGCTCATGGGGGTGTCGGAGGGGCGCGTCGCCGAGCTCGCCCGAGACCTCTGGTCCGGGATGGCGGGGGCAGGGATCTCGCGCGAGGCGATGGTCTGGCTGGTGGAGCGCCTCGGCGGCCGCGGACCGGACGGAAGCGACACCGCCGAGGAAGCCGGGGAAGAGGCGCCCGGCGCTCCCCGCCGGTCCCCGGCGCCGATGGGAAGCACCCGAGTGAACAGGAGCGAAGGATGACAGACGTACTCGCCTGCGGCACGGCAGACGGCGAAGGCGGCACCTGCCTGCGCCGCACTCCCGCGCGTGGCGCGTCGCGCACCGCGCACGACAGCCCGCCGCAGCGCGCCGACGGCGGGGACCTGTTCCCGCTGGCCCGTGCCACCCGGCTGGCCCACAAGGAGCGCACCCGGCGCCGGGTGGCGAAGGTGCCCGGACCGGCCGTCACCGCCACGGCGCTCACCTGCAACCTGGCCGCGAGCACCTCGCTGCTGCTCGTCTGGGGGATGCGCGAAGTCGTCCTCTTCCAACTGGCCACCCTCGCCGCATCGGCGTACGCGGCGTCCAACGACATCCGCAAGTCGGTGATCGGCCGCGTGGCGTGGCGGAACCGCCACGGGGCCATCGCCCGGCTCGTGCGGCGCCATCCGCTCGACTGACGGGAGGGGGACCGCCCAGCGTCTTCCGGGATTGCGAGCCCGTGGAACACGCTGAGCGGCCGAAGACCCTTCCCGCGCCCGGTGTTTCGACAAAACGACAAGACGACGAAAGAGCCAACGGCGACAGTCCCACTCGGAGCACGCGACACAGGCGAAGTGATCGATTCCCTGCGCAATCCGATGGGTTCCTGTACCGGTGAGGACGATCCGTGATCTTTTCCTTTCTCTTGCCTCCCTTTGCCCCGCCCCCGTGGTGCCGCGCCCTTCGCCCCCAGGTGGAGAGCCTCGCCGCGGCCGAGGCCCCCGCCACCGACGGCGGATTCGACGGGACGTTCACCCTCACCTCGCTCACCGCGACGATCTGCGTCCTCATCGCGCTCGTCGTCAACCTCGTCCTGCGCCGGCTCGACAACCGGGCGAGGCTCCTCAAGGACGTGGACACCGTGCTGGGAGAACTCGGCCTGGAATGCGGCAGGCTGGCCGGAAGGACCGTGACGAAGGCCGACCTCGCGACGTTCGCCGACCTCCTGAACGCCATCCGGGACGGCCAGGCGCGCTTTCCCGCACTGCCGCTCGCCGCTGTCGTCGCGACGGGCGGGGCGTACGAGCATGCGGCGATCAGCGAAGAGTGCTCCCGGCGCCTGAACCGGGCCTTCGCCAGGAAGAAGTCCGTCGGCGAAGGCCTGCGCCACACCCGCGAACAAGCCGCGAAGCTCGCCGACGTCCGGATGGCCGTGGGCATCGCCCGGGCGGCCGTCATGGTCAAGCTGAAGCGCTGAACAGCGGTACCGGACCCCGGTTTCCGGCCGCTGCGGCCCGGACTGCCGGACTGCCGGCCTTGGCCTCGGCCCCGGCCCCGGCCCGGTCTCCGCCCTCAGATGATGTGCGCCTCGGGCCGCGCCCCTCCCACGGCCTCCGCCGCCCCCTCGGCGAACCGCCCCGCGGAGAACGCCGACACGTCCGTGAACGGCTCCCGCCCCAGGAACAGGTCCCGCACCACCTCGCCCACCGCGGGCGCCTGGAGGAAGCCGTGGCCGGAGAAGCCCGTCGCGTACAGGAAGCGCCCCACCGACGGGGCCTCGCCGATCAGCGCGTTGCGGTCCGGCGTCACCTCGTACAGCCCCGCCCAGCCGCCCACCGGGTCGAGGTCCGCGAGCGCGGGCGCCCGCAGCCGGGCCGCCTCGCGGAACGGTTCCAGCCACTCCGTGCTGAAATCGCGCCCGAAACCCGGCTGTTGGCGTTCGTCGGACAGGCCGAGGACCAGGCCGCCCGCACCGTCCCCGTGGAAGTACAGCGTCGACCCGTAGTCGATGGTGAACGGTATTCGCGGCGGCGCCGGGCGCAGCGGGCCCGTCAGCGCGATCTGCCGCCGCAGCGGCACCACCGGCAGCGTCACGCCCGCCATCTCGCCCACCGCCGCCGACCAGGCGCCCGCCGCGCACACCACCGCGCCCGTGCGGACGCTCCCCGCCGTCGTGCGCACCGCCCGCACCGCGCCCCCGCTGGTCTCGATGCCCGTCACCGCGCACCCGGTGCGCACCCGGGCCCCCAGCGCTCGCGCCGCCCGCAGGTAGCCGAGCACCGCCGCCCCCGGCAGGGCGTGCCCGTCCTCGGGCGAGTACGCGGCGGCGGCCAGCGACGACGGATCCACGTACGGGCACAGCCCGGCCGCCTCGGCCGGCGTGATGATCCGGCTCGGCACGCCCAGCGCGTTCTGCGTCCGTACGCCGTCGCGGAACGTCTCCACCGCCTCCTCGTCGCCGAGCAGGAACAGGTAGCCCACCGGGTCCAGGCCGACGTCCGCGCCCGGCCGCTCCCGGAAGTCCCGCCACGCCCGCAGACTCCGCTGCCCCAGCGCGATGTTGAGCGGGTCCGAGAACTGGGCCCGCACCCCGCCGACCGGCTTGCCCGAGGAACCCGACGCCGGAGCGTCCCGTTCGAGCAGCAGGACGTCCCGCACACCCGCCTCCGCCAGGTGGAACGCGATGGCGGCGCCGATGACACCGCCCCCGATGACCACGACCTGGGCACTGGCAGGGAGTTGAGCGCCCGAGGGGTCCACGGGTGACTCGGCGGGGGAGGTGCGGGCGTCGCGCGGGGCCATCGAGAGCCTTCCTGTCACGGGAGGGGAACCCGGGTCCCACCGGAGGAACCCGGTCCCACCCTCCCCTCCCGCCCCACCCCACGTCCACGGGTCCGCGGAGACCTTGAGGACCTGTCCGGTCGATCACGCCTGGGCCGCGGCGCCTGGCACGCACGCTCGCGGCGTTCTCGTCGGTCAACAACGCTCCTTCCCCAAGCTCTCGGCTTCGCTCGAGCAGGGGAGACCCCACCGCTTCCCTCCTCCGCCTTGCGATCGCACGCACCAGCCACCGCTCAGCAGAACCAGAAGGCACCCGGCACCGATGCCGGCATGATCGACCGGACAGGTCCTACCGGCCACCCCCCACCAGCAGCGGTGCCCCGCCCGGAGCCGAAGCCGGGCGGCCGTTCGCCGCCGGGACGCCCGTCAGCGGGGACGCCAGGGCCGGCAGCAGGCCGCGCCGCGCCAGCTCCGGCCGCACCCCCTCGCCGAACCAGTACGCCTCCTCCAGGTGCGGATAGCCCGACAGCACGAAGTGCTCCACCCCCAGGGCGTGGTACTCCTCGATCCGGTCCGCGACCTCCGCGTGGCTGCCCACGAGCGCGGTGCCCGCACCGCCCCGTACCAGACCGACGCCCGCCCACAGGTTCGGCGAGATCTCCAGGGCCGAGCGGTCGAGCGTGCCCCCCTGGTGCAGCGCGAGCATGCGCTGCTGGCCCACCGACTCGCTCCGGCCCAGCGCCTGTTGCGCCGCCGCGACCGTCTCCGCGTCCAGGTCGTCGAGCAGCCGGGCGGCCGTCGCCCACGCCTCCGCCGAGGAGTCCCGCGACAGTGTGTGCAGCCGGATGCCGAACCGCACCGTGCGGCCCCGCTCCTCGGCGAGCCGCCGGATCCACTCGATCTTCTCCCGCACCTGCTGCGGCGGCTCGCCCCAGGTCAGGTACACATCGGCGTGCGCCGCCGCCACCGGACCCGCCGCCGGGGACGAGCCGCCGAAGAAGACCTCCGGCAGCGGGTCCGGCGGCAGCGCGGTCAGCCCGCCGTCGATCCGGTAGTGCTCGCCGTCGAAGTCGTACGGCCGCCCGCTCCACACCCCCCGTACCACCGAGAGGAACTCGTCCGTGCGCGCGTAGCGCCGGTCGTGGTCCAGGTGGTCGCCGAAGCGCCGCTGCTCCGCCGAGTCGCCGCCGGTCACCACGTTGAGCAGCAGCCGCCCGCGCGTGATCCGCTGGTACGTCGCCGCCATCTGCGCCGCCAGTGTCGGCGAGATCACCCCCGGCCGGAACGCCACCAGGAACTTCAGCCGCTCGGTGTGCTGCGCCAGCGCCACCGTCGTCAGCCAGGCGTCCTCGCACCACGTGCCGGTCGGCGTGAGCACCGCCTCGAAGCCCAACTGCTCGGCCGCCTTGGCTATTTGCGCCAGATACTCGATGTCGGGCGCGCGCACCCCGGTGGCGGCGCGGCCCCGGGTGATCCCGCCGTCGGTGTAGGCGTGGCGGTCGACCAGCGTACGGCCGTCACCGCCGGTGGGCAGGAACCAGTGCAGGTGGACGGTCATCGTCAGGAGGCCTTTCCATAGGTGCGGCCCGGCGTGGTGGACGGCGGGAGGCTCTGGTTGAAGCGGGTGTCGACGTAGTCGGCGAAGTCGAACGTGCGCGGAATGAGCTTCAGTCCGGCGAAGGTGTCGGCGATCTGCTGTTCGGAGTCGATGGCCGCCTGGTCCAGCGCCACCGGTATCCGGGTGCCGGAGGAGCGCTTCACCGCGTCCAGCGCCACCTCGTAGGGCAGCCCGGTCTCCTTCGCCCAGACCTTCGCCCACTCCTCGGGGTGCGCGAACACCCAGTCCTGGGCGCGCCGCAGCCGCTGCACGAAGTCGCCCAGCGCGGCGGACTTCTTCTTGTCTGCCAGCGCGGCGGGCGCGGCGACGTAGAAGCTCAGCCCGTTCGTCACTCCCTGACCATCCGTCAGGATTCTTCCCTTGCCGCTGCGCAGCACCTGCGAGGTGTACGGGTCCCAGACCGCCCAGGCGTCCACCTTGCCGCTGGTGAACGCCGCCAGCGCGTCGGCCGGCTGCAACAGGCTGACCTTGATGTCGGCCAGCTCCAGGCCCGCCTTCTTCAGCGAGGCCAGCAACTGGAAGTGCGCCGAGCTGCCCTGGGCCACGGCGACGCGCTTGCCCTTCAGCTCGCGCGGGTCCTTCAGCGGCGAGTCCTTGGGCACCAGGATGGCCTCGCCCGCCGAACTCCCGTGGGTCGCCGCCACCACGGTGATCTTCGAGTCGGCCCCGGCGGCGAACACCGGGGGAGTGTTGCCGACGCCGCCGATGTCGACGGCGCCCGCGTTCACCGCCTCAAGGAGCGGCGGGCCGGAGGTGAACGTCGACCACTTCACCTTGTACGTCAGGTCGTCGAGCTCGCCGGCGGCGCGCAGCACCGCCTCCGAACCGCCCTTCTGGTCACCGACGTTCAGCGTCAGCGCGCCCTTGCCGTCGACGCTCCCGGCGCCACCGGAGGCGTCCTCGGCGGCGGACGAGACGGTGCACGCGGACGCGAGCAGGGACAGGGGGAGCAGCAGGGCGGCGGTCAGGGTACGTCGTCTCATGGGGCGGTTCCTCGTGGATCCTCGTGGGGTGGGGCGTCGGACAGGGGGAGCAGGGCGAGGGCGCGGGTTCACGCGGCTGCGGCGGGCTCGTCAACACCCAGCTCGGACAGCAGCCGCGAGCGCAGCTCGGCGAACGCCGGGTCGCCCGTCGCGCGCGGCCGGTCCAGCGCGACCGGCGTCTCGTACGCGATCACCCCGTCCCGCATCACCAGCGCCCGGTCCGCGAGCAGCAGCGCCTCGTCGACGTCATGGGTGACCAGCAGCACCGCGCAGCCGCGCCGCTGCCACAACTCGGCCACCAGGCGCTGCGCCTTCAGCCGCGTCAGGGCGTCCAGCGCGCCGAACGGCTCGTCCAGCAGCAGCAGATCGGGCTCGCGAACCAACGCCCTTGCCAGCGACGCGCGCTGGGCCTCGCCGCCCGACAGCGTCTTGGGCCACGCGCCGGAGCGTTGTTCGAGCCCGACCTCCTCCAGCGCGCGCTCCGCCACCTCCCGGCCCGGCTTGCCGTCCAGGCCGAGCAGTACGTTGCGCCACACCCGCTTCCACGGCATCAGCCGCGGCGCCTGGAAGGCCACACCGCGCCGCTTGGGCACCAGGACGGTGCCGCTGATGTCGCGGTCCAGGCCCGCCAGGACCCGCAGGAGCGTCGACTTGCCGCAGCCGCTGCGGCCGAGCAGCGCCACGAACTCCCCGCTGTGCACGGTCAGTTCGAGATCATCGATCACGGGACGGCCGTCGAAGGAGCGGCTGAGCCCCTCGACGCGTACGGCCGTGCTCACCGGCCGGTGAAGGTCGGTCGCCATTGCAGGGCCAGCCTTTCGAGAGTGCGGACGACGGCGTCGGCCAGCAGGCCGAGCAGGGCGTACACGACGAGGCAGACGACGATCACGTCGGTGCGGAAGAACTCGCGGGCCTGGTTCATCAGGAAGCCGATCCCGGCGTCCGCGTTGATCGACTCGCCGAACACCAGGGCCAGCCAGGCGGTCGCCAGTGAGTAGCGCAGCCCCGTCATCGCCCCGGGCAGCGCGCCCGGCAGCACCACGTGCCGGATCAGGCCGAACCGCCCGAGCCCCAACGCCTGCCCGGCCTCCACGAGTTGCTCGTCGACGCCGCGGATGCCCGCGTACACGTTCAGGTACAGGTGGAAGGCGACGCCCAGGGCGATCAGGGCGACCTTGGGCGCCTCGCCGATGCCGAGCCAGATGATGAACAACGGGATCAGCCCCACCCACGGGACGGTCCGCAGCATCTGCACGCTCGCGTCGACCAGGTCCTCGCCGAGCCGCGAGAGCCCCGACACCAGCGCGAGCACGATCCCGACCGCACCGCCCAACAGCAGCCCCACCGCGACGCGTTGGAGGGAGATGGCCATCGCGTTCGGCAGCGTCCCGTCACCGATCAGCTCACCGGCCGCACGGGCGACGGTCACGGGCGAGGCGAGGGTGTCCTCGTGCAGCAGCCCGGTGGAGCTGGACACCTGCCAGAGCAGCAGCAGCGCCACCGGCCCGACGGCCCGCCGCAGCCAGCGGGGCGGCGCGAAGCGCCGGGCGCGGGAGGTGCCGGACGCGACGACGGGCTCCAACTCGGGTGCGGAAGCGGGCGGCACGGGTCCATCGGATGTTGACATGGCCGAAATATCCGGCGGGGCATGGTCGACGGTCACGGCGACTCCAGGGCGGGGGAGGGCGGGACAGGGCGAGGGCGCGCGGGTGCACCGGAGGGGCGCCCCCGACCCGGGATGACGGGACTCGGGAGGGTGCTCCAGGAACGCACGCGAAGAGCGGAGGAACTCAGAAACCCACGAGCTCAGGAACCCACGGACTCACGAACTCAAGGACTCACGAACTCAAGGACTCACGAACTCAAGGACTCACGAGCCCACGAACTCACCAGCCCATGAAGCCGCGGAGGAACTCATGGCGGAGGAACTCATGGACGCACGGAGGAAATCAGGAACTCGCGGTGGGTTTCACGGACGACTCGACGGACTGACGCGCCCGACGGACCGGATCGGCCAGCAGCGGGCGTCCACGAGCGGAAGGCGAAAAGGCGTCAGCGACCGGGGCAACACGCGGCGGAGGCCACCCGCAGCAGGTCGATGTGACCGCGCGTGGTGAGCATGGCTGTACGCAACATGGCGCAGAACGTAGCCAGTCCACCGTCGCCGGGTCAATGGCGTCTCGACACGCGGACGCCCGGTCTTGCGACATGGTCGGGCCCGTCGTCCACGATGGAGGGCATGAGCAACGCATTCACCACGACGACGCTCCATGTGGCGACCGGCGGCCGGGAGACGGTCCACGACCTGACGGACGACTGCGCCGCCTTCCTCCGCCGGGCCGCGGCCGGTCGCAGCGGCCTGCTGAACGTCTTCGTCCCGCACGCCACCGCCGGCGTCGCCGTCCTGGAAACGGGCGCGGGCAGCGACGACGACCTCCTGGCCGCCCTGCACACCCTGCTCCCGGCCGACAACCGCTGGCAGCACCGCCACGGCTCCCCGGGCCACGGCCGCGACCACGTCCTCCCGGCCCTGGTCGCCCCGCACGCGACGCTCCCGGTCGTGGACGGCGAACTCACCCTGGGCACCTGGCAGTCGGTCTGCCTGGTCGACACCAACAAGGACAACCCGGACCGCCAGGTGAGACTGAGCTTCCTGGGGTAATGGGCGCGAGCTGTGAGGGGCCCAGGACGAACGGGCTGGTGGTGCCATGCCGGTAGTGCTCGTACGGCGTTCTGGCACCCGGGTGCCATAGGCAGCACCGCTGGGAACGCTTCAATGCCGGGATCTGAGACTTCTCCTCACGCATAAGACCACGGCGCCCTCCGGGGGATTGTGATGGAGCCCGACCAAGTCCATGACCGTCGCGACGAACTCCGAATCGGCGGTGAGCTTGAAAGGTACGTACCCAGAAGGCTAGAGGGGAAGCACGTCCTCGGTGAAAGAGTCTCCATTTCGATGAACCGTGAGGATGCTATTGTCGGAAAGTAGGCTCTTCAGTGAGGAATCCTCCAAAGGTCCAGGCAGAAGAATTCCTAGTTTTACTTGGCTATTTGAAAGGATTCTATGCAGGTCGAGTAGCCGACCGAGGGCCAAGCGCACATCTTGACGTGAGGTAGAAGCGACCGCCTCGTATACGGTCTGAGTGGTTGTATCGAAGACGTCGGTGAGTAGTGTTCGCGTAGACTCGGCGATTTTTATCTGATGACGTCTGACAGTGTGCCCGCGTCGTTCCAAGTGGGATTGAAATTCACTGACGAGAGTAGGCGTGGGGTGTGTTCTGCTCGCGGTAGAAATGATGTTGACCGTAGTCTTCTCCGCAGCGGGCATCTCGTCGCGGGGGTCACGTTTGTATGCCCCAATGGGTGTGAATCGGAACACGATGACATTACGCTGGTTCCCAGCGCTGTCCGGGGCTTGCCTGACGACGTAGGGTTGGCTCGGATCGAGCGCGAACTCGCCAATGTACCGCTGATATTTGGTTCCTGACCCGGCAACTCTGCCATCAGCCGCGAACACACGCAGGACTCGTCCGGCTTGGACGTGATTGAGAATTGACTTGTTGCCACTTCCTGTCCTTCCCCCGAAGGATTGATCACCGAGAGTGCCGGCTCCCGTATATTCAAAGATGGGTATGGAACTATCCCCGGGGGCCAACCAGCCGTCATGGTACCCGTACTGATGACCTGACTGCGGATCGGTAAAGATGAGAATATTCGGAGTTGTCGTCGATGGGATAATTCCGCCCTGCGAACCGCCACCAAAGACGCCCTTCAGGGCTGCGCGAGTTGTGCGGTCACCAGGCGTTATGGGCTCTGGGTCTGACGGCTCTATGTGTTCTGTTTGGTAAGGCCTGTTCACTCCGAGGAGTTCGAGCGTCTCATACATCGCCTGGGCGAATGGGTGGGCTTCAGCAGGGACCTCTTGGGTGGTCGCCCCAGTGCCCGCGGTCATTGCGATGATGGCTTCATGTTGGAATGCGTCTGCAGTAATCCTTTCCGTGAGCGCATTAGTGAGCTTCCAGACTTCGTACTCTCGCAGTTCACGTCGTAGTCGAGCCTGCACTTTGGGCGGGACAATCAGCTCGACGGAACCTTCGATGCCGGCCTCGAGCTGAAAGAGTCCGCTGGTCATCAGTTCCGCTACATCCGCCGTAGTTGCCTCCGGTACGAGTTCCTGCCGAATCAGGTGCAGCAGAGCCATGCTCAACCGGTTGAAGGTTGAGCAGAGTACGGCCAGACGGCTGACCGTACTTCCGGAGATCTTGAGGAAACCTTCTGTTCTGGCTTCCTCGTCGCGCGGTTGGGGACGCTGGCGTCCTTCACGCAGGGTCGAAGGGTGATCGCTTGGCGGGATGAGCACCGCAGCGCACCCCTCGGGAGCTCCGCGCATGACAGTCTGCGACCACCTGCCTAGTGAGTGCGGCGAAAAGGTGACTGTGGGTATGGGCATCCAGTGCTTCAGGTCGGCGATGCCAGGACGAGAAGCAGGTAGGTCCAGTGTGAAACCAGCGTTGCTGGCCCCTCGCTGTGCTTGTGTCACGCGCGCTATGGGCAGGCTCAGGCCCGTCCGGCGCCACAGTCTCACGGGGAGCGGATTCACCAGTGCGACACAGGCCACCCGGCCCCACTCACGCAGCTGTTGCCAGATGGCGTCATGCCGCCATCCTGGTGCCGCGCAGTCCGTCACGAGCAAAACCAGTTGCCGAGACTGAGCAGAGACGAGTTGCTGTGGACGAGTTGGGCGCCCTTGCTGATCATGGAGCTCGACCTCTCCTCTTTCGGAGAGGCCGAGCGTGTAGGTGTGCAGGGCCCTGAAGGCGCCGAGTTGGCGCAGCACCTCTTCGAAACCTCGAATAGTGTGCCGCCACACTTGCATGGAGAGCGACTGGTCGACGATCAAGGCCAGGTCGAACCAGCGCTCGGGTGCAGAACTGAACTCCGGGAGCAACTCGCCGCTTTGGGCATAGTGGTCGACGATTGCTTCGACATCGAGCAAGTCCTGTGGACCGTGCGTCCAGCGCTGTTTCCAGGGACGCAGTGCCCGGGCGAAGTCAAGAGAGAAGGAGAATCCTCTACCTCCAGGGATGCTGACTTCCTGCCCCTGAAGTGTTGCGTCGGCTTGAGGAAGCGCTTCGTGAAGGGCCGGTCTTGCTGAGGAAAAAGGAGGGGGAACAGGTGGGAAGTCACGAATGAGAGAGGGGAATCGTGGAGAGGAGACTCCTGGTTGGTCATGCCTGTTCGGCTGCGCCTCTGGAGAGGGTGGCATAGTTCCCGACAGAGCAGGTGGCGGCTCTTCCCGCATGCGAGCCGCTAGCCAAAGGGTCTCGGCGAGACACGTAGCATCCATGCCGGGGAACGCCGTGCGTAGGCTGGCCGTGACCCGCTGTAGCGCGAGGGCCTCAGCAACGGAAGGTTGGTCCTTTTCCTTAGGCACCGGACAGCTCACGCAAAAGGAGGGATGTTACCTTTTCCGTGTCTTCTTCGCTACTGGCATGGCTAGTAGTCAGTATGTGCGCAGCATTCAACAGTTGATCGACGGCGAGCGCTTGGCCAGCATCGACGCGATCAATGAATTCCTTCACCAGATTGTTTATTTTTCCCTGCTGTGCATCCTCGATGGAAAGGTGTGCCCGCACGACACGGGTCAGGGATTCGATGGTGGGTTTTGGCATGGTGTAGCGCACACAACGCCTGAGGAAGGGGGCAGGGAAATCACGTTCACCGTTGCTCGTCATCACGATAAACGGGAATGACCTGCACTGAACCTTTCCCTTTGCTATTGGATGTTGAACATCGCGAGCCCATTCGCGGACGTTAACCGATTCGGACTTATATCTGGCGAGTTCGGGAATTTCAAACTCTCCTCGCTCGAGAACATCGAGGAGGTCGCTCGGCAGATCGAGGTCGCTCTTGTCGATCTCGTCGATGAGGAGTGCGCGCGGTCGGTTCTCGGGCAAGAGCGCTGTACCTAGGGGGCCGAATCGAATGAACGGGGCTATGTCGTCAGTCCCGTCGATGTCGCCCAACCTTTGAGCGTGAATACGCCCCAACGCATCGTACCGGTAGAGAGCGTCCGCAAGAGTGCTGCGTGAGGTGATGTGCCAGCGCAGCACATCTCCCAGACCCAACTCTGCTGTCACTTGTTCGATCACGGTTGATTTGCCGCTCCCAGGTGCACCGGTGAGCAGAAGAGGACGCGAAATGGCGAGCGCAGCGTTTACTGCTTCGACGAGACCAGCTGGAGGATGGAACTCGGTGTGGAGCGACTTGCGAGGGAAGGTACGCCATGGAGGAGGTGGTCCGATCTGTGTACCCGCTCGTGAAGTACCATCGCCGCGGTAGTAAGGTTTCCACGTCATTCTGCGATCGCTCCATCGGTTGAGTTTAGGTCGAAGTACTCGCAGAAATCGAGCCACTCCACGTCATTCCAAATCGCCCGAAACTTGGCCAACGAGTTTACGTCTGATTCGACCTGTTGCGTGGTGAGCCAGCTCTCCCTGTATGCATTGCTGAAGCCTGCAGGAAGCAGGTCCCACCTGTTGCTCAGCGTGTCTTTTGCCGCCGCGGGAAGTGGGGCGTCGTCGCAGGGCCAGATCACGATCGGAACGAACTTCAGTGCCTGACCGACTACTTGTGCCAGGTTGTCGGGGTGATGATCAAGTGCCAGTGCGCCTTGAAATCTGTTGGATTGAAAGCTTGTGTTGAGCTCATCCGGCCGGCCGAGATCCTCAGTAGAGAGCCAGTCGACAGGAGCTTCGTTGCGAGGATCATCTCGCATCGTTTCCAGCAATTTACGTGCAATGTCAGCGATGCCGAGATCCAACGCGGCAGGTGAAAGGAGCCCTTCCCAGCGCAAGACTATGTCGTATTGGGCGCCAAGGCGCTGCACTTCCACGATCATCTCTGGGCGCCAACGCGTCAAGATTTCTGGTGATGCTGAGATCTCAATACGTTGAAGTGGGAGATGTAGCTTCTTTGACAGGCGGCGTGCCCACTTCATTACATCCGTGATCGCCGCTTCGGTGCCGGATTGGGTGTTTATGCATTGATAGGAAACGTGGTCCTGCTCCTTGGCGTCGCTAAGGAGCCAGGCTTCGACGGTGTTGGGCCACTCATCTGTGAGTAGTGTAGTGAGAGAGATGATCAATCGCAGCCGACTGGCTTTGGATTCGATGTCGATTTTCGAAAAGGCGTCAGCCAGT
Organism: Streptomyces sp. NPDC001941; assembly: GCF_040296945.1. Taxonomy (NCBI): domain Bacteria; kingdom Bacillati; phylum Actinomycetota; class Actinomycetes; order Kitasatosporales; family Streptomycetaceae; genus Streptomyces; species Streptomyces sp. NPDC001941. Next base: position 13,509 of record NZ_JBEOYE010000032.1, on the reverse strand, counting down.
TCAATTTCGCATCCAGCTGCTGTGGCCCATGCAATGATCCTGGGGTTTGTGGCATCGATTCCGCCCCGCGCGGCGAAGGCTGCAATAAATCGAGTTATCGGGCCCATGAGGCTTGCCGGCTGGACGGTGGGTGACTTTATCAACAGTACTTCAACGCAGTGGCGCAGGAGATCCTTGCCGTCTAGGCGGGCAGGCAGTTGATGACGCAAACCCATCTCTCGTGCCGTTTCCCGGATCCGTTGAGTTGTGAGCGGAGCCTGACCAGGCCACGAGGAGAACAGATCTAGTGTCCTCTGGGCCAGGGTGAGCCTCGATGTTATATCGATCGCCCGAGACGCCGCCGTGGAGCCTGATGCTCCAGTAATCGTCTGGCGGTATGCGATTAGTTTTTCCCTGAGTCTAATCAAATCAGCATTGCCATATACGGGAGTCATCGTAAAATCACTCAGCGAGGCAAGGGATTTTGCGAGTTCCTGTGAACCGACCTCTCCTAGGAATGAGCCCTCGATCGGTGCATGGTGACGAGTGTTGCGTGCTATCCATGGTTTGGGTTGCGACGTATCCCCGTCGTACATCGTATATGTGCATCTAAGGTTCTTTGTGAGCGTGAGTGCTGTTTTTGTCTCTTCTAGATGTAGATAAGGATCTGTAGACGGAAGCCCGGCCCTGAGGATTTCGGTAAGGGCCAGCGAGAACTGGAGGTCGTAAGCCAACTCGTGTGGACGTGCTGAGGTGAGTACGTATATTCGTGTTGCGCCCTCACGGGCCCCGGCAGTGAGGGATTCGATGGAGGGCAAGGCGCCGCCGGAGTGACAGGTGTCGACGACTAGAATGAGGCTTTTGATGCCCGGAGTGTTGGCAACGCCCGCTACGAGGTCGCCAGCATTGATGAGCGTGGTGGGAGAGCCTTCATCCGAATCACTTGCCATCAGATAAAGACGTGGATCATTTCCCTGGGTCTTGCCGTGTCCCAAGAAGGCGAGAATGAGGTCAGCCCCCGCATCTCCAGCTTGCTGGGCGGCTCTACTAACCGCATCCCTGATGGCAGTCTGAGTGGCGTCCTCCCCGTACAGCAGCGAACTCTGTCCATCCAGGGCAGGCATACATCCGCCCACTTGCCCGTCCAAAAGGACTTCGTTCAGTGAGGTGGCTGTCGCTTGGAGCCTTTGCAGGAATTCTAGACTTGGACACTGTGGAGCCACGACCAAAGCATGGCGGGGCGTGTTGTGCCGCGTCATCGCAGCACGACTGCCTCGAGTGCCTCTATGACAGGCCCGGCCACTGCAGGTTGTGCCAGGTAGAGGGCGGCACCGTGGACCGACAAGCCATCCGAATCCACACGGGTGCTGGCGGGCTTCACGGTGGACTCGTTCGCCGCCACGATCTTCTCGAGATGGGGATAGCCCGCAACGAGGTCATCGCGGTCCCAGAAGTTCAGCCACGCGCCGACCCCATGAGGAGTGTGCAAGGGTTGAGGGTGGATCTGTGGACGCACAGCACCGCGAAGGCCGATGGGGGATCCCATCGTCACGAAGAGGGGAACGGGTCCAGCGTGTTCGTGCAGCGCTTCGAAGGCCACCACCGTGCCGAGCGAGTGGGCGATGACGATCGTAGGCTCCGTGGGATGCAATTCCTGGAGGACGCGTGCGCGAATGCGCTGATCGATGGTGGCGCCGGTGATGTCCGTTTCACCGCGCTCTAGATAGCGCCGTACTTGATCAAGGGTGCCCACCATGAGCGCCGTGGTCAGTCTCTTACCGATGAACCTCACCCCGGGCAAGCCCAGGAGCGTGGTCACCGCGTTCCCGACACGTCGCCCGACATCTCCGATGCCTTGAGGTTCGCCCTCCGGAATGAGCTGCTTCCTGGTCTGCTGGAGCAGCCGTGCTTCGTCAAGGTCATCCGCCTGCGGAAGCCGCTCGTCCACAGCGTCGAGCACCAGTGCGGCCAGTGTCGTACGTTGGCTCGGACTGGGCTCTCCAGGGTGAGAGGAGTTCCCGGCCGGTGGGCTGAAGAGATCGCCGTAGTAGGCAAAGCGGACGTCGGCTGCTGCCTTGAGGACCTGGTCAACACGCGATCTGTGCCCGGCGCGCTCCGCCCCCTGGGCGAGAGCTGTGAGCCATTCCTGCAGCTGGACTTGGGCATCTTGCTCCCTGCCGATGCCGTGCACGAATACCAGACGCGGCTTCATCCATGTCCCCCGGAGACCCGTGATATCACCCAAGTGCGGTACTGGGTGGGACGTGAGGATATCAGTGGGATGTGTGGTAGAAGCAGGGTCGGGGCCATTCGATGGTTCGCAAATGGCCCCCGAACCACGGTTGGTGGCAGGTGCGAATGCCCGGTTACGCGTCCTTCTGCTCGGACTCCGCGCGCTTCTCCTTCAGGCGGACGGTCTCCTTACGGACCTCCGCCTGCGTCTCGCGCTCCTTGCGGAGCCACTCCGGGTTCTCCGCCTTCAGCGCCTCGATCTGGTCCGACGTGAGCGCCTCGGTCACCCCGCCGCGCGCCAGGCCGGAGATCGAGACGCCGAGCTTCGACGCGACGACCGGACGCGGGTGCGGGCCGTTGGCGCGCAGGTCGCGCAGCCACTGCGGCGGATCGGTCTGCAGCGCGTTCAGCTCCGCGCGCGAGACCACGCCCTCCTGGAACTCGGCGGGGGTGGCCTCGAGGTACACACCCAGCTTCTTCGCCGCCGTGGCGGGCTTCATCGTCTGGGTGCTCTGGTGCGACTTCATGACACCAAGGGTATCGAGCGCGTGCGCGACCGCTGACCACGCCGGGTAACCTGGCGGGGTGACAGGCTCGGCAGACACCCCTTCGTTCAGGCTCGCGTACGTACCGGGCGTGACCCCCGGCAAATGGGTGAAGACCTGGAACGAGCGCCTGCCCGACATCCCCCTGGCCCTCGTCCCGGTCACCGCCGACGAGGCCCCCGCCACCCTGCGTGACCTCGGGGCCGACGCGGGATTCGTGCGCCTGCCCGTCGACCGTACGGAACTCAGCGCCATCCCCCTCTACACCGAGGCCAGCGTCGTGGTCCTGCCCAAGGACCACCTCTTCGCCGCCGCGGAGGAGGTCACCCCCGAGGACCTCGCCGACGAGATCGTGCTCCACCCCCTCGACGACACCCTCGACTGGGAGCGGCCGCCCGGTCGCCCCGCCGTAGAGCGCCCCGCCACCACCGCCGACGCGATCGAGCTCGTCGCCGCGGGCGTCGGCCTCCTCGTCGTCCCCATGTCGCTCGCCCGGCTCCACCACCGCCGCGACCTCACGTACCGCATCGTCACGGGCACCCCGCAGTCGCAGGTGGCCCTGTCCTGGCGCACCGAGGAGACCACCCCGGACCTGGTCGAGGACTTCATCGGCATCGTCCGCGGCCGCACCGTCAACAGCTCCCGGGGCCGCCGCGCCGACCAGGACGAGAAGGCGGCCGGCAAGGGCGAGAAGAGCGACAAGGGTGGCAGGGGCGCCAAGCCCTCCGGGGGCAAGCCCAAGGGCCAGGGCGGCCGGCAGCAGGGCGGTGCCCGCAAGGCGGCCGCCGCCAAGCCCCGGCGCACCGGCGGCGGCAGCGGAAAGCCCCGCCGCCGCTCCTGACCCGCGCTCCTGACCACGGCCGACGGCTCAGCGCGGCCACTTCTCCGGCGTCGGGCTCGTGACCACCGAGCACACCGCGGGCTTCCCCGGCGCCGGGGAGACGCCCTCGGCGACCGTACGCACCCCGTCCAGCACCACCCGGCACGTCGCCGTCGCCCCCGGCGCCGGAGTCACCACCACCCGGGCCGTCTCGCCGACCCGCAGCTGCACGACCTCCTTCCACGGCAGCGCCACCGCGCCCGCGCGCCGCTCCAGCGTCCGGTCCTCCGTGCGGTCCGGCGAGAGCGCGTACGTCACCTGCGTCGCCCTCGCGCCCCCGGCACCGCCGCCCTTCACCCCCGCCTCGTACGTGATCTCCCAGGCCGCGCCCGTCTTCTTCTTCAGCCAGTCGATGTTGTTCAGGGCCAGGTACAGTCCGCCCGCGCCCGCCACCACCAGCACGAAGGCGGCGATGACGAACGACAGGCAGCAGGTGCGGCCGGTGCTGCGCGGGCGGGGGTGGCTCTGGCTCACGGCGGTCCTCGAAGCGGTGCGGAGGCTGGTGGGGGACATACGCGTCAGCCCGGTCCGAAACACCCGATCCGTCGCGTTTCCCCCACGCTAGGCCCGCCCCGGCCGCCGCCAGAGGGCCCGTCGGCCGATCTCCGCGTCGTCCTCAGGTCGTACGCACCCGTGCCCGCCGCGACCCCAGACGTACGGGAACCCCCGGCGCCGGAACCCCAGGCGTACGGAACCCTCGGCGCCGCACCGCCCGCCCGGCCGGGCGCCCCTCAGCCCGCCAGCAGCTCCGCGTACCGCTCCAGGTCCACGTTCCCGCCGCTCACGATCACGCCCACCCGCTTGCCCCGCAGCTCCGCCGCCCGGGCACGCGCCGCGGCGAACCCCAGGCACCCCGTCGGCTCCACCACCATCTTCATCCGCGACGCGAACAGCCGCATGCACGCGACGAGTTCGGCGTCCGTCGCCGTCGCCACGTCCGTCACCCGCTCCCGGATCACCGGGAACGTGTGCTCGCCCAGGTGCTGCGTCTGCGCACCGTCCGCGATCGTGCGCGGCGCCTCGATGTGCACGATCCGGCCCTCCCGAAGCGACCGCCGCCCGTCGTCACCCGCCTCCGGCTCCACCCCGTACACCGCGCACTCCGGGGACAGCGCCCCCGCCGACAGCAGGCTCCCCGACAACAGCCCGCCCCCGCCCAACGGCACGAACAGCACGTCGAGTTCACCCACCTCCTCGAACAGCTCCTTCGCCGCCGTCCCCTGACCCGCCATCACATCCGGGTGGTCGTACGGCGGTACGAGCGTCAGCCCCCGCGTCCGCGCCAGCTCCCGCCCGATCTCCTCACGGTCCTGCGCGTACCGGTCGTAGGGCACGACCTCCGCGCCGTACCCCTTCGTCGCCGCCAGCTTCGCGGCCGGGGCGTCCAGCGGCATCACGATCGTCGCCGGGATCCCCAGCACCCGCGCCGCCAGCGCGACGGCCTGCGCGTGGTTGCCCGACGAGTACGCCACCACCCCCGCCCGCCGCTGCTCCGCCGAGAACCGCGACAGCGCGTTGAACGCCCCGCGGAACTTGAACGCCCCCATCCGCTGAAGGTTCTCGCACTTGAAGAAGAACGACGCCCCGAGCTCCTCGTCCGTCATCCGCGACGTCACCACCGGCGTACGGTGCGCCTGCCCCGCCACCCGCGCGTGCGCCAGCACCACGTCCTCGTACGTCGGCGACCCGGCCGCCGTGGCCCCATCAGTACCGGCCTGCGTCATTCCGCACTCCTCCGCGCACACGGGGAGTCACCGGTCCACCGGCAACCCCATCGGCTCCTTCACCCTCTTCATGATGATCTGCGAATTCACCTCGGTGACGCCCGCCAGCGCCGTCAGACGCTCGATCCACAGCCGCTCGTACGCCTTGAGGTCCGCCACCGCGATCCGCAGCAGGCACCCCGGACTGCCGAACAGCCGGTACGCCTCGATCACGTCCGGGATCTCCTGCAGCGCCTCCTCGAACGCCTCCACCGTCCCCCGGTCCCGCCGCACCTCGATCGACACCAGCACCTCGAAGCCCCGGCCCACCGCCTCCGGATTCACCACCGCCCGGTAGCCCTGGATCACCCCGTCGGCCTCCAGCTGCCGCACCCGGCGCATGCACGGCGACGCGCTCAGACCCACCCGCTGCGCCAGCTCCTGGTTCGTCAGCCGCCCGTCGCGCTGCAGCTCGCGCAAGATATCCCTGTCGATCTGGTCCATGGCGCAATTATCCACTCAGCCTGAAACAAAGCCCGAACATGTTGGCAAGCACATTGCGCGCCCATCGACCTATCGTTGCGAGAGGGGCAAGCGCACGCCCGTGCGACCCGCGTCGCACGAGCAGCACCACGAGCAGCACGAGGGGTCACGACCATGGCAGCAATACGCGAACGGCGCATCGTCGTCATCAGCACCGGCGGCACCATCGCCAGCCGCTGGCAGGGCAACGGCTACGCCGCCGACGCCTCCGGCCGCGACGTCCTCGCCACCGCCGCCCTCCCCGAAGGCCTCACCACCGAGGTCGTCGACCTGTTCAACGTCAACAGCCCCCGCCTCACCACCGCCCAGCAGCTCACCCTGCTGCGCCGCGTCCACGACGTCCTCGCCGACCCCACCGTCGACGGCATCGTCGTCACCCACGGCACCGACACCCTCGAGGAGACCGCGCTCCTCCTCGACCTCTACCACCGCGACCAGCGGCCCGTCGTCCTCACCGGCGCCCAGCGGCCGCTCGGCGCCACCGACGGCGACGGCCCCGGCAACCTGTACGACGCCCTCCTCACCGCCGCCACGGTCCGCGGCCTCGGCGTCCTCGTCGTCTTCGACGGCAAGGTGCACGCCGCCCGCGGCACCGTGAAGACCCAGACCCTGGTCGCCGACGCCTTCGCCGACCCCTCGGGCCCCCGCATCGGCGAGGTCGGCTTCGGCAAGGTCGCCGTACGCCACCGCCCCGAACGCCCCCGGCCCCTCGACCTGCCCTACACCACCGCCCGGCTGCCGCGCGTCGACATGGTCATGCACCACGTCGACGCCGACCCGCTGCTGCTTGAGACCGCCGTGCGGGCCGGGGCCCAGGGCATCGTCCTGGTCGCCACGGGCGCGGGGAACGCCACGCCGGAGTTCGTCGGCGCCGTCGCCGACGCGGTGCGCCAGGGCGTCCTGGTCGCCCTGACCACGCGCGTCCCTTCGGGCCCGGTCACGGAGATCTACACGCACGGCGGCGCGGTCGACCTGGTCGCCGCGGGCGCCGTCCCGACGGGCACCCTGCGCGCGGGCCAGGCGCGCATCGCGGTACTCGCCGCGCTCCTGGACCAGACCGACCCCCAGGCCCGCACGACCGCACTCCGCCACACCCTGGGCCAGCCGGCCGACGAGGTCCAGGCGTTGGCTGCTACGGCGTGAGGGGTGGGGCGGGGCGAGACGGGGCTATGACAGGCGTCAGCCGTCAGCCGTCAGGTGACAGTCGCCAGCCGCCAGATGACAGATGACAGACTGCCAATGACAGCCGACATCTGACAGCTGACAGCGGCCCGTGTGACCGATGGCAGCGGGCAGATATCAGCTGTCAGATAACAGCTGACGGCTGACAAAACCCCAAGCTTCGTCAGCCGTCACCTGGTATCTGTCAGCCGTCAGCCGTCAGCCGTCAGCCGTCAGCCGTCAGCCGTCAGCCGTCAGCCGTCAGCCGTCAGCCGTCAGCCGTCAGCCGTCAGCCGTCAGTGGCGATCGGCCAGTCCGTCAGCACCCCAGCACGTACTCATAAGCCCGCCGCGCCGAGAACTCCCCCTGCCCGCCCGGGAACACCAGCCCCGCACCGCCGAACGCCGGGTCCTGCGCCGTCGCCGACACGTACGGGATCGCGATGCACCGCATCCCCGCCGCGTGCGCGGCCGCCGCGCCCGGAGCCGCGTCCTCCAGCACCACGCACCGAGCCGGATCCGCCCCCAGCCTGCGCGCCGCCTCCAGGAACACGTCCGGCTCCGGCTTGCCGCGCTCGACCTCCTCCGCCGACACGACTGTCGTCAGGTACGCGTCGAGCCCCGTCCCGCCCAGCACCGCGTCGATCGCAGCCCGCGACGAGCCGGACGCCACGGCCATCGGCACGCCGTTGCCGTGCAGCAGCTCCACGAAGGCGCGCATCTCGGGGAAGACCTCGGTGGAGGAGCGGGCCAGGTCCAGGTACGTGCGGTTCTTGGCCGCGAGCAGTTCGTCGATCGGGGCCTCGATCCCGTACTCCCGCTTCAGGATCTCCAGCGTCTCGCGCGTGCCGATGCCGATGAACTCGCTGTGGTGCTCCCAGGTGAAGTCCGCGACGCCGTGCGCGGCGAGCAGCCGGCGGCCGGCCTCGTAGTAGTTGGGCTCGCTGTCCACGAGCGTGCCGTCTAGGTCGAAGATCACCGAAGTGGGCGCAGTGCTGCTCATGATCCCCAGCATGCCCCACCGCGGTCGCCGCCCCGGAGGGCCTTTCGGCCCGAGCGGTTCGGCGGCGTACCCGGATCCTGCCGACCCCGCCCCCGTCCGGCCCGCCCTCACCCCCACCCGTCCGACCCGCTCCCGCACACCCGGCCCGCCCCGGTCTCACCGCCCGCCGCGGGCCGCCCGTCCCGCTGCCGCCCGGCCCACCGACTCCACCAGGGGCAGCAGCCGGTGCGGGACGCGTTCGCGCAGGGCCATCTCCGTCCGCGTACGTACCACCCCCGGCAGCTGGATCAGCCGCTGGATGACGTCCTCCAGGTGTCCGTTGTCCCGCGCCACCACCCGGGTGAGCAGGTCGCCGCCGCCCGTGATCGAGAACGCCTCCACGATCTCCGGGACCTCCGCCAGCGCGTCCCCGACCTCGTCCAGGTGCCCCTGGGTGACCTCGATGTGGACGAAGGCCAGCACCGGGTGGCCCAGCGCGGCGGGGGAGAGGGACGGGCCCGTTCCGGTGATCACGCCCTCCCTCTCCAGGCGGTCCAGGCGCGCCTGGAGGGTGCCGCGCGCGATGCCGAGTACGCGCGCGTACTCGCGCACGCTCGTGCGCGGCTGCTCGATCAGCAGCCGCAGGATGCGGGTGTCCAGTACGTCGACGACATCGACCGGCATGGTCCGTTGGCCTCCTCCTGGCACTGCGTGCCACGTCATGACTGTACCAATGGCTCATCCAGAGACAGCTCGCTTGAGCCAGTGGGCGGTCGAATGTTTTGCTTTCCGAGTAAATGGCGCTGCGAAGCGCCGGTGGGGCGACGCTGCCGCACCGGATACCCGCGGCGCCTTTGCCGTGTTCGGGGACTGTGTGACGGCGGTGTGTACCGGCGGCGTCGGATCCCGGACGGTGAACACCCTGATCAGCCAGATCAGCCAGATCAGCCAGATCAGCCAGATCAGCCAGAACAACTAGAGCACCCAGAACATCCAGAACAGCGAGTACGGCAGAGGGGGCGGGACGACCGTCGTGAAGAACGTGGTGACCGGGTCCGTGGTGAACAGCACCGAGGGCGCGCCGGGCGTGAACAGCCCCCAGGGCATACGCGGCGTCCCCGACGCCGTCCCCACCCCCACCCCCGGCCGCATGTCCCCCACACTCGGTACGCCCGGTACGCTCCGCCCGGTCCATGCGCTCCGCACCGGCGTCCGCCGCATGTTCAACGCCCCCGACCCCGGGCGCGTCCGCCTGCGCGTCTCGCTGCGTGCCGTCCTCGGCATCGCCCTCGCCGTCACCGCCGCCGAGCTCTGCGGTCTCTCCCTCACCGCCTCCATCACCGGCGGCCTCGCCGCGCTGCTCGCCCTGTTCACCGTCGGCGACCCCACCGTCCGCGGCCAGGCCGGCACCACCGCCCTGCTGCCCGTGGTCGGCTTCCCCGTCCTCGCGCTGGCGACGCTGCTGCACGACCTGACGCTGCTGCGCGACCTGTGCTGGCTCGCGGTGGTGTTCGCCGGGGTGTACGCGCGCCGCTGGGGGCCGCGCGGGCACGCGCTGGGGATCTTCGCGTTCATGATGTTCTTCGTCACCCAGTTCCTGCACGCGGTGCCGGGGCAGCTGCCCGAGCTGTACGGGGCGGTGGCCCTGGCGCTCGCCGCGGCCTCGGCCGTGCGCTTCGGCGTGTGGTGCGTGGAGCGCCGCCTGCCCGTGCCGGTGCTGCCCGCGCCGCTGCCCGGCCTGGGCCTGGCCCGGCCGACGACCCGCCAGGCGTTCCAGGCGACCTTCGCCTGCGCCTTCGCGCTCACGCTGGGCCAGCTGCTCTCCCACGACCGCTGGTACTGGGCCGTCGGCACCGCCTGGTGGATCTTCGTGAACACCGCGTCGCGCGGCGAGACCCTGGTGCGTGGCTTCCGCCGGGTGCTGGGCACCGTGGCGGGCATCGCGGCCGGGCTGCTGATCGCCCTGCCGATCGCGGGCGCCCCGGCGCCGACCGCCGCGCTGGTCGCCATCTGCGTCTTCGGGATCTTCTACACGGCGGCGCCGTCGTACAGCTGGATGATGTTCTTCGTGACCGTCATGGCCGGGCTGCTGTACGGACTGCTCGGCGTGCTGCACCCGGGGCTGCTCCTGCTGCGCTTCGAGGAGACGGCCGTCGGCGCGCTCGGCGCGGCCCTCGGCGTCGCCCTGGTCCTCCCCGTCACCACCCACGGCGCCACCAACGCCTGGATCGAGCGGGCCCTGGCCTGCGTCCACGGCTGCACCGCGGCCGCCGCCCGCCGCCTGGGCGGCGACGACGGCGCCGACCCGGCCCCGCTCGCGGCGGAGCTGGAGCTGCTGCTCGGCCGGGTACGGATCGCGCTGGCCCCGCTGGTGCACCCGCTGAGCCCGCTGCGCGCCCGCAAGGCCCGCGCCCGCCAGGTGCTCGCCCTGCTCGACGACTGCGCCCGCGAGGTGCGCGGCCTGGCCGTCGTGGCCGCCGACCCCGACGCCTCGCACGACGCCCGGCTCGCCGCCGCGTGCCGGCGCGTGGAGGCCGCCGTGCACGCCCTGGTGCCGCCGGACGCCGCGCCCGCCCTCCGGGACGCGGTCGGCGCTCCCGCGCACCACCCGGGGGCCGAGGCCGCGCTGCACCACCTGCACGGTCTGGAGCGCGCGCTCGCGGACCTGGCCGCGCCGCTGCGCTCCTCCCCGAGCGCCCCTCTCGTAGCCGCCTGAACAGGCGGGTGGACGACCGCTGGAACACCGCTGACCTGCGCCGTCGACGACCGGCACGTGTCCGGGGCACGTGCATACGGCACGTACAGGGTGGATCACCGCGCGCGGTGGGTATGCCGGGCCGCATCGAACGGTCCGTCTGACTCACGCTGGGGTGTGCGATGCGGGAGAACCTACAGGGATGTCCACATGCGGCGGCCCGCGTTCCGGCCGCCCTCCCGCGCCTCGCGGAGGACCCGCATGGGGCATCGGACGTAGCCGACCTGGTCGCACGCGCCGAGGAGTTCCTGCTCCTGCACCACCGCGAGGAGCCGGGTGCGCAGGGTCCCGCCGCACGCCTGGAAGCGGTACGTGAAGAAATCGCGCGCACCGGCACGTACCGCCACACCCACGAGGAACTCGTCTTCGGCGCACGCGTCGCCTGGCGCAACAGCAACCGCTGCATAGGCCGCCTGTACTGGCACTCCCTGCGGGTGCGCGACCGCCGCGCGGTACGGGACGCCGCCGGCGTCGCCCGGGAGAGCGCCGAGCACCTCCGGCTGGCCACCAACGGCGGCCGCATCCGCCCGCTCATCACCGTCTTCGCCCCCGACGCCCCCGGCCGCCCCGGCCCGAGGATCTGGAACGAACAGCTGGTGCGGTACGCCGGTCACGTACGGCCCGACGGGCGCATCAAGGGCGACCCGCGCGGCGCCGGGCTCGCCACCCTGGCCCGCTCGCTGGGCTGGCCCGGCGGCGACGGCACGCCCTTCGACGTGCTGCCGCTGGTGGTCCAGGCGGCGGGGGAGGGGCCGCGCTGGTTCCCGCTGCCGCCCGACGCGGTCCTCGAAGTCCCCATACGCCACTCCGAGCACGACTGGGACGACCTCGCGCTGCGCTGGCACGCGGTGCCCGCCATCGCGAACATGTGCCTGGAGGTCGGCGGGATCTGCTACCCCGCCGCGCCCTTCAACGGCTGGTACATGGGCACCGAGATCGGCGCCCGCAACCTCGCCGACGCCGACCGCTACGACCTGCTCCCGCTGGTCGCCGAACGCCTCGGCCTGGACACCTCCACCGACCGCTCCCTGTGGAAGGACCGGGCCCTGGTCGAGCTGAACCGGGCCGTCCTGGACTCCTTCGACCGCGCGGGCGTCACCGTCAGCGACCACCACACCGAGTCCCGCCGCTTCCTCGCCCACCTGGCCCGCGAGGACCGCAGGGGCCGCCGGGTGGGCGCCGACTGGGCGTGGATCGTGCCGCCGATCTCCGGCTCGGCGACCCCGGTCTTCCACCGCACGTACGACGACACGCCGTCCAGCCCCGCGTACGTGCACCACCCGGAGGCCTCGGCCAGGGCGCGCGGGGAAACGCTTCTGCGGCAGGTCGTCCCGGTCCCCGCCCCCGCGGTCCCGCCCGCCCCCACGAGCCCGCCCGTGCCCGTCCCCGTGCGCGCCTCGCGCCGCCTGGGCCAGCTCGACTTCGCCGTGCCCTCCGACTTGGTCTAGACCTCCTGCTACCGTCGGCGCGACACATCGCGCACGCCCGCGCCGACGGCGGTCGCGAACGGTTCGGAGAGGGGACAGCGCAGTGAGCACCAGCGCAGGGAACGGCGGCAGCACGGACGGCACCGCGAGCAGCGGGGGCACGGCCCGCGGAAGGGCCTTCATCGGTTCCTTCACCTCCGCCGGAGGCTGCGGCGTCACCGCCGCCACCGTCGACCCGGCCACCGGAGCCCTCACCGCCACCGGCACCAGCGACGCCGTCCCCGACCCCTCCTACCTGGCCCTCTCGCCCGACGGCGACGTGCTGTACGCCGTCTCCGAGACCGACGAGGGCGCCGTCGCGGCCTTCGACGTACGCGACCCCCGGCCGCGCCCCCTCGGCGCGCCCGCCCCCGTGCACGGCCGGGCCCCCACCCACCTGGCACTCGCCCACGGCCACGCCGTCACCGCCAACTACACCTCCGGCAGCGTCACCGCCGTACCCCTCGGCCCCGACGGGACCCCCGGCCCGCACACCGGGCTGCTCCACCACGAGGGCTCCGGGCCCGTCACCGAACGCCAGGCCGGCCCGCACGCCCACCAGGTGCTGCCCGACCCCAGCGGCCGCTGGCTCCTCAGCGTCGACCTGGGCACCGACTCCGTCTTCGTCGCCCGCCTCGACCCGGCCACCGGCGCCCTCACCGCGCACGGCGAGACGCCGCTGCGCCCCGGCACGGGCCCCCGCCACCTGGCGTTCCACCCGGCGGGCACGCACGCGTACGTCCTGGGCGAACTCGAACCCGTCCTCACCACCTGCCGCTGGGACGCGGAGGCGGGCGTCCTCGAACCGCTCGGCGAGACGCGCGTACTGCCCGCCGGAACCGAGGGGCCCGACTACCCCTCCGAGGTCGTCGTCTCCCGCGACGGACGCTTCGTGTGGGCCGCCGTGCGCGGCGACGACTCGATCGCGGTGCTCTCCCTGGACGCGGGCCGCGAGAAGGCCGAGCTGGTCACCACCGTGCCGTGCGGCGGCCACTGGCCGCGCGACCTGGCCCTGGACCCGTCCGGGCGGCGCCTGTACGCGGCCAACGAGCGCTCCGGCGACGTCACCTGGTTCGACATCGACCCGGACACCGGCGTACCCGCCCGCGCGGGCTCGATCGAGGCGCCCGCGGCGTCCTGCGTGGTCTTCGGCTGACCCGAGGTTTCGGGCATCCGCCCGGGGCCGGGAGACCGTACGGGGTGGGGCCCGCGCCCGCGGGGGGGGCGGGGGCCCCCCCCGCGGCGGGGGGCCCCCCCCCCCCGG
>NZ_JBEOYE010000031.1:0-97617 GCF_040296945.1 Streptomyces sp. NPDC001941 | reverse complement strand
CACCGGGTACAGGCTCTCCACCACGGGCACCGGCGACGAAGCAGGCCATCTCACCCCGTATCCAGGTCAATAGGTTTCCTCCTGGTGGTTGCCCCCCCCCCCCCCCCCCAGCACAGCCGCGGGCCCACCCGCGGGGGGGGGGCCCGGCGCGGCCCGGCTCAGCCCTCGAAGGTGTCCTGCCGCTGCTGCGGGTCACCGGGCCGGAACGGGTCGTACGGGTCGTACGGATCCGGCTCGGACGGCGTCATCTCCTCGGTCGGCGGCACCGGCTCCTCGGTCGGCACCACCGGGTCGGGCTCCTGCGGCTGCTCGGGGCTCTCCGTCCGCGGCTCCGGCTCGGGCGGCACCACGGGATCCGGGTCCGTCGGCGGCACCGGGGTGTCCGGCTGGCTGGGCACCAGCGGCCGCACGCCGTCGGGCGAGGGTCCGGTCGGGGTGGGCGTCGGGCAGCCCGGGGGCAGCGTCGGCGTCGGGGTGGGCGAGCCCGGCGGCACCGGGGACGCGCTGGGCAGCACCGAGGGGCAGTCGGTGGGCGAGGTGGACGGGCTCTGGCTGGAGGTGTCCGGCGTGGGGCCCACCGAGGAGTCGCCGGGGCTCGGCGAGGCGTCCGGGTCGTCGGTCAGCTGCGACGGGTCCACGTTGGGCTTCGTCGGGTCGTCCGGCACGTCCGGGATCTCGTCGTCGGGGTCGGTGACCGGGTCGACGGCGGGCTTCTGGCAGCGCGCGTCGTCGGAGTCGGTGTCGCAGACCAGCCAGGTGTTGTCGGTGATGTTGACGATCACCAGGTTGTTGATGATCGTGGTCGTCGGGTTGATCACGACGACCTTCTCGGGCCGGTAGCCGGGCCAGGGCTGCCCCTGGTGCACGGGGTCCTTGATGATCGTGGGCGAGCGCAGCGGGTTGCCGCAGGCGCAGCGCACACGGGGCGCGCCGTAGTCGTCGACGAGCACCGCCGTACCGGCTTGGAGGACCGACTGGAACGGGGTGGCACGGCCGTCGCGGAAGCCGTGGTTGGTCACCCGGGTGTCGACCCGCAGCACGACCGGGCTCAGCGAGCGCAGCCAGCGCGGGATGTCGCTCTGGCTGATCCCTGCGCCCTCGGCGAAGGCCCGCCCCTTGGCGCGGTCGCCGGTCAGGAAGCGGATCTGCTGCTCGACGTCGCAGGTGGCCAGGGAGTGGGTGCCGCCGTAGAGGCCGGGCGTGGAGCCGGCGATCGCGCGCGGCGTGGTCTGCCCGTCGGGCCGCGAGGGCGCGGGGGTGCTCGGCGCCGGGGTGGGGGTCGCCGTGGCGCGCGCGGTGGAGGCGGTGAAGGGGTCGGGGCCCTGGGCGGCGACCGGTTGCAGCAGGACGTCCTTGGAGTCGGTGGCGGCCCCGGAGTCCCTGCCTCCGTCGCCGCCCCCGCCGCAGGCGGCGACGAAGAGCAGGGCCGCGGACACGGCCGTCAGGGCCGTGCGCCGGGCGTATATCGCAGGGCGACTGAAGGGGCGCCGCTTGGGTGCGCGCACGTGGATCTCCCGCCTGTTCACACCGAGTTGTCCTCAATTGTCTGCGGCTTCCGCTTTCCGCCCGCAATCGGGGTTACGCCTTCCGTGGGCACGGCGACCGCCCCGGGAAGCGCCCCCATCTCCACTTGAACGCGTTCAAACGAAGCCTTAGAGTGCGGGATGTGAGTTGAACGCGTTCAATACGGGGGTGGTGCGCGATGACCGTACTGGTCGACCTCATCGTGATGCTGGGCATGCTGGTGATCGTCCCGGCCGGGCTGCGGCTGATGGACGACGGGCCGCCGGACGCCGTGCGCAGGGCCTGGCCGCTGCTGGCCGCGCCGGGCGCGCTGTCCCTGTGGCTGCCGCGCGGCACCACGGCCACCGCCCTCGCCGCGGTGTACGCCGCCGGGGCCGCCCTCCTCGCGGCGTACGCGCCCCGGACCCTGGCCCGCGCCCCGCGCTCCCCCGCCGCCCTCGCCTCGGCCACCGCGCTCGCCGCCCCCGCCGTCGCCGCCCTCGCGCTGGTCGCCGAGCGCGGCGGCCACCGGCTCTTCGGCTTCGACCTGGGGATCCTGGCCCTGACCGTGCCGCACTTCCACTTCGCCGGCTTCGCCGCCGCCCTCGTCGCGGGCCTGGTCTGCCGGTCCGCGCCGGGACGCGCGGGCGCCTTCGCGGCGCTCAGCGTCCCGCTGGGGACGCTGCTGGTGCTCGCCGGGTACTTCACGGGCGACTGGGCCGAGCTGGCCGGGGCACTCGTCCTCACCGCCGGAATGTGGGCGGTGGGCGTCCTCACCTGGCGACGGGCCGCGGCCGAGCGCCGCGACCGCGTCCTGCGCACCCTGCTGGGACTGTCGTCGGCCGTCCTCGCGGCCACCATGCTGCTCGCGCTGTGGTGGGCGCTGGGCGAGGCCGCCGCGATCCCGCACCCCACCCTGACCTGGATGGCCGCCACCCACGGCCTCGGCAACGCCCTCGGCTTCGCACTCTGCTCGGTGCTGGCCTGGCGACGACTCAAGGAGCGCGCGGCATGACCCGCCTGATCCGCAGCCTGTCCACCCCCGCCACCCCGCTCAGCTACCCCGACGTGGGCGCCACCCTGCGCCGACCGCTGCCGGACGGCTACCACCACCTGCACCACGCGGTCCGCGTCGGGCACGGCCGCGGCGACCTGGAGCGGGCCGGGGCCGCCGTCACCACGTTCGCGGTGCACCGCTCAGCGGGCTGCCGGGTGCGCACGGCGGCGCTGCGCGCCGAGCCGGGCGCGGTGGTCGAAGTGGCCCTCGCCGTGGGCCCGCTGGCGCTCGCCGCGCCGTGCGAGGTGGTCTGGGCGGAGTACGGGGAGCGGCGCACCGGATTCGCGTACGGCACCCGGGCCGGTCATCCCGAGTGCGGCGAGGAGTCGTTCGTGGTGGAGCTGCGCGCCGACGGCTCGGTGTGGTTCACGGTGACCGCTTTCAGCCGTCCCGCCGCCTGGTACACGCGCCTGGCGGGACCGGTGGTCCCGGCCCTCCAGCACTGGTACGCGCGGCGCCTGGGCCGGACGCTGGCGCGCCTCGTCGCGCGCGGCTGACGTCCCTCCGCCGGCCTTCCCTGGAGGGGAGGGCGGAAGACACGGGTCCGCGCCCCCGCCGCTCGGTGCGGCGGGGGCGCGGCCTCGGCGTGGATCAGTCGATGCCGGGCAGGATGTGGGGCTCGGCGAGGTCTTCCTCGTAGCCCGCCAGGCGGATCGGGGCCGACCGCGCCCAGACGTCCAGGTTGCGCAGCTGCTTGGGCCTTCCGCCCCGCTTGCCGTGCTCCGCCGGCCGCTTCTCCTGCTTCGTCATTTCCGGTGTCACCGCGCACCCCTTCGTGTCGCGTACCAATGAGGACTCAAAGCCGTTCGGTCGCGGTGGCGCCGGCACTGGGCGGGACCGCGGCCCTGTGGTTTCAGGCCAGCCCCGAGGGCGGCAGCGGGGGGGTGTGGTGACCCCTCTTGGCCGCCCGTTCGCTCCAGAGTAACCAAATGAGCACGCATCCGCTCGATGGGGCTCCAACGAGCGACCCGGAATCGGACACTCCGGGATTCCGTCCGGCTCGGCGGCGGGCCTCCCCCGACCCTAGGGACAGCGGCTCGCCCCGGGGTGGTGCGGTTCTGGAGGCCGGGGTGACCGGCGCCACAATGGCGAGTTTTCAGCCTGGAACGGGCAACGCCCGCTCGGGCGAGCGGGCGTCCGGCGTGTCGCACGGGAGGCGTGCGAAAGCGGTGGTGGGGGCGGTACGAGGGGCGTACGGGCTACCAGTTGCCGGGGCGGTAGTCCTTGAGGAAGCAGCCGTACAGGTCCTCGCCGGCCTCGCCGCGCACCACCGGGTCGTACACCCGGGCCGCGCCGTCGACCAGGTCGAGCGGGGCGTGGAAGCCCTCCTCGGCCAGCCGCAGCTTGTCGAAGTGCGGGCGCTCGTCGGTGATCCAGCCGGTGTCCACCGACGTCATCAGGATGCCGTCGCTCTGGAACATCTCCTGGGCGCTGGTGCGGGTGACCATGTTGATCGCGGCCTTGGCGGCGTTGGTGTTGGGGTGCCCGGCGCCCTTGTAGCCGCGGCCGAACACGCCCTCCATCGCGGAGACGTTCACCACGTACGCCCGTCCGCTCGCCGCCTTCTTGGCGGCCTCGGCCATCGCCGGGCGCAACTTGCTGATCAGGATGAACGGCGCCGTGTAGTTGCACAGCTGGGTCTCCAGGAGCTCCACCGGCGAGATCTGCTCGATGGTCTGCACCCAGGTGTTGGAGTCCACCACGTCCGGCACCAGGCCGCCCGCGTCGATGGCGGTGCCCGCCAGGTGGCGCTCCACGCTGGCGTTGCCCGCGACCAGCGCCAGGTCGGCGACGGCCTGCGCGTCCAGGTGGCTGACGCCCACCGGCAGCGCGGCCGGTCCGCCGAGCTCGCCGACGGCGCCGGAGTTGAAGGCGCCGATCACCTGGTGCGGCGGCAGCTCGCCGGCCGGCAGCGGGGCGCCCTCGCCCTCGACCAGCGCGGCGTACGCCGAGGGCAGCCGGCGCACGGTCTGGGTGGCGTTGTTGATCAGGATGTCCAGCGGGCCCGCGGTGGTGACCCGGTCGGCCAGCTCCACGGCCTGCGCGGGGTCGCGCAGGTCGATGCCGACGACCTCCAGGCGGTGGATCCAGTCCGCGGAGTCCTCCATCGCCTTGAAGCGGCGGATGGCGTCCTTGGGGAAGCGGGTGGTGATCGTGGTGTGCGCGCCGTCGCGCAGCAGCCGCAGCGCGATGTACATGCCGATCTTGGCCCGGCCACCGGTGAGCAGGGCGCGCTTGCCGGACAGGTCGGCGCGCGCCTCGCGCCTGGCCCGGTTCTCGGCGGCGCAGTCCTGGCAGAGCTGGTGGTAGAAGTAGTCGACCTCGACGTAGCGCGTCTTGCAGACGTAGCAGGAGCGCGGGCGCTGGAGTATCCCCGCGATGCGCCCCTGCTCGGTGACCGAGGAGGGCAGCAGGCCCTCGGTCTCGTCGTCGATGCGCTGGGCGGAGCCGGTGGCCGTGGACTCGGTGACCGCCTTGTCGTTGGCGGTCTTGGCCGCCCGGCGCTCCTGGCGGCGGCGCTGCTTCACGGTCCGGTAGATCCCGGCCGTGGCGCGGCGCACGACGATCGCGTCCGGGTGGTCGACGTCCAGCTGGTCGAGCTCGTCGAGGACGCTCAGGCAGACGGCCAGCCGCTCGGGATCGATACCCGGCCCGTACGCCTGGTTGTCTTCAGTCACGGTCATGGCCGTCGCAGTCCTCGGTCACTCGTATCTTCGGTGCTTGGGTGATTCCAAAAGAGGAACTGTACGGAGCCGGGGCCGCCCGCGCCAAACCCGGTGAAGATCACTCCACCCGCTGCCCCTTGCCCAGCGCGATCACGCCGTTGCCGGAGACGGTGTACAGCTCGGCGTCGCGGTCCGGGTTGACCCCTATGGTGGCGCCCGGCG
Source organism: Streptomyces sp. NPDC001941 (assembly GCF_040296945.1). Taxonomy (NCBI): domain Bacteria; kingdom Bacillati; phylum Actinomycetota; class Actinomycetes; order Kitasatosporales; family Streptomycetaceae; genus Streptomyces; species Streptomyces sp. NPDC001941. Next base: position 92,169 of record NZ_JBEOYE010000031.1, on the reverse strand, counting down.
GCACGTCGACGTTCTTGTCCAGGATCGCGCCGCGCACCACCGCGCCGCGCCCGATCCGCACGTTGTCGTGGAGCACCGAGCCCTGCACCACGGCGCCCTCGGCGACGGTCACGCCCGGGGACAGCACCGAGCCGGTGACCTGGCCGCGGATCACGCAGCCCGGGCCGACGATCGACTCGCCCGCGATGCCGCCCGCCACGAACCGGGCGGGCGGCAGCTGGCCCGGGTGGGTGTAGATGGGCCACTTCCGGTTGTCGAGGTGGAAGGCGGGGCGCTCGGACACCAGGTCCATGTGGGCGTCGTAGTAGGCGTCGAGGGTGCCCACGTCGCGCCAGTAGCCGTGGTCGGAGGCGCTCTCACCGGGGACGTGGTTGTCCTGGAAGTCGTACACCTGGGCCACGCCCCGCTCGGTGAGCATGGGCAGGATCGAGCCGCCCATGTCGTGCGCGGAGTCGTCGTCCTCGGAGTCCTGGTGCAGGGCGTCGACGAGGACCTTGGTGGTGAAGACGTAGTTGCCCATGGAGGCGAAGACCCGGTGCGGGTCGTCGGGCAGGCCCTCGACCTCCTTGGGCTTCTCCAGGAAGCGCGCCACGCGCGTGCCGTCCCCGGCCGGGCTGATGATCCCGAACTGGGAGGCCTCCGCGCGCGGCACCCGTATCCCGGCGACCGTGACCCCGGCCCCGGACTCCACGTGCCGCTCGATCATCTGGCGCGGGTCCATCCGGTACACGTGGTCGGCGCCGAAGACGGCGATCAGGTCGGGCTGCTCGTCGTGGACCAGGTTCAGGGACTGCAGGATCGCGTCGGCGCTGCCCAGGTACCAGCGCGGGCCGAGCCGCTGCTGCGCGGGGACCGGGGTGACGTAGTTGCCGAGCAGGCTGGACATCCGCCAGGTGGTGGTGACGTGCCGGTCCAGCGAGTGGGACTTGTACTGGGTGAGCACGCAGATCCGCAGGACCTGGGCGTTCACCAGGTTGGACAGCACGAAGTCGACCAGCCGGTAGGTGCCGCCGAAGGTCACCGCGGGTTTGGCCCGGTCCGCGGTGAGCGGCATGAGCCGTTTCCCCTCGCCTCCCGCCAGTACGATCCCGAGCACCGAAGGTCCGCCGCGCATGGCCCGCCCCCTATCGTGGGTCCGCCGTCTTCACGATCTCCTGGTACAGGTCGCGGGTGCGCCGGGCCACCCGGTCCCAGCCGAACTCCCGCACCGCGCGCAGCCGTCCGGCCTCGCCCATCCGGCGGGCCCCCTCGGGGTCGTCGACGACCCGGTTCAGGGCCTGGGTGAGCGCGGTCTCGAACCGTTCGGGCCTGCGCCCGTCGTACGGGACGAGCAGGCCGGTCACCCCGTCGTCGACGACCTCCGGGATGCCGCCGACGGCCGAGGCGACCACGGGCGCGCCGCAGGCCATCGCCTCCAGGTTCACGATGCCCAGCGGCTCGTACACCGAGGGGCACACGAACGCCCGCGCGTGGCTGAGCAGTTGGATCACGTCGGGGCGCGGCAGCATCCCGGGGATCCACAGCACCCCGTCGCGGGTGGCGCGCAGTTCGGCCACCAGGGCGGTGAACTCCCGCTCGATCTCGGGGGTGTCGGGCGCGCCCGCGCACAGCACCAGCTGGGCCTCGGGGTCCAGCGCGCGGGCGGCGCGCAGCAGGTGCGGGACGCCCTTCTGGCGGGTGATCCGGCCGACGAAGAGGACGTAGGGGCGCTCCGTGCCGACGCCGAGGCGGTGCAGGACGTCGGTGCCCGGGTCGGGGCGGTACAGGGCGGTGTCGATGCCGTTGTGGACGACGTGCACCCGGTCGGGGTCCAGGGCCGGGTAGCAGGAGAGCACGTCGGCGCGCATGCCCCGGGAGACCGCGATGACCGCGTCGGCGGCCTCCAGCGCGGTGCGCTCGGCCCAGCCGGAGAGCGCGTACCCGCCGCCGAGCTGCTCGGCCTTCCAGGGGCGCAGCGGCTCCAGGGAGTGGGTGGTGACGACGTGCGGGACGCCGTACTGGAGCTTGGCGAGGTGTCCGGCGAGGTTGGCGTACCAGGTGTGGGAGTGGACCAGTTCGCGCCCCGCGAGCGCGGCGGCCATCGACAGGTCGACGGAGAAGGCGCGCAGGGCGTCGCCGGCGTCGTCGAGCGCGGGCGCGGGGCGGTGCCCCACCACCCCCTCGCCGCCCGGGCGTTCGCCCCAGCAGTGCACTTCCACGTCGGCCAGGGCCCGTAACTCCCGTGCCAGGAACTCGACGTGGACACCGGCTCCGCCGTAGACGTCCGGCGGGTACTCGCGCGTGAGCAGTCCGACCTTCACGCCACGATGGTCACCCGGAAGCGGCGCGGGCGGAAGACCCCCGGTGCGGCGGGCGGTCGAAGACGCAGTCGCCGCACAGGCCCCCGCCGGGGCAGCGGTAGTAGAGGCAGCAGGTGCGCCGGCGTCGGTCCGGTCCCGAGACCGTGCCGGTCAGCTCGCGTGTCGCGAAGAGCGCATCGGCCAGCTCCCAGGCGCGCCGGGCGGCCTCGGGGCGGTCCTCGCGCCGCGCCCAGCGGGTCAGTTCGCGGACGGCCCCGGCGAGCGCGGAGCCCTCGTTGCCGCGCAGCAGGCCGCGCGCGACGCGGCCGTCGCGGGCGAACGCCCGGGCCAGCGGGTCGAGATGGGCCTCGACGACGGCCTCGTGGAGGTCGGCGGCGGTGGCGGGGCGGGTCGCGGTGCCCGACCACCACAGGTCGTCGGGCGAGCTGCGCTCCCCGTCCCAGTGCAGCTCCCCGGGGCCGAGGGCCGGGAACCGCCCGTGCAGGACGGCCGGTCCGAGGGCGGTGGACCAGAGCCGGGCGGCCAGGCCGAGGTGGGCGATGGAGGCGGCGACCCGGCGCTCGGGGGCGGCGAGCCGGGCGGCGACGCGGTCGACGCGGGCGGTCAGCGGGGCGGTGTCGCCCGCGTAGAGCCGGGCGAGCGGGACGCCGCGGGCGCCGTCGGGGGCGTCGGTGCGCAGGGCGAAGAAGCCGCCCACCGATCCGGCTTCGGTCAGGTCCACGCGTACCCTTTTCCCATCCTCGCCCCGGTTCGGGGCCGTTGCCGACACTCCCGGGGGCTGCGGTCGATTTCCCGGGTTGTTCACCATTCGCCCCATTACGTTCTGATCACTCCTGGGGAAACAGCGGCGTTTCGCACCATCCTGCCCGTTCACCATGGCCTGGTGACCCCTCACGACCGAAGAGCGGCGGTGCTCACACTCACCGCCGCCGCCATGACCGCCGCCGTCCCCGCAGCGCGGGCCACCGCGGCCACCCGTCCCCGTCCCACACCGTCCCCCCGCGTCCCGTCCCTCACCCCCGTCCCCTCCCCCTCGCCCGTCCCCTCCTCCGCTCCGTCCGCCGCGCCGTCCCCCGCGCGTCCGCCGGCGCGGCCCCGCACTCCCGCCCGCGCCCTGGACGAACTGCGCGCGGGCAACGCCCGGTTCGCCTCCCTGCGCTCGCTGCGCCCGCGCGAGGACGCGGTCCACCGGGCCCGGCTCGCGGTCTCCCAGCACCCGTTCGCCGTGGTCCTGGGCTGCGTCGACTCGCGCGTCCCGCCCGAGCTCGTCTTCGACCAGGGCCTGGGCGACCTGCTCACCGTCCGCTCCGCCGGGCAGGCGCTTGACGAAGCGGTCCTGGGCAGCCTGCAGTTCGGCGTCAGCGAGCTCGGGGTGCGCCTCGTGGTCGTCCTCGGCCACGAGCGCTGCGGGGCGATCGCCGCCGCCGTGGAACACGTGCGGACCGGGGCGCCCGCCCCCGGCCACCTGCAACGCGTCGTGGAACAGCTGGCGCCGTCCGTGCGCGCCGCCCGGCCGCTGCCCGGCGACTGGACGGAGAACAGCGTGCGCCTCCACATCGGCCGCACCAGACGCCTGCTCGCCGCCGACCCGGCCTTCCGGGGCGCCGTCGTCCTCGGCGCCCGCTACGGCCTGGGCAGCGGGAAGGTCGCGTTCCACTCGTCCTGAGCAGGAGCGCACACCCGTCGTGGTACCGGAGTACTACGACGGCAGTACCCCCGATCGCGTGCTCAAGGACGACGACATGATCGCCCCGGCACGCCATCGTGGGAGCCATGAGCCCCCTCGTCCTGTCCGTGCTCCTCTCGCTGGTCTCCGCCGTCGCCTACGCGGCCGGGGCCGTCGTCCAGGAGCGCGTCGCGGCGGCCGCCCCCGACCGCGCCTACGCCCCGCTGCACAGCGCGGCGTGGTGGCTGTCCGTGCTACTCAACGGGGCGGGTGCGGTGCTGCACGTGGCGGCCCTCGCCTGGGGGCCGCTGAGCCTGGTGCAGCCGCTGGGCGCGCTGACCATCGTGTTCGCGCTGCCCACGGCGGCCCTGTTCCTGGGCCGCCGGGCCGGGGCCACCGCCTGGCGCGGGGCGCTCATGGCGACCGCCGGACTGGCCGGTCTGCTCACGCTGACCGGCGGGTCCGACGCCACCGCGGTGCCCGGCGGCGCACTGCTGGTGCTCGCCGTCGTCGCGGCGGGCGCCGTGGCCGTCCTCTTCCTCACCGCGCTCCGGCTGCACGGCCCGGTGGTACGGGCCGTGGCGCTGGCCGGCGCCGCGGGCATCGCCTTCGGCGTCGCCTCCGTCTTCACCAAGACCGTCGCCACCGGCTTCTCGCCCGCCGTGGCGCTCCAGCGCTGGCCCGCGCTGCTGGCCGTCGCGGGCTTCGCCCTGTGCGGGCTGCTGCTCTCCCAGGCCTCCTACCGCGGCGCCGGACTGACCGCGCCGCTGGCCACGGTCACCGTGGTCAACCCGGTGGTCGCCGCCGCCGTCGGCCTCACCCTCTTCGACGAGGACTTCCGGTACGGCCTGACGGGCACCCTGCTCGCCCTGGGCTGCGCGGTCGTGGCGGCGGGCGGCCTCATCCTGCTCACCGCCGACCGGCTGGCACCGGCCGGCGCGGCCCCGGTCTCAGACGGAGACGCCGTGGGCGCGCAGGTAGGCGAGGGGGTCGACGTCGGAGCCGTAGCCGGGTCCGGTGCGGACCTCGAAGTGCAGGTGCGGCCCGGTGCTGTTGCCGGTCGATCCTGAACGCGCTATCCGCTGACCGCCGTTGACCCGCTGGCCGTCCTTGACGTTGAGCGCCGACAGGTGCGCGTACTGGCTGTACTTGCCGTCGTCGTGCCGGATGACGACCTGGTAGCCGTAACTGCCCGCCCAGCCCGCCGAGACGACGCGCCCGGCGGCGACGGCCTTCACCGAGGTGCCGGTGGGCACCGGGAAGTCGACGCCCGTGTGGTAGCCGCTGGCCCAGGACGAACCGGCCTTGTGGTACGGGGTGCTGGGACTCGCCGAGACCGGCGCGCTGAAGTGCGTGCGCGGCTGCGCCGCCGGCTTGGGCTTCGTGGCGACCGGCTTTGCCTGGACCGGCCTGGTCTGCACGGGCCTGGGCTTGGTCTGCACGGGCGCCGGCTTGCCCTGCACGGGCTTCGGCCTCGGGGCGGCCGTCGGCGGCTTGGTCGTGGCCGGCTTCGGCGTCGGGCGGGCCTCGGCGGTGCGCAGGGTGAGGCGCTGGCCCGGCAGGATCAGGTCGGGATCGGCGCCGATGACCGCGCGGTTGGCGGAGTACAGCTTGGGCCAGCCGCCCTGGACGTGCTCGTGGGAGGCGATCTTCGAGAGCGAGTCGCCGTGCGCCACGGTGTACATCTCGCGCTTGGTGGGCACCGTCGTCGGGGTGGCCGGCGCGGACGCCTTCTCCACCACGGGCTTCTTCGGGGCCGCCGCCTTCTTGGCCGCCGGCTTGGACGTGCGCGGGGTCCCGGTGCTCACGTCCGGTGCCGGGCCGCCCCGGCTGAGCCCGGCGCGCGGGCCGCAGACCGGCCAGGCGCCCGGCCCCTGGCCCTTGAGGACCTTCTCGGCCACGGATATCTGCTGGCCCTTGGAGGCCAGGTCGGCGCGGGCCGCGAAGCGCCGCCCGCCGTAGGCCTCCCAGGTGGACTGCGAGAACTGCAGCCCGCCGTAGTAGCCGTTGCCGGTGTTGATGTGCCAGTTGTTGGTCGACTCGCAGGCGGCGACCTTCTCCCAGGTGTTCACCGTCGCCGCGTGGGCGGTGCCCGCGCCGATCAGCGGGAGGGCCATCCCGGCGCCACCGGCGGTGACGGTGAGGGAGGCACGGTTGATCCGGCTCGGCTGGTAACGGCGGTGTCTTCCGCTGGCGGCCATGGGGTCCCCCTGGGGTGCGAGCGCCTCGGCAGCCGCCCAACCTAGGGGCTGCGAACCGGCCATGACAAGGGGTCACACGGGGGCGCCGAGTGGCGCGCGACGCACCCTGGGGCGGTAATCATGCGCCGACCGGCGGACTTGGCCCACCATGGGGAGCACGCGTCCCTGGAATATTCGAAGTCAGGAGCACAGCATGAGCGGCACTGCCCAGATCGGCGTCACCGGACTCGCGGTCATGGGGCGCAATCTCGCGCGCAACTTCGCCCGCAACGGCCTCACCGTCGCCGTCCACAACCGGACGGCGGCCAGGACCCGGGCCCTGGTCGAGGAGTTCGGCGACGAGGGCTCGTTCGTCCCCGCCGAGTCCGCCCGGGAGTTCGTCGAGGCGCTGGAGCGCCCGCGCCGCCTGGTGATCATGGTGAAGGCGGGAGAGCCGACGGACGCGGTGATCGACGAGTTCGCCCCGCTCCTGGAGGAGGGCGACGTCATCATCGACGGCGGCAACGCCCACTTCGAGGACACCCGCCGCCGCGAGAGCCGGCTGCGCGAGAAGGGCATCCACTTCGTGGGCGTCGGCATCTCGGGCGGCGAGGAGGGCGCGCTGCACGGCCCGAGCATCATGCCGGGCGGCTCGGCCGAGTCGTACGCGTCGCTCGGCCCGCTCCTTGAGCGCATCGCCGCGAAGGCGCCCGACGGCACGCCGTGCGTGAGCCACATGGGCCCGGACGGCGCCGGACACTTCGTGAAGATGGTGCACAACGGCATCGAGTACGCCGACATGCAGCTGATCGCGGAGGCGTACCACCTGCTGCGCTCGGTGGCGGGCTACTCCCCGGCGAAGATCGCCGAGACCTTCAGGTCCTGGAACACCGGGCGCCTGGACTCGTACCTCATCGAGATCACGGCGGAGGTCCTGGCCCACACGGACGCGGCCACCGGCGAGCCGTTCGTGGACGTGGTGGTGGACCGGGCCGAGCAGAAGGGCACCGGCCGCTGGACCGTGCAGATCGCCCTCGACCTGGGCGTACCGGTGTCGGGGATCGCCGAGGCCGTGTTCGCCCGCTCGGTCTCGGGCCACGCGGACCTGCGCGAGGTCTCGGCGGGCCTGCCCGGTCCCTCGCCGCGGCCGCTGGAGCCGGCCGAGGCGGAGGCGTTCGCGGCGCGGGTCGAGCAGGCGCTGTACGCGTCCAAGGTCGTCTCCTACACCCAGGGCTTCCACCAGATCCGCGCGGGCAGCGAGGAGTACGACTGGGACGTGGACCTGGCCGCGGTGGCCTCGCTGTGGCGCGCGGGCTGCATCATCCGGGCGGCCTTCCTGGACCGGATCCGGGGCGCGTACGCGGCGCAGCCCGGCCTGCTGAGCCTGCTGGCCGACAAGGAGTTCGGCGAGGAGATCGGCGCGGCGCAGGACGACTGGCGCGAGGTGGTCGCGACGGCGGCCCGCCAGGGCGTCCCGGTCCCGGGCTTCGCCGCGTCCCTGGCCTACTACGACGCGCTGCGGGCGGCGCGCCTCCCGGCCGCGCTGACCCAGGGCCAGCGGGACTTCTTCGGGGCGCACACCTACCGCAGGACGGACCGCGAGGGCGCGTTCCACACGCTGTGGGGCGGCGACCGCTCGGAGGTGCGGACGGACGGCTGAGCCGGACGTCGCGCGAGGGGCCCGGGGCACGACGCCCCGGGCCCCTCGCGTGCGCCCTCGGGACTCACGCGTTCATGCGGCTCACGTCCGCGGCCCCGGCGGAGCTCACACCCCGGCGGGACCGGGCGCGGGCTCCGGAGCGGGGTCCGGCTCGCCCGGCGGACGCGGCACCGGGTCGGGCGCGGGGCCCGGCGGGGGCTGCGGCGGCGGCACCGGGTCCGGGAAGGGCCTCGGCGGGCCCCCCGGGTCCGGGGGCGGTCCCGGCAGCGGGACCGGGGGCGTCGCGGGGTCGGGATACGGCTCGGTCACGATGACCTCCTGGGCTGTACGGACCGTGCTCCTCCACGGTCTCCCCTGGCGGCTGCCCGCGCCCGCCGAGGTCACACCTCGCGGACCCGCCGGACCCCCGGGCCACCGCCTTGAGCGCCGGAACTCCGGGCCCGTACGCCCGCCGTCACGCGTTCACCCGTTCGGCGCACGCGCCACACGCGGCGCGCCGTCCCGGGGCTCGGGGCCCCGCGCTCGGACTCGGGCTTCACCAGAGCTCGGGCGTGGCCTTCAGCTGGGCCTTGGCCGCCTCGACCACCTCGTCGGGCGCGGCGGGCGCCTCGTCAGGGTGCTTCCGGGCCCACGCGGCGGCGTACGGGCAGAGCGGCACCACGGGGACGCCCTCGCGGGCGGCGGTGGCGTAGAACTCCCGCACCAGCGACCCCGCGATGCCCTTCCCCTCGTGCCCGTCCTCGACCACGGTGTGCACGGCGACCAGCGCGTGCGGCCCCTCGGCGAGGACGAAGTAGACGATCACGCCCACGAAGGTGCCGTCCTCGTACGCCTCCAGGCGTCCCGCCGCCCGGTCGTCGCGGATGTCGAGCTGGGTCATGTGCCTCTGCTTCCCTGGTCGTTCCGGCTGTTCCTACGGTTCCTGCGGTGCGGGCGGACGCCGCCTCAGACCCGCACGGCCCCCGGCCGCGCGGCCGGGACGGCGCCCGGACCGCGCGTGGTGTCGCTGCCGGGCACCGGCTGCGAGGCGTCGCTGCCGAGCGCGACGATGCGGTTGGCGGCGTCGACGTGCACGACGCTCGGCACCAGGGCGCGCGCCTCTGCGTCCTCGACCTGGGCGTAGCTGATGAGGATCACCAGGTCGCCGGGGTGCACGAGGTGGGCCGCGGCGCCGTTGATCCCGATGACGCCGGAGCCGCGCTCGCCCTCGATGACGTACGTCTCCAGACGCGCGCCGTTGTCGACGTCGACGATGTGGACCAGCTCGCCGGGCAGCAGGTCGGCGGCGTCCATCAGGTCCCGGTCGACGGTGACCGAGCCGACGTAGTGCAGGTCGGCCTGGGTCACGGTGGCCCGGTGGATCTTGGACTTGAACATGGTGCGCAGCACGGCGTCACACTCCCGCTGGGGTGAAAGGGGTCGCGCCCCCGTGCGGGGTACGCGCCGACGCCTGCCAGGGTACGGGCCTACGCCGCGTCCTCGTCCGCGCGGTCCCTGGCCCGCTTGCCGACGACCGCGGCGGCGGCCAGGGCGCTGCCCAGGAAGGCCACCGGGACCGTCCAGTCCGCGTCCAGGACGTGTCCACCTGCGTGGTCGAGCGAGTAGCGCCCCGCTCCGGCCAGGCCCAGGGCCGCCGCGGTGAAGCCGAGGAACGCCGGGTACTCGTAGCCGCCGGACTGGGCGAAGAAGCCGGCCGGGGCGTGCACCGCGACCGCGCCCGCCATCGCTCCGGCCGCCGCCGCGCCGGCCGCGGGGGTGGCCAGGCCGAGGGCCAGCAGGGCGCCGCCGCCCGCCTCGCCGAGCCCGGCGGCCAGCGCGCTCTGCTTGCCGGGGCGGAAGCCCATGGCCTCCATGGCCTTCGCGGTGCCGTCGAGCCCTCCGCCGCCGAACCAGCCGAAGAGCTTCTGGGTGCCGTGCGCCATGAGGACGGCACCGGTGCCGACTCGCAGGGCCAGGAGTCCGAGGTCACGCCGGTTGATGCAGGTCATGCCCTCCATGGTCGGACGGATCGGTCACGGCGGCGAGGCGAGCCCGGGGGAAGGGGACGAGGACGGGGTGGGTACGGGGAGGGGGCGAGGACGGGGCGGGGCGAGTGCGGGGTGAGTACGGGGACGGGGCGGGCCCGGGTGGCCGCGTGCCCGGCTCCGGTGGCGGGGCCCGGCGCCGCGTCCGACGATGCCGCCATGAGCGAAATGCCCCCGCCCCCGCATCCGGACCAGGCTCCTCCCCCGCCGTCCCCCGGCCCTCGGGCCACCGGGCACCAGGGCTGGTCGCGTCCCGACGACGGCGCGGAGCGCCCGCCGCAGGGCCCCCTCGGCGTCCTCGCGAAGAGCGCCTGGCAGGCGGTGCTCGCGGCCGGGGTCGCCGCGCTGCTCCTGGGCGTGCTGGTGCTCGCCTGGCCGGGCGCGTCCCTGCTCGCCGCGGGCGTGCTCTTCGGTCTGTACCTGCTCTTCAGCGGAGTGCTCCAGCTGGTGGCCGCGTTCGGCACGCACGTGTCGACGGCGATGCGCGTGATGGCGTTCATCAGCGGCGCGCTGTCGATCCTGCTCGGCCTGTTCTGCTTCCGCGGCGCCATGCAGTCGATCCTGCTGCTCGCCCTGTGGATCGGCATCGGCTGGCTGTTCCGCGGGATCACCCAGACCATCGCGGCGGCCTCGGACCCGGGGATGCCCGCGCGCGGCTGGCAGGTGCTCCTCGGCGTGCTCAGCGCGCTGGCCGGAATCGTGCTGATCACCTCGCCGTTCGAGTCGGCCACGGTGCTCACGCTGGTCGGCGGCTGCTGGCTGGTGGCGCTGGGCGTGGTGGAGGTCATCACCGCGTTCCGGGTGCGCGCCCGGGCCAAGGACCTGCCGCCGGGGGTCTGAGGAACCGGCGGCCCGACCCCGACCGCCCCGACCCCGGCCGCCCGCCCGCCAGTTGGCCCCGTGCGGGTGGCGGCGGGCCGGGTGGACCGGGGCGCCGGATGGCCGGAAAGGGCCCCCGCCCCGCGCCCGTACACGCGTGCGCTACATTTTGCCTCTCCTTGACCGCGATCATTCACGATCACCAGCAGACACGGAGCGGGCATCCCCATGAGCGACATCGTCAACGGCCTCGGCCGGGCCACCGCGTACGGCGCTCTCGGCGTGGTGCTGCTCCTCCTCGGCTTCTTCCTGGTGGACCTGCTCACCCCGGGCAAGCTGGGCCGCCAGATCTGGCAGGAGCGCAACCGCAACGCCTCGGTGCTCCTCAGTTCGGCGCTGCTCGGCATCGGCGGCATCGTGTTCACCTCCATCTGGACGACGTACGACGACTTCGGCAAGGGCCTCGCCTCCACGGCCGCGTTCGGCGTGCTCGGCCTGGTCCTGATGGCCCTCGCCTTCCTGGTGATCGACCTGGTCACCCCGGGGAAGCTGGGCGCCACGCTGGTGGAGCAGGAGCCGCACCCGGCGGTGTGGGTGAGCGCGTCCTGCAACCTCGCGGTGGCGGCGATCGTCTCGGCGTCGATCGCCTGACCCCCCTCATCCGGCCCGTTCCCCAGCCGACCTCCTAGCGGACCTCGACGAACCGCCGACCGCGCGGCCCCCGGTACACGAGCGCGTCCCAGCCCAGTTCCACCAGGATCCGGGCGCACTCCCCGAGCGCCCTCTCCTCGTCCTGGGCCGCGCCGCCGCCCCGCGGCCCGGTCCACTCCACCCGGACGCCCGCCCCACCCTCCTCCGCCGCCACCCGGTAGCCGACGGCGGTCCGCTCCCCGGCCGCGTCCACGGCGGAGGCGGCCACCCCGGCGGCCTCCAGGGCCAGCGCCACGGCGCGCACCGGCCGGGCCCGCTCCCACGCGGCGGGCACCGACTCGGGCCGTGCCGCACCGGAGTTGGTGAGGCGGCGTATCTGGAGCAGTCCGGCGAAGGCGACCCGCACCTCGGCGGCACGCCGCTCCCCCGACTCCACCGGCCCGTCCCCCGTGGCCGCTTCGAACGCCATGCCGCACCTCCTCCCGGTCCGGCCGCAACGGATCCGCGCCACACGGACCCACGCCCGACCGGCCTGCGCCCGACGGACCTGCGACGACGGATCCAGACTAGACAGCCCCACTGACAACGGGGCGCACACTGGAGGCACCCGGGCCCACGACCGGCCCCGGCCCGAGCACCAGCACCAGCACCAACCCGCGAGAAGGAAGCCACATGAACGACACCGCCCCCGTCCTCGCGACCACCGAGGGGCGGGCGGGCCGCCTGGTCCTCAACCGCCCGCGCGCCCTCAACGCCCTGGACCACACCATGGTCCGGCTCATCGCCGAAGCCCTGGACGTCTGGGAGCACGACCCGGCGGTGGAGACCGTGGTGATCACGGGCGCGGGCGAGCGGGGCCTGTGCGCGGGCGGGGACATCCGGGGCATCCACGACGACGTGAAGGCGGGCGGCGGTGCGGCCTCGGCGGCGTTCTGGTTCGACGAGTACCGGCTCAACGCCCGTATCGCGCGCTACCCCAAGCCGTACGTGGCGGTGATGGACGGCATCGTGATGGGCGGCGGCGTCGGGGTGTCGGCGCACGGTTCGGTGCGCGTGGTCACCGAGCGCTCCCGGGTCGCCATGCCGGAGACGGGCATCGGCTTCGTCCCGGACGTCGGCGGCACGTACCTGCTCTCCCGCGGCCCCGGCCACCTGGGCACCCACCTGGCGCTGACCGGCCTCGCGGTGGGAGCGGGCGACGCGCTGGCGGCGGGCCTGGCCGACCACTTCGTACCCTCGGACCGCCTCCCGGCCCTGCTCGCGGACCTGGCGGACGCCCCGGCGGCACAGGCGCTCGCCAGCCACGCCCGCCCCGCTCCCCCGTCCGAACTGGCCGCCCAGCGGGCCTGGTTGGACACCTGTTACACGGCCGGCACGGTCGAGGAGGTCGTCGCCCGCCTGACGGACAGCGGCGTCCCGGAGGCGAAGGAGGCGGCGGACACGCTCCTCACCCGCTCCCCCACCTCCCTGAAGGTCACCCTCGCCGCCCTCCGCCGCGCCGCCCGCCTGACCACCCTCGAAGAGGTACTGGTCCAGGAGTACCGGGTGTCGTGCGCGGCGCTGTCCTCACCGGACCTGGTGGAGGGCGTGCGCGCCCAGATCATCGACAAGGACCGCACCCCGCGCTGGTCCCCGTCGACGCTCTCCGGGGTCACCGAGGCCGAGGTGGCCCGCCACTTCGCACCGCCCGCCGACGGGGAGCTGACCTTCCCGGGCTAGCCTTCCCCGGCTGACCTTCCCGCGCCGACCGTCCCGCGGGCTCGCGCCAACGCCCGGACAGGGTGCGCCAACGCCCGAGGGGCCGCACCGGATTCCTCCGGTGCAGCCCCTCGGTCTGCGACTGTCTCCAGTCGGGACGACAGGATTTGAACCTGCGACCCCTTGACCCCCAGATCGAGGAGTCAGAGGAAAAATCACGACATACAGAATAATTTGAGGGCGCACAGCGTGCACATCCATACATGCTGTGCGCCCATCTACGTAGGCGCTGGTCCCCAACTGGTCCCCAAGGGGCACCACATGCCCCTCAAGTCCACCAGCCGTCGCAGACGGCCACCGGGGGGAATGCGGCTCAGGAAGCGACGTGGCGCTTCCGTTCGGCTCGGCGTCGCAGGTCGCGAATGACCTCATACCAACGCCAGGAGCCGTCCCAGTCGCAACCCTCGTGCCCGCCGGGCTCCCAAGCCGCAAGCTCCTCCAGCTGCTTGATCAGGGCATCCGGATCGACAGGTACACGGTGTGTACGCTCGTCGTCGAGCTGCCCTGCGATGTCGTGCAGTCGGTGAGCAGCGCGGTAGTAGGACAGCTGGGTGTCGGTCAGCCGGCGTATGGCGTAGCCGCCGCACTTGCTGCACCAGTCCCAGTCGTCACGGGCCAGCAGGTCGGCCACGGTGAGGAGGTCATCGCTCGCCGCGAGGCCTCGATCCCGTGTATGCCTGCAGAGGGGTGAGTGACCCTTGCCTTCGAACTTGGGATCCGCGTTCGCGGCGTAGATCTGCGCCTGCCCCAGGATGCCCAGGGGAAGGCTACTGCCGCTACGCCAGCGGTCGGCGCTGGGTGGCCGGAACGGCGTGAGGTCCAAGGGGGCAGGCGCGAGCAGACCCTCCCACACCGCGACGGGCAGCGTACTGGAGCGGCCAGTGTCGAGGGTCCGCAAGTCGGGAACACCACGCGCCATGGCGAGCAGGCGCAGATTATGTTCCTTGTCACGCTCCCGATACGTCCGGCGGGCAACATCCCGAGCCCCGGCCGCAAGGCCCAGGTCGGCACCGAAGTGACCATCCTGCCGTGCACCGCCGTGGCCCGAGGACAGGTCATCGTCAGCCTCTGGCGCGGGGAGGACCTCCTTGGTCCACGGACTGATCACGCTCTCGGGGAGGTCCAAGGCGCCGGCGACGATGACGCCGAGCCAGCCCTTGGCGAGTCGCCTCTCAATGACCTCGAGAGGGAGAACCTCCGCTCCCCCGCTCGTCGAGAAGACGATGTAGACCTGGTCGGCAGCGTACGAGAAGTTCCGCAGCGCACGGAGGTGAGCCGGGGTAACGGGCTGGCGGTCGAACACAGGGGTGTCGTCGAAGACCCCGGGCCGGACGGAGTCCTGCTGTCCTTGGGGGCCCGCCTCAGTAGCCACGGCTTCGGAACCGCCCGGCTCGCACGTGAGGCTGCTCGAGGGGGCAAGGAGTCTGTCGGCGACGAGGGCCGGGACTCTCAGCGTCAGGGTGCGCCGACTCCAGTCGGCGGTCACTGTCCACGTCACCATCACGCCGAGGGTCCACCGATCCAGGCTGTCCAGGGCATCTGGTGCACCGCCGCGTGAAGGCTCCTCCGCATCTTCCGGCAAGCGCGCCGTGACCCACACGGTTGGTGTCGAATCCGTCGCCGCAGCGGCGGCGCAGGCTTTGTCCTCCCAGGACTGGATCAGGCGGGCGGCTCCTTCCAGAGCTTCCGCGTGGCCCTTCTTGTTGGGCCTGATGCCGTGCACGAGGTCATAGCGGCTGATCGACCGCGATTCCGGCCCTTCCCAGCCCCGCTCCGCCGAGTACTGCCAGCTGCGCCACAGCGCGTTCAGGCCTGTGGAGATCCGGCTGCTGTTGCCGAGCACGGCGAAGGCAGGATCATCGGTCGGCAGCGAGGGCTTCTCCAGCGTCGCCGCCGCAGCGGCAATGACGAGACCCGACGGCTCCACGAAGAGGGCCGCCTCTGCACGCAGAACCTCGAGGTAGCTCTCCTTCGCCGACACCTGCGGCTGCGCCCAGTCGGTCAACCAAGGAAAGTGGGCGATGGGAGCCTGCGCCCGGTGAAGGCTCTGGGCTGCGTGCCGCCAGTGGGACAAGACCTGCTCCTGCAGCTCTTCGGCCTCCCTGCGCGCTTCCCACCGCCCGTCGTCCTCCTCATCCTCGTCCGGAGCACCCCTTTTCGAGTGCAGGAGCTCGGCTGCAGCCCGCACCTCGTCCTGGGACCAGTACACGTCCTCGTCCGGCTCCGCATAGGCCTGCAGCTGGTGGAGCAGTCCCGCGCCGCCGAGCGCGTGCATGAAGATGCCCAGTCCGGATGACGGCCGGACTCTCGGGCCCCACTCCGCGCAACCGGAGCAGAGCCTCTCCACCACGTCCGCGTTCAACGGGACCTCGGCCGTCGTCACGTTGGCTGTGCGGAGCTGGCCGCATTCCCTACGAAAATGCAGTCTGGCGTTCTTGGCCTTCGCCGAGTAGACGGTGATCTTTGTGCCCTCGAACGGCCCGAGTGGTACGTCGGCTGTCAGCATGCTGTCGCGCACGGACTCCCCCTTCTCCTGCCTTGGGAGCTTAGGGCCGAGCAGTGACACTCGCTGCCAGACGAAGCACACTCCACCCCTTCCAGTAGGCGAGTCCACGAGTGCACTGGAGGCCGGCGTCTTGGACTGCGCGGCAACTCCCCCAGGCATCGAAGGGCTCTGCTGCCGGCCCTCCCGGCTACTCCACCGGATCGGGCCCAGAGTGGACACGAGGGGCGCGGGCCCTCCAGCAGGGACCGCGCCCCATTTGGCGGTACCCCGGCCACGGCTCATGTGGCCAGTGACCGCGGCTGTCGGCGGATGGCTCTCAGCTCGTCGCACGGCGGCCTGTCGGTCCTCTGCTGATCCGCTCGGTGCGGTCACGTCTTGTAGGCCGTCAGGTCGGCGCCCCCCATGGGGGCACGGGCACTGGTCCCCAACCGGTTCAGGCACCGGTACCACGCCACGCCACGAATGCCGGCCATGTCCCTTGGAGTGGTGTAGCAGCGATCTCGGTATAGCCCCTGGTCATAGGGCGGCCATCGCGCAACTCTGCGAGTAGTGACGCTCGTTGAGAGGTGGCGCGATGGCCTTGTCCCAGCATGACTTACTCCGGCTGCTGGAGTCACTGCGTACGGCGGACGGAATCGAGTTGGTCCGGGTCCTGGCCCAGCGGATCCTGCAGGAACTGATCGAGGCCGAGGCGACCGCCCGCATCGGCGCTGAGCCCGGTGAGCACACCGAGACCCGCATGACCTGGCGCAACGGGCACCGCGAGAAGGTTCTGACCACGCAGGCGGGGGACTTGGACCTGGCGATCCCCAAGGTCCGCACCGGGTCGTTCTTCCCCTCGCTGCTGGAGCGCCGGCGCCGTATCGATCAGGCGCTCTACGCCGTGATCATGGAGGCATACGTGCACGGCGTGTCCACCCGCAGCGTCGATGACCTGGTCAAGGCCCTTGGCGGGGACACCGGGATCTCCAAGTCCGAGGTCTCCCGCATCTGCCAGGACCTTGACAGCGAACTGAGCGTGTTCCGCACCCGGCCCCTGGACCACATCCGATTCCCCTACATCTACCTGGACGCGACGTACTGCAAGGCCCGCGTCCAGCACCAGATCGTCTCCCAGGCCGTAGTCATCGCCACAGGCATCACCGAGGATGGCGGCCGCGAAGTCCTCGGACTCATGGTCGGCGACAGCGAGACCGAAGTGTTCTGGACCGACTTCCTGCGCTCACTACGCGGACGCGGCCTGAGCGGAGTCCGCCTGGTCATCGCCGACCACCACGCGGGCCTGGTCAAAGCTGTCCGCAAGGTCATGCTCGGCGCCGGCTACCAGCGATGCCGCGTTCACTTCCTGCGCAATACGTTCGCGGTGATCCCCAAAGACTCCGCAGAGCTGGTCGCCGCGACGATCCGTACCATCTTCGCCCAGCCCACCGCAGACCTGGTCCGCACCCAGCTGGACGCAGTCGCGGACATGCTCGCCCGGCAATTCCCCAAGGTCAGCGAGATGCTGCTGGAAGCGAAGGAGGACCTGACCGCTTTCGCGGACTTCCCGGAACGACACTGGGAGAAGATCCAGTCGACCAACCCGCTGGAACGGCTGAACCGCGAGATCAAGCGTCGCACCGACGTCGTCCAGATCTTCCCCAACCCCGACGCCCTCGAACGACTGACCACCGCGGTCCTCGTCGAGATGCACGACGAGTGGATCGCCTTCCCACGCCGCTATCCCCCCGAAGGCAGCATGGACAAGATCTATCCCCAGGACACCGAAACCCCGGCTACACCACTCCAAGGGACATGACCCGGCGTCCTGACCGTCGACTCTCCGAGGCTGAGATTGCGCACGCGCCCGAGTGGGACCCCAGGATGTCCGCCTGACGATGTGGACGTGTCAGCGCCACCCTAGGGCGAGGCCTCACTCGGGTCGATTCGTCGCGGGAGCCCAGTAGTTCGCCAGCATTGCCGCCGACCAGGCCGGAGTGGTGACCGGGCCGCGGGGGCCCATCTCCTCGAAGTAGGGGGCCAGGTCGTAGATCGGAGTCCCAGCCACGGCGTCGAGGTCGGTGACGTGAAGGTCCCGGCCTTCCACCTTGAGCAGGCGGGGGAAGGACGTCGCCATGCGGTTGGGACGTCGGTGGTTTCGGTGCACGAAGGTACCGGTGGGTTCCCACGTCGGGTCGTTGCGAGGGCTACGGGCTCCGATGTGCAGGTCGGCGTCAGAACCCAGGTGGAAGCGCCAGGTCACGATCAGGTGGGAGAACTCGCCGAGTCCGCGCAGGGTGTCCAGCGGGAAGTCCGGGCGTATGCGGATGATCGATTCGACTCCACCCTGGTAGTCGTCGGCAGGCGTCTGGTGGCCACCGACGACATGGGCGATGGCCTCGATCGTGATCGGGTCGTGCACGCATTCCTCCCCTGGGACTACCGGACCGGCTGGGCTATTGGCTCGGCTCGGACCGGTGGTGTGACGGCTCGGTCAGCGTACCCGGCTGATCACGGTGCGGGCGCGGTCGTCCAGGCGGGCCAGCACGGTGCCGCCTCGGCCTCTGTATGGGGACAAGGCACGGCGCATCTGGACGACGGTGTCCAGTGCGCGTCCGGACTGGACTCCCTGCATGGCGTCGAGGGCCTGCGTCCAGGTCGCGCACGCCACGTCGAGTGCGCCCCTCTGTATCTGGACCGCGCCCAGGAGGCCCAGGGTGACGGCGTGGGTGCGGGCGAAGGCGGTGGTCCGGCGGGTACGGACGCTGCGCAGGAACTCCCGCTCGGCGCCCTGGAGATCGCCGAGGGCTTGCATGGTGCGGGCTGTCTCGTGGGCGAGGGACGCCTCAGAGAAGAAGAAGACCCTTGCGGGCTCGTCGTCACCGGCTTGGGCGCTGCGCAGGTCATCCTCGGCTCGCAGCAGGGCCGCGATGGCCTCCTGCTTGTGGCCAGCGGCTGCCAGGGTGCGAGCGTGGACGACGCCGAGAAGGGAGCGTTCGCGGGAGCTGGCGTTGGTGTAGCGGCGCTGGGAGACGGAGTTCTCGGCCAGCTGGAGGGCCTGCGTGGGGTGGCCGAGGTCGAGGGTTTGGTGGGCCTGTGCGCGGAGGATGTGTCCTGCCAGCGGCGCGTCGTCGGCCTCGGCGGACAACTGCAGGGCCAGGCTGAGCCACTTTTGGGCCAGCACGTGCTCGGAGGCGTCGAACGCTGTCCAGCCTGCCAGGTAGGCCAGCTCGCCGGCGGCCGTGAACATGTCCTGCCGGATGCGCTCGTCAGGGAACCGGCTGCCGAGGTAGGCGGCCACGTCCGTGCGGAGGTAGGCCACCAGCGCGGACCGTCCGTCTCCTCCCCCACGCCGCTGCTCGCGCTGCGACAGCAGCTGGGTCATCTCCCGTACGGCGGCCACGTCGTCCGGCCCGACCGTCCGGCCAGCCGGAGATCGCCGTGTACGGGCGGCGGTCAGGGAGTCCTCCCACCACCCGGTGGACGGCAGGCTCACTCCAGCGAGCGAGAAGGCGGCACGTTTGAGGGCCAGGCGGCGCTCCAGGTCCAAGTCGGTCCCCCCGAGATCCACGAGCTGTGCGATGGTGTCGCCGCCTCGAGGACGCATCGAACCCGCCTGTTCGTCGGGGTCGTTGAGCCCGATATCGGCAGGCGTGATGATGCGGTTCAGCCCCTTGCCGAGCAGTCCTCGCGACAGCGTCTCGCACAAGATACGGGTCGCCGTCGGCCCCGGATGCGCGCCGCGAATCCACTGGTTGACGTGGGAGCGCGTGATGGACTGCAGTTCCGTGGCTCCGACCTCGGAGGCGACGCGCACAACGTGCGCGGCTGCCGCGACCTGCGACCAGCCGATTTCCTGGAGTACGCCTTCCAGTCGCGTGTTCCGTTCGCGCGGCACGCAGCGCTCCTGTCCACGAAACGATCTTTACCCGCGTTACCCGTCCCCGACCGCGCTTCGGGATACCCACGCGGGGTGAAACGCGGTTCGCTGAGCGTAACGGTAGCCCCAAGGGCCACTCCCACGGCCGTAGTTCGGCCATCGGATGCACCGGCATACGACTCCCTGGCGGGGTCTACACGTCCGCGGAATGGAACGAGGTGAGGTGACCATGTCCCATCGGATCACGCGAAGTGACCTGCTTCGGGCTCTGGACTCTCCCGCCGCCGTCTCGGCGTGCGTGGCCCTGCCCAGCCGTCTGGAATCCGTCAGGCAGACCCGCCGCTTCGTCTCGGACCAACTGGGCAGGTGGGGCTGCGAGTCCCTCACCGACTCCACGGTGAGGATCTGCAGCGAGCTGGCGGCCAACGCTGTCACCCATGCCGAGCCGGACGCGGCGGGACGGGGCGAGATCCTGGTATCCCTGACGTTCGTTGCTGGCGAGGCGCTGATCGCCCAGGTCGCGGACTCCGATCCGAGCCCGCCCGTCCCGAAGATCACCCGGCCCCAGGGCCTCGCGGAGAGCGGGCGCGGTCTGTCCATCGTCACCAAGCTCTGCGACTACTGGAGCGCCTTTCCCAGGTCCGATGGTCAAGGCAAGACCGTCAGCGCCTACCTGCGCGATCATCAGCAGGCCCTTGCTCCCGGGGCGGCGGCACCCGACCGCGCCCTGCCGCCGCCGGCCGGGCAGGACCGTGTGCCTTCTGAGGATGCTGCTGGACTCGTGACGGCGGCGGAACCCCGCGGTACCGAGCTGCCACAGCTGGACTTCTCCAAGCCGGCGGTGGCACGGGTGTGTGACTACGCCACCGGCGGAACGGACAACTATCCGGCAGACCGGGCTCTGGGACGTCAGCTGCTCGCGGTTGCGCCGTGGCTTGACCGGGCAACTGCCGCTGCCCGTGCCCACGGACAGCACGTCGTCCGGCATCTCGCTTCGCAGGGGCTCGTGCAGTTCCTCGACCTCGGCTGCGGGCTGCCCCGTCGCCGCGGCCGCAACGTCCACGATGCGGCGCAGGAAGTCCAGCGCGAGGCCAGTGTCGTCTACGTGGACAGCGACCCGATGGTGCAGGCCCGCGTCCGGACCGTGTTCGAAGAGACGCCCCAGGAGATGGGCCTGCACGCCGACATCACCCTCACCGAGGCCATGCTCGCCCAGCCGGCCATCGCACGCCTCGACCGGCGCAGGCCGGTGGCGGTCCTGCTGCACGAGGTCCTGCCGTGGATCGATGACGACAAGGCCAGGCACCTGCTGGACACGCTGCGGTCCTGGGTCCCCAACGGCAGCGTCCTGTCCGTCGTCCACGCGGCAGCCGACAGCCACCCCGAGTCGACCCCCGACCTCGTCGCGCTGTACCACGAGGCGGGCATCCTCTACCGGCCGCGAACCCTGGAACAGCTGCTCGCCCTCACCGCCGACTGGGACGTGGACGGTCCGGGCATCGCGGCCGTCCCCCTCGAAGGGCTCCGCGCCGTCGGCGGCCGCGAGCCGCTGTACGGCTCGTACGCGTTCACCGCCTGCGCGTCCGAGTCGGCGGGCAGGCGGCTCGGCCCGGACGCTCTGGCGCACATGCCGGTAGCCGCCGGCGGCGCGTACCGGGAGGCAAGCCGGTGACCGCTCCATACAGCGTGCGGGCCCTCGACCGCACTGACTACCCCCAAGCGGGCAGCCCGCTGTCCCGGCGCTGGGCCGGGGAGGCCGAGTGCGGGCGGCCGGTCGACCAGGAACGCGATATCGCCCTGATCCGGCCGCTGCGGGCCGGTGACCACAGCGACGATCTCCACGGTCTGTTCGAGGCCGGGAGCCTCGTCGCGATGTGGGAGCTGGACGCCAGCGGTCCGGGCCCTGGCTGGAACTCGTCCGAGTGCGCCGAGGGCAGCGTCGGCCTGCTGCTGCTCTACACCGACCCCGTTCACCGGCACGCAGGCCGCCTGGTCTCGCTCTGGCTCGCCGATCAGCTCGCACGCCGCCCGCGCCCGCCGCAATGGCTGCGCTGCAACGTGATCGACGGCTGGCTCGCGGACCACATCGCCCGCGCGTGGGGCTGGGAGAGGGTCCGCTACGACCACGGCCGTCACCTTCTCCAGCTTCCTTGCGACGTGAAACCGGCGCTGAGCGCGCTGATCACGGATCCCGTCTCTGAGCGGGCGTCCAGCTCTCCCTCCCTGGCCGCGCCCGCAGGGAGCGAACGCCCGTGACGTACAACGACTTCGGCGACGACCCCTACTGGACCGGGCTCGAGGACTACGAGCCGGAACCCGTGCACGACCGCGTGGCCGCCCGCACCGTGCGCGGTGCGCCGCCCGGAGAGGTCCGGGACGCGTTCCCCCGGGAGATCCGGGTCGGCGACTGGTTGGTCCTCGATGGCACGGCCTACGAGATCACCAACATGTTCTCGCCCGGCTTCGACAGGTCCGTCAAGCGAGTCATCCTTCGCGGCCGCCCTGACCTGGTGGTCAAGACGCGCCAGGAGATCGTGCGCCCGTACGAGGTCTCGCACCGCGCCCCGCGCCGCCCCTGGTAGCCGACGGTCTTCCCGCACGGCATCGACAACTGACATCCAATTCCCTGTCCGAGGAGTTTCCGTGGGTCCGTCACTTCCGATTCCCACGCCGCAGTCCTGCTTACCCTCTCCGCCGTCATGGCCGAGGAGGGGCATTCCAGGCGGCGTCCTTCGGACCCCGCCCGAGGCGGAGCCGAAGACCTGGCGTCTGCTACGTGCCCTCGCTGCCTCCCGGCTCGAAGACATCACCAGCGAAGACAGCGGCCTCTGGGACGCCCTCAATCGTGTCCTCGACGATGCGGTGGACTTGGGCGAGGTCCGCCCGCTGACCGCCAGCCTGGCTGTGGACCTTCGCTCGCTAACGGACCGGGCCTCCCGTCACGTCGAGACCGGTCTCACCGAGGAGACGCGGGCGCGGGCGTGCGGTCTCCTGCGCGAGGTCCGGGACCGGCTGCGTCGCGACACCCTGGACATTGGCCTTCTGCGCCGACTGGCCTGGATGACGGAGGAAGTCGCAGGAGAGGTCCTGGCCCCGGCTCCGTCCGCCGCTACTTCGGAGCCGGCCGCAGGGCGGGCGTCCGCGTGCTCCCCCGTCGCCTCGGGGTGGGCCGGGCAGTGGTCCAGAGGGCCTGCCCCTGCCGCGTACTCGGCGGCCTCGGCATGACCGCCGGTGTCTCCGCTGCCACGAGGCCGGAGAGCATGCGGATCCTGGACCGGGCCTGCGTCATCGTGCACCAGCACGTCACCACCATGCACCCGCCCGGTGCCCCTCTTCCGAGCACCAAGCAGCTGGCCCTGGCCTTGGGGCTGCCGGAGAAGCATGTGCACCAGGGGCTGCTGCGTCTGGACAGCCTGGGCGAGATCGCGCTGCACACCGGGAGTGTGCCGGTCCGGCTGCGCACGCGGGAACCGCACCCACGCGACCGCGGCCTGCAGGGTGCCGTCCGCGACCGGATCCGCGCTGGCCACTACCGGCCAGGGACGGCACTGCCGACCGGTCTGCTGGGCGAGGAGTTCGGGCTCCTCCCCCACCACGTCCAGCGAGCGTTGCGGTTCCTCACGATGGAAAAGTCCCTGCGCTTCGAAGAGAACGGGGCCTACGGCCCGGGCTACTACGTTCCTGCCGGGCGCCGTGGAGGCGGTCGCGTGAACGGCACGCTGCTACCTGCCGCGCAGCACCAAGGCGAGCACCGCCGCCGCGATGCGGCGCCCGCCCTAACCGATGCCTGCGCCGGCGTTCCGGTGAAAACCACCGACCACGGAGGGGGTACTGCGGTGAGGGCCGTGCAGCGCCGCAGGCTCGTGCTGCTGCAGCAGCTGGCCGCCATCCCGGTGGCAAAGCCGATCGCAGGCCGGCTTGCCGAGGCTTATCTCCGGTGCACCATCCGGCAGACGCTCTGTCGGGCCCGGCTCTGTGAAGACCGCACCGGTGTCGGGCTCTCCCCGCGCCGCTCGGCACCACCCAGAGACACGGGCTGATCCCTACCGCCGCCATCGCGGCCCACGACTTCCCTCTCCGGCGCTTCCGAAGGGGGAGGCCAGGAAGCGCGCCGTCAGGCACGTGCCCCTGGCCAGTACCACACCGAACAAACCGAATCAGCAGAAGGAGTTGCAATGGCCACCAATCCCAACCCGGGCATGACCCAGGCCCAGTCCAAGGCCACGGCCAAGGACGCGTTCCACCTGGACGTGGAGCTGGTCGAGGTCGGCGACGCAGGCGCCCTGAAGACGCTGACCGACGACGGCTGCGGATCGACCTGCGGCGCCTGCACCACCGGCGTCCACTGACCCACTCGCTCCGCCCTGACCGGTGCCGTCCCGCCCATCGCGGCGGGGCGGCAACGGTCGGTCCGTTCCTTTCACCCTTCATGGAGGTTCAGGTGGCAAGCCCCGCGTTTCGGTCCGGCCGCACGGCGCTCGTGCGCGCGGTGGCGTCTCCCACTCCTCCGCTGGTGCCCTGGCCCGACCTGGCCCACCGGTCCCCCGGGGACTTCACCGGGCAGATTCCCTGGCTGCGCGCGATCCGCGACACGGATACAGGCAAGGCGTTGTGGCACGCCAGCCCGGCCTTGGGCAGTGAGGTCGATGGCCTTCTGGCCGCCGAACGTCCCCGGTCTCGCGATGTGCGGCGAGCTGCACTCTCGGTAGCCCGGTACGTGCTGCGAGCACACGGCCGCCCCACACCCTTCGGATACTTCGCCGGCGTCACCACCGCCGGTTTCGACTCCTCGGCCCGTGCCGACTGGGGACGCGAGCATCTGCCGGTGGCCCGAGCGTCCGCGGAATGGATGGCGGAGGTCATCGCCCGGCTGGAGGCCGACGTCGAGCTGCTGGAGCGGATTCCGGTAGTCGCCAACACCACCCTCATGGAACGTGGCGATCATCTCGTCGTCCCGTACAGGACGGACACCGGAGCGGCCCGCCAGCGCGCGGTCGAGGCCTCCGTCCGGATGACCGGCGCCGTGGCTGCCGTCCTCACCGCCGCGAAGGCGCCGGCCCCGGTCGCAGACGTCGTCGCGAAGGTCCTGGCCGAGTTCCCATCGGCGGGGAGGACCACCGTGAACGGGTTCGTGCGGGAGCTGATGGCGCTCGGCGTCCTGGTCAGCGCCTTGCACGCGCCGAGCACGGAGACCGATGCGCTCGGCTACCTGCTGGCCCAACTCGACACTATCGGCGCCGACGAGGTCGTCGAGGAATCGGAGATCCTCACCGCTCTGCGGGCCATCCACACTGAACTCCAGCACGCCGACGGGCACGAGGCCGCCCGTGCCCAGATGCGCGCCGTCGCCCCCCGCCTGCGTCGGGATCCGGTCGCCGTTGACATGCGACTGGCCGGGTCCGTGGTGCTGCCGGACGACGTCGCCCGGGAGGCCGAGCGCGCCGCACTGCTGCTCGCCCGCGTCAGCCCGGCGCCGTTCGGGACGGCAGCCTGGAAGGCGTTCCACATGCGGTTCTACGAGCGGTTCGGGATCGGCTCCATGGTTCCGGTGCTCGACGTGGTCGCCGACAGCGGTATCGGCTACCCCGACGGATACCGGGGTGCCGGCCCCGCGGACCTCAAACCACGGTTGACGGACCGCGACCAGGTCCTGCTGCGGCTGGCGCAGCAAGCTGCCCTCGACGGCCGCCGCGAGGTCGTCCTCGACGAGGCCACGATCGAAGCACTGACCGTGGGCAGCGAACCGGTACGGCTCCCGCCCCACCTTGAGCTCGGGTTCCGGCTCCGCGCACCCGAGTCGGGGGCACTGGACCGGGGAGGCTTCCGTCTGGAAGTGGTCAGCGTGTCCCGGGGCGCCGGGGTCGGAACGGGCCGGTTCCTCCCTGTGCTCGACTCCGGGCAGCGGCAGGCTTTGACCGACGACCTCAGTGACCTTCCGGCTTCCGACCCGGACACGATCGCCGTCCAGCTGTCCTTCCCTCCGCTGCTGCCGGAGAGCGCGCATGTCACCCGGACACCGCGCGTGCTGCCCACCGTTATCAGCCTGGCCGAGCACCGGCCTCCCGGTGAGGACGTACTGACCGTCGACGACCTGGCCGTGGGCTGCGACGGGCGCCGGATGTACCTCGCTGCCCCCGCTCGCGGGCAGCGTGTGGAGGCGGTGGGGATGCACGCCCTGAACCTGGACACCCACACCCCGCCCCTGGCCAGGTTCCTCACCGAGCTGGGCCGCGCCCAGTGCGCACAGGTCACCACGTTCGACTGGGGAGCTGCCTCCCACCTGCCCTACCTTCCGCGCCTGCGCTCCGGCCGCATCATCCTGGCGCCGGCCCGCTGGCGGCTGAACGCCGGAGAGCTGCCTGCTGCCGACCGGCCGTGGAAGGAATGGGACGCGGCGTTCGGCACCTGGCGCGACGCCCGCACGTTTCCCCTGACGGTGCACGTCGGTGAGGGCGACCGGCTCCAGCCCCTCGACCTCACCGTCCCCGCGCACAGGGCGCTGCTGCGCGAGGAACTGGACCGGGCCGGTGCGATCACGGTCGCCGAGGCCCCGGGCGCGGCCGATCTGAGGTGGTGCGGCGGCCGGGCCCACGAGATCGTCGTGCCCCTCAAGGCCAGCCGTCCACCGGCCTGGCCGCGCCTGCCCCAGCCCACGTCCGCTCGCACTGTTCGGAGGGACCTGGTCCACACCCCCGCCGTCTCGCCTGTCCTTCTGGCCAGCGTGTACGGGGACATCCGCCGACAGGACGTCCTGCTTGGGGAGCACCTGCCGGGCCTCCTGGAGCGGCTCGGCGGGCCGCCCTGGTGGTTCGTGCGATTCCGCGACCCCGACCAGCACCTTCGGCTCCGGTTCGCCCTGCCCACCCCGGAGGCCTTCGCCGCCACGGCGGGCACGGTGAGCGCATGGGCGGACGAACTCCGGCGCGCCGGGCTGGTGTCGGATCTGCGCTACGCCACCTCCTATCCGGAGATGGGCCGGTGGGGCGAGGGCCCGGCGTGGGCTGCGGCCGAGGAGGTCTTCCGAGCGGACTCCCGAGCCGTCCTCACGCAGCTCACCTGCGCGGGCCGGCCGTCCCGGCGGGCGCTGGTCGCCGCGCACAGCATGGCCATCGCCGCCGCCTACCTCGGCAGTACGGCGAAGGCGATGGCCTGGCTGATCGACCACGTCCCGCCCGCGCCCCCGGCACGGGTGGCCCGCCCGGAGTTCGCCGAGGCCGTGGCGCTCGCCAACCCTGACGACGGCTGGGCAGCCCTGCGGTCTGTCGCCGACGGCGAGACGATCCTGAACGCCTGGAGCGACCGCAGCCAGGCCCTGGCCGTGTACCGGAACCACTTTCCCGGCCGGGATACCCAGGGCATCGATGTAGACGACGTTCTGATCTCCCTGCTCCACGTCCACTTCGTCCGCGCCGTCGCCGTCGACTTCGCCGAGGAAGCCGTCTGCCTCTACCTCACGCGGGCCGCCGCCCTCGCCTGGACCGCCAGGAGTTCCCGCTGATGTCCCACCCTGCACTCGGCTTCGCCCTGGAGATCGCCGACCGGCTCGCCGACCCGGCGGCCGTTCTCGGTGCGCAGGTCGTCTCCGACTGGCGTCGGCAGTCCCTCGGCCATGGTGCTCCGGGTATCGCGTTGCTGCACATCGAACTCGCCGCTGTCGGCCTCGCGCCGTGGGACCGCGCGCACTCCTGGCTGGCCGCAGTAGCCAGACAGCCGCTGACCAGCGGAGCCGACAGCCACGCCTTCTACGGAGCGCCGGCCTTCGCCCACACCCTCGCGTGCGCGGCCGAACGCCTTCCCGGAGCATACGGATCCGCACTCGATGCCCTGGACCGGCAAGTAGGCAGCGACGCACGCCGCCGCCTGGCCGCGGCCGAACAGCGCATCGAAGCCGGAGAACTCCCGGCGCTCGCGGAGTTCGACGCGATCCGCGGTCTCACCGGATACGGCGCCTACCTCCTTCGCCGACGCCCCGACAGCGACACCGTCCGCGACATCCTCGACTACCTGGTCCAGCTCGCCCAGCCCCTCACCCACCGGGGCGAGACCGTGCCCGGATGGTGGACGGCGTCCGGGCCGTCGGGCAGCCTCGAGGACCGCTATCCGGACGGGCACGCCAACACCGGGCTCGCCCACGGCATCGGAGGCGTCCTTGCCCTCCTTGCACTCGCCGTACTCCGCGGAACGATGGTCCCAGGTCACCGGGAGGCCATCGCCAGCATCGTTCAGTGGCTGGACCGCTGGGAGGTCGACAGCGGCCGGGGACCGGCCTGGCCGTACTGGGTAACCCTGCCCGCCCTGCGCACGGGTCACTTGCCCGTGGGGCCACAGCGACCGTCCTGGTGCTACGGCACCGCGGGCCTCGCCCGCGCGCAGCAGCTCGCCTCTATCGCCCTCGGGGACCGGAGGCGACAGCTCGCCGCCGAGCACAGCCTTCTGGCCGCGCTGACCGACTCCCAGCAACTCCGCGAGACGACCGACAACGGTCTGTGCCACGGCTTCGCCGGCCTGGCCCACATCGCCGCCCGGGCAGCCTCGGAGGCCCTCACCCCCACCGCGGGTCAACTCCGGGCAGTGCTCCCCGCGCTGCTGTCCGTAGTTCACCCCCCTGGCAGCGACCCGACCGCCGCCGCAGCCGGGCTCATCCAGGCCCGGGAACCCGACCCCGGGCTCCTCGACGGCGCCGCGGGAATCGCCCTGGCCCTCCTGGCACCAGCCACCGGCACGCCGACGCAAAGCTCCTGGGACACCTGCCTGCTCATCGCCTGAACGGCGCGCACGCACCCACAACACCCCGTCGTCTACCTACTTGAAGGACATCACCGATGCAGGGCACCTGGCACCAGATCAACGTCACCTTCCGGGACCGCGCCGCCGCGCAGCAGGTGATTCCCCAGACGCTTGGACCCGCCCTGCTCAAGGCCGAGGACCGGGAGGAGATTGCCGCCTGGTGGTTCATGAACAAGCAGCCGTGGAAGCTGCGCGTGCGCACCACCGGAGACGAGACCCCCACCCTGTGGGCCGCCCTGAGCGAGCTCGTTCGAGACGACCAGGTCCGGCAGTGGATTCCCACCATCTACGAGCCTGAGACCCTGGCATTCGGCGGGACCGAGGGCATGGAGGCGGCCCACGAGCTGTTCCACGCCGACAGCCACCACCTGCTGACCTACCCCGTCCAGACCGGGCACCTCGGCCGCCGCGAGACCGCCGTCCTCCTCGTCAGCGCGACGATGCGCGCCGCCGGTCTCGACTGGTACGAGCAAGGAGATGTCTGGGACAAGGTCGCCGCCGAACGCCCGACCCCGCCGATCCTCGCCTCCGAGCTGGACGCGGCCATGCACTGCCTGCTGACCGTCGACGCCCGCACCCTGTGCCGGGAGGACGGCCCGCTCCACGGCCACGCCGACTGGGTCCGCGCCTTCGCACGGGCCGGGACCGCACTCGCCGTCCTCAACCACGAAGGCCGCCTGCGCCGGGGACTGAGAGCCGTCCTCGCCCACCACTTGATCTTCCACTTCAACCGGGCCGGCCTCCCCCTGGAGGACCAAAGCGCCCTGTCCAACCTCGCCCGAAAGGCCATCATGGGAACGAGTGACACCCCCGCAACCACCCCCGACGGCACCCCGTCCGCAGATAGCGTCGGATCGGTGAACACCGACACGCTCACCACCCCCGACCCGACCACGGAACAGCTCCGCAACGCCCTCGTCGACGAGATCCGCCAGGAAGGACACGCCACCAACCCGGCCGCCGAGGCCGCGCTGCGCACCGTCCCCCGGCACCTGTTCGTGCCCGACGCCTCGCTTCAGGAGGCCTACGCCAACCAGCCGGTTCACGTGAAGTACGACACCGACGGCACGTCCATCTCCTGCGCCTCCCAGCCCGCCGTGGTCGCCCTCATGCTCGACCAGCTCGACGCCCAGCCCGGCGAGCGCATCCTCGAACTCGGCGCCGGCACCGGGTACAACGCCGCCCTCATCGCTCACCTCGTCGGCGATACCGGTCACGTCACCACCATCGACGTGGACGACGACCTCGTCGACGGCGCCCGCGCGCACCTGGCCGCCGCCGGGTACACGAACGTCGAAGCCCTGACCCGCGACGGAGCCGTCGGCTACGCCGACGGGGCGCCGTACGACCGGATCATCGCGACCGTCGGCGCCCACGGCATCCCGCACGCCTGGCTCGACCAGCTCGCGCCGGACGGGCGGCTCGTCGTTCCCCAGCGGATCAAGGGCAGCGTCTCCCGCTCCATCGTCTACGAACGCCGAGACGGCCGCTGGGTCTCCCTCGGCAGCGAGATGAACACCTTCATGCCCCTGCGCCGCGGCATCGCAGACGACGACCGGCGGATCATCTCCCTCGTCCCGGACGGGACCGTACGCCTGCAGGCGCCGGCCGGAACGCCCATCGACGCCGAGGCGCTGGCGCGCGTGCTCGAAGAACCGCGGGTCGCAGAGTGGACCGGGATGACGGTCCGCGCCATGGAATCGCCCGAGTGGATGGAGCTCTTCATCAGCTGCTCCTTCGACTCGGGTCTGATCAGGATGCTGTTCCCGGCGGCTGCGAAGGGCACCACCCTCACCGAGGACCCCTACCCCTCCTCCACCGCGGTCACCGACAAGGGCGCCCTGACCTACCTCGCCCGACGCCTCTCCGACCAGACCACCCCCGAGGGCGGCAAGCTGTGGGAGTTCGGCGTCATCGGCCACGGCCCCGGCAGCGACGAGCTCGCCACCAAGGTCGCTGAGGCCATCCGGACCTGGGACCGCAACTACCGCGGCCGGGAAGCCAGCTTCGAGCTCCAGTCCCTCCAGGCGCCGGTCCCCGAGGAACGTCCCGGCCAGTTCGTCGTCGACACGCCCCTGAACCGGATCGTCATCGACTTCAACTGACCGTGCCTCCCTGACCGTGTGGTGCCTGCTGCCCCCATCTCCGGCAGCGGGCACCACACGTCGGGCCGACCCCTCGGAGAATTCCATGGACCCGCACGGCCAGTTAGCCCGGCGTTTTCCCCTCGTCTCACGCTTCCGGCCCGCCTGCCTTCCCCTTCCCGACCGCGTCCAGGCCCTCGCGACCCTCTCCGAGACCGCTGGCGCCCGCGCGGACCAGGGGCTCGCCTCGGCCGTCTACAACCAGGCAGCCCTAATCGCCAGCGACGTCGGACTGCCCGACCTCGCCTGGCAGCTGTGCCACCAGCACGCCGTCGCCTACCTGCACGCCACCCCACTCCCCGCCACGGCCGCGATCCGGGCCCTCGAGCCCGTCGTCAACCTGGCCCGCCTGCAGATCCGGGCCGGACACCCCGACGAAGGACGCAACCGTCTTCTGCGCCTCTTCGACGCCGTCACGAACGGCACCGCCGACCGATTCGACGACGTGCACATCCCAGCCGATCTGGTCCAGTCTGGGGACGACCGGCAAGAAGTACGCGCCTGGCTGTGGCGAGTCCTCCTCGCCGACGGCTCACGCACCCTCAGCGGCAGCGGCCGGTGGGCCGAAGCCCTCGCGCACACCCGCAAACATCAAGGCATCGGCAAGCGGATGTTCGACGGCCGACAGATCGCCGTCGTCACGGCCCTCACCAGCGGCGACACCGAGCACGCCGCCGTCCTCATCGCCGACACGGCCGCCGGCGAGCCGTGGGAGCACGCCGTCACCTCCTGCCTCCACGCCCTATGCCTCCGTGCCTGCACAGGCTTGGACCACAGGGCGGAGAGCGAACTCGAAGCCGCGCTCAGCGCCGTCCCCGCCGAGCAGGGCATGACGGTCTTCGATACCCGCCTGCGCCTCACGGCCCTGGACACCATCGCCTCCCCGGCGAGCCCAGCCGCCTACCGCATCACGAACGAGTTACACCGGCGCATCGTCGGTACACGTGATGGCTTCGCCGCCCGCGAAGTCCTGGACAACTCGTTGTTCACCGAGCTCGCCGGCCCGAGACAGCTCCAGGACTGCCACGACCTCGTCGCAGCCTGTGCTCTGGGCTCCGGCGCCGTGCCCGCGCACCTGCGTAGCGCCTTGGGCACGGCACTGCATCGGAGCAACCGCGTGATCAGAGACAGCCTGTCGGTCCCCTAAGTCGCCCAGGTGTCCGAGCCGGTCCGGCGTACGCACTTGGTCGGCAATCCTCCGCCCGAGTGACACGCCCCTGTTCGAGCGAGTTTCAACGCCACCGCCCCAGACGCGCCAAGCCCACCCAGCCGGACGAGAACATTCGTTCCCGTTTTGCCTCCGATCCGGCCGTGACGGACGCGGATCGGAGCCGTTCTTAGAGCACCAGTACCAGTCGTGCGCCCATCCGGAGGACCCCGTGAATCTCCTGCCGAAGCACCTCGACACTCTCCCATTAATCGAACATCACGCGCCTGCCCCGTGCCTGCGCCCTGCGGGTGGGGGTCGTGTTGACGCCCTATCTGCCTGCTGCCGCGGCTCACGACCGGATTTCAGGAGGGCTGCGTGAGCAAGGACTCGGCAAGCGGATCCGGCACCGCGGGGGTGTCGGATTCCGAGCGGCTCCTCTTCGGCGGCGAGCTGGCCTACGACATCGGCTGGGACCAGCACGAGGGCGCCTGGCTCAATCTCGGGCTCTGGACAATGGCACGGCAGCTCCCGCGTCTGGCGGGGACCGGCCTGCGGCTCGCCCACCTCGCCGACGCACGGGCCCTGCGCGTGGTCCTGGCCTCGGAGGCCGGGCGGGGCATCGCGCAGGCGGTCGGCCCCGTCGCGGTCAACAGCGTGCTCGGCCACGTCCTCGCGGCCGGCAGCACCAACGACCGCCTAACTCAGGCGCTGCCCGCGCTTACGGGCGTGGCCGTCACGGCGTTCCTCGGGTCGCTCTTACGCTCGGCTTCGACGGCGGCCACCGGGGCGCTGGAGCCGAAGGTGCAGCGAGTCGCCACCGAGCAGTACCTCGGCCTGGTGTACCGCACAGAGCTGTCGGCGATCGAGGACGACGAGTTCCACCGGCTGCTGGACGCCGCCCGCTACGGCGCTGACTCGGCCCGGCGGATGATCCGGTACTGCACCAACTCCCTGAACTCCGCGGTGTCGCTGATCGCTGCGGCCGGCGTGCTCACCGTTCTGCACCCGATGCTGCTGCCGCTCTTGGTTCTGATGACGATGCCGAGTGCGTGGAGTTCGCTGATGATCTCCCGCCAGCGGTACATCTCCTTCCACGCCTTCGTCCAGCACGCCCGCGCCGGGCACCTGCTCGGCCAGTTGCTGACCCAGAAGGAAGCGGCGGCCTAGGTCCGCGTCCACGGCGTCGGCCCGTTCCTACTCGGGCACTTCCGCACGATGGCCGAGACGAGTGAACGCGAGCAGACCCGGCTGGCCCGCCGCGCTGCCCGAATCGGGCTCGCCGCCGACGGTGCCGGCGGTTTCGCCACCCTCCTCACCTACGGCGCCCTGGGTGCCCTCCTCTGGGGCGGAGCGATGGAACTCGCCGTCGCCGGCACGGCGGTACTGGCCATCCGCACTGGCGCCGCCAGCCTCGACAGCCTGGTATTCCAGGTCACCGAACTGCACCAGGAGTCCCTGTTCGTCGCCGACTTCGAGCGGCTGTGCCGAGAGGCAAAGACCCGGGCCATCCCCGTGGGCGGGGACCCGCTGCCACAGCAGCTGCGGGAAGTCCGGTGCGAGAAGGTCACCTTCACGTACCCCGGCAGCGGCCAGTCCCTGCCCGAGCCCACGCTGCGCGAGGTGTCCCTGGCGTTCCCGACGGGGAAGATCATCGCGCTGGTGGATGAGAACGGCTCCGGCAAGTCCACCCTGGTCAGGCTCCTCGCTGGCCTCTACCTTCCGGACGAGGGAAGCGGCACGATCTGGTGGGACGATGTTGATGCCCGTACCGCCGACCGCGACCAGGTCTTCGGCCGCGTCGCGCTGATGTCGCAGGACTTCTACCACTGGCCCTTCACGTTCCGGGTGAACGTCGGTATCGGGCAGCCCGGTCAGGCCATCGACGACCTGGCGGTCGAGGAGGCTTCCGGCTTCTCCGGTGCCGACGAGGTCCTGGGCGGCCTGCCTCGCGGGCTCGACACGCTGCTGGCTCGCGGCTACCGCGGCGGGCACCAGATCTCCGGCGGTCAGTGGCAGCGCATCGGCATCGCGCGGGCCAAGTACCGGCAGGCCGAGATCCTGATCGTGGACGAGCCCACCAGCGCTCTGGACGCGGTCGCCGAGCAGCGGGTCTTCGACCAGATCAGGGCCCTGGCCGCCACCACCGGGCAGACAATCGTGCTCATCACCCACCGCCTGCATTCCGTACGCCACGCGGACCTCATCCACGTCCTGAAGGACGGCCGGGTCGCCGAGTCGGGCACCTGGGAGGAACTGATGGACCCGGCTACGGGCACGGGGGACTTCCGCGACGCCTACCTCGTCCAAGCCGCTGCCTTCGATGCCACGATCCCCACCCAGTCCGCCGGCGACCACGACACTCTGCGCGCCCAGGACAACGCATGACCGCCGCCGCGCCCCAGGAACAGACCAGCGGGGTGAACGTCCGTCCGGCATCGGGACGGGACGAGGCCCGACCGCAGACCAGCTCGCAGACCGAGTGCCGTCCGCCTGTCCCCGTTCCCGAGGCCCTGCCCGCGGGCTGGCTGCTGACGGAGGCTGATCTGTGGTGACGCTGCCCCGCCCCCGGCCTTCCGTCCGCAAGAGGGCACCGGTACTTGGGACAGGGTTCCGGTTGTACCTGGTCGGGGAGTCCGCTGGCCTGGTGGGGACATCGGTGCACCTGGTGGCCCTGCCCACCCTGGCCGTCCTCGAACTGGACGCGACGGCCGGGCAAGCCGCTCTGCTCGCCTCCCTGGCCCACCTGCCCCACCGGACTGACATGGTTCGCCGACGCCGGCGTCCCGCTGCACGTACTGCGCAAGATCGCCGGACACGGCTCGCTGACCACCACCCAGCGCTACCTGCACCCCGACGCTGACCAGATCACGGCAGCTGGCGCCGCACTCTCCGCGCACCTCATGGTGCTCCGGGCACCTCGTTCACTGCCACTCACGACAATGGCCGCCGTCTGACCCGATCAGACCGGCTTGGTCCCCAACTGGTCCCCAAAAACGATCTTGAGGCCGTATCGGATGCTTCCGATACGGCCTCTGACCTGCGACTCTTTCGAGTCGGGACGACAGGATTTGAACCTGCGACCCCTTGACCCCCAGTCAAGTGCGCTACCAAGCTGCGCCACGTCCCGATGCGCGTCGTCTCCGGTGATCCGGGGTGAGCGCGCAAGAGAACATTACCCCACTCCCGGGGCGCTCCGGGTCGGCGGGGCCGGGTGGGCCGTGGTGGCCGGGGTGGCGGCTCCGCAGTTGGCGGCCAGGGTCGCGGCGCTGGTCAGGGTGGCCGGGCAGGCCAGGGCGTGGCCGTAGTCGAACCGGGCCAGGGCGTGTTCGTAGCGGGACGGGGAGGCCGCCAGCTGCTCGGTGGCGCGGGCGAGCAGGGCGAGCGCCTCGGGCGGGTCGGCGAACCGGGCCTCGCAGCGCAGTGCTTCGCCGATGGCGGTGCGGGTGCCGTGGCGTTCGGCGTCGCGGCGGGCCCGGGCGGCCAGCCGGCGGCCGCGCTCGGGGTCGGTGGCGGCGACGGCGCGGGCCAGGTCGGTGGCCCAGGGGGCCCACACCCCGTTGTGCCGGCCGCGGGCGGTCAAGGCGCGGCCCGCGCGCTCCAGTTCGGCCACCGCCTCGCGGGTGCGGCCCTCGGCCAGGAGCAGCCGGCCCAGGACGCTGCGGCCGTCGGGCAGGATCGTGGCGCTGGTCCAGGGCGGTCCGAAGGCGTGGGTGTCGGCGGCCGCGCGGGCCTCGGCGACCTTGCCGCGCGCGATCAGGGTCTCGATGAGCATGCACGCCGCGTTCCAGTGCACGGGCAGCCGGGTGCCCACCCGGTCGGCCAGCCGCAGGCTCTCCCGCAGCAGCTCCTCGGCCTCGACCAGGTTGCCCCTGCGGCGCTGCACCAGGGCCAGGAAGGTGTGGGCGAAGGCGAGGTGGGCGCCGCTCCAGCCGGAGATCTCGAAGGCCCGTACCGCCTCGGTGAACAGGGCCTCCGCCCGGTCGAGGCGGTCGGTGTAGGCGTACGCGATGCCCACCATGGCCGGGGTCTCGAAGCCCCATTCGGTGTCCGTCCAGCCCAGGCCGCGGGCGGGTCGTCCGCCGGGCACGGCGCGGTCGCACAGGTCCCCGACCAGGTCGGCGTCCTCGCCGCGCAGCATGGCGTCGAAGGCGCGCACGGACAGCAGCGCGCGCTCGGCGTTGTCGCGGCCGGGCAGGTGGTCGGCGAGATCGGCGAGGCGGCGGGAGCGGGCCGGGCCGTCGTCCTCGGCCGCCCGGAAGCACGCGTACATGAACCGCGCGGCGCGCAGCCGCGCCCCGTCCGGGCCGTGCGGGGTGCGGGCGGCCTCCCGGGCGACGGCCTCGGCGGCCTCGGGGACCTGGTCGTTGTGGGCGAGGGCCTGGGCGAGCCGGCAGGTGGCGTCGGTACGCAGGGTGGCGTCGAGGCCGGGCAGCTCCAGGGCGGCCCGCAGGTGGCGCACGGTGGTCGGGGGCGAGGTGAGCAGGGCCGCGCAGCCCAGTTCGTACAGCACCCGGGCGCGCGTCCGGGGCCCGGGGCGCTCGGCGAGGGCCCGCTCCAGGCAGCGCCGGGCCGCGTCGGGCGCGCCGACGGCGAGGTGCTCGCGGGCCGCCTGGCGCAGTTGCTCGACGACGCCCTGGTCGTCGTCGGGCGGGATCTGCAGGAGGTGGCGGGAGGCGGCCGCGGCGCCGAGCCCGGCGCGGGAGACGGCGTGCGCGGCCCGGGTGTGCAGGGCGGTGCGGGTGCCCGCGGGGACCGAGCGGTAGACGGCGCTGCCTATCAACGGGTGGACGAACTCCAGGAGTTCGCCGTCCGTCACGATCCGGGCCTCGCGCAGCCGCCGCAGGCAGTGCTCGCCCTCGCCGGGGGTGAGGTCCGCGAGCGCGACGGCCAGGTCGTGGCGGACGTCGGGGCCGAGGACGGCCGCGGCCCTGGCGAGCCGGGTGGGTCCGCTGCCCAGCCCCTCCAGGCGGGCCACGAGGCCGCTGCCGCGCCCGGTGGCGGCCAGTTCGCGGACCTGGGCGGCGGAGCGGGCGGCGGGGGCGAGGGCGCGGGCCCGCGCGCGGGCGAGCAGTTCGACGGTCTCGTACGGGTTGCCCCGGGTGACCCGCCACACCGCCCGGCAGAACGCGTCCTCCGCGTGGTCGCCGAGCGCGCCCCGCACCAGCGCGGCCACCGAGTCCCTGGCGAGGGCGCGCAGGGTGACGCGGGAGCCGGCCCGGTCGGCGGCGCGGTCCAGGAGGGCGCCCGCCGGGCCGGTGGCGGGGCGGTGGGCGAGGACGACGAGCAGCGGAAGCGGCGGCAGTTCGGCGAGCCAGGCGAGGGACTCGGCGTCCGCCCAGTGGGCGTCGTCGACCAGCAGGACCGGGGGCCGGTGGTGGAGCCGGGCGGCGAGGCGCGCGACGAGGCGGTCCAGGCCGTCGCGCACCCCGCGCGGGTCGGCGTGCACGGCGGTGGGCGGGGCGAGCAGGCCGAGGGCGGGGGCGGTGGTCTCGTACCGCTCGCCGAACAGGGTGCGCGCCTCGCCCTCGGGCAGTCCGGCCAGCGCGGGGCGCAGCAGTTGGCGCACCACGTGGAAGGGGACGCAGGACGCGGCCTCGCTGCCGCGCGCGGTCCACACGGTGCAGCGGTCGGCGGCGGCCCGGTGGACGGCCTGGAGCAGGGCGGTCTTGCCGAGTCCGGCGTCGGCCCGGTAGACGAGCGGTCCGCCCGGGGTCCGCGGGGCCCGTCCGGCGCGCAGCGCGGTGACGGCCCGGGCGGCCACGTCCAGCTCGGCGTCGCGCTCCAGGAGGGGCGCGAGGGGCGCGCGGCCGTCACTCCGGGTGAGCGCCGGGCGGCCGTCCGCACGCGTGCGCGCCCCCGGTGGCGGGGGTGCGCCGGTGTCCACGGGCGGGTGGGCGCGCGGCGGTGGTACGACTGGTCCGGGCGCCCCTGCGGCGCCGTAGGGCCAGCTGGACGGCGGTACCGGCAGCGGTACGCCAGGGTGGTGTTCCGGCCGGGACGGCCCCATCGCCTTCCCTCCCCCACGAGGTGTCAGGTAGCCGAGAGTAGCCGTGTGGCGGTTGTCGTGGACGGGGTTCGGCGACAGCACGCCGGACGGGTGACAATCGGGTCGTGAACAGGACGCGAAGGGACCGTGATCCCCAGGGGCGCGCCCGCAGCGCACGCCCCCGCGACGGCCTCGGGCGCCCCCTGCCGTACGGCGCGCCGGGTGTGGCGCGGCAGCCCGAGGGGGTGGTGCGCACGGCGCGGGAGACGGTGCGGGAGGCCCAGCGGCTGCTGGACGCGGGCATGCCGTTCCACGCGCACGAGGTGTTCGAGGACGCCTGGAAGTCGGGGGCGGAGGACGAGCGGGACCTGTGGCAGGGGCTCGCTCAGCTCGCGGTGGGGCTCACCCATGCCGCGCGGGGCAATGCGGCCGGGGGCGCCCGGCTGCTGCTGCGGGGTGCGGAGCGGATCACGGCGCACGGACCGGCGCACGGCATCGACGTCTCCGGACTGGCCGCCTGGGCAAGGGAGTTGGCGGTACGGACGGAGGGCCCGGTGGACCCGGCGGCCGAGGCGCCCCGGCTCACCGCCCCGTAGGCCGCGTCGTCGGGTTCCCAGGGCCCGCCCGGCGGGCGGGAACCCGCAGTCGCTTCCCAGGGCCCGGCTCTCACTCCCGTAGGAAGACCACTCACTCCCGTACGAAGACCACCCACTCCCGCACGAGGTTCACTCACTCCCGTACGAGGACCACGTCCAGCCTGCGCGGCCCGTGCACGCCCTCGACCCGGTCCAGTTCGATGTCGCTGGTCGCCGAGGGGCCCGAGATCCAGGTCAGCGGGCGCCTCGGGTCGAGGCGGGGCAGGGCCAGTGGCACGGAGGCGACGACCTGTGCGGGCGCGCGCACCACGCACACGTGGTGGTCGGGTACCAGGGTGATGCGGCGCCGCCCCTGGTCGGGGCCCGCGTCGAGGACGAGGGTGCCGGTCTCCGCGATGGCGAGCGCGCATCCGGTCACCACGGCGTCCACCGCGTCGAGTTGACGCACCGTCATATCGGCGCTGTCGGTCAGCGTCTCCCCGGTGAAGTCCTCGGTCCAGCCGCGCGGGAGCCCCGCCGGGACCACCACCCGCCGTGCGCCGCCCTCGGCCAGCAGCCGGGCGACGAGCGCGGGCAGGCCCTCGGTGTCGGTGCGGTGGACCCGGGCGCGGTAGTCGGCGAGGTTCTCGTGGAGCAGGTCCAGGAGCCCGTCGGGGTCGTCCGGCACGTGGCGGTCCAGGTAGTCGCGCGGCGGCTCGGGCGTCTCGGGCGCCCCGGCCACGGCGGCCCGCACCCGGGCGAGGACACGCGCGCGGGAGCCGCCGCCCGGGCCACCGTCACCGCCGCTCACCATCGCCACGTCCGGGCCGCCGTCACCGCCGCTCGCCGCAGTCACACCCCGGCCCCCGTCGTCCCCGTTCGCCGTCGTCATGTCCGGTTCCTCCGCCACCAGTCGCGGAACGACTCCTCGGGCACCCTGGGCAGTTCCCGGCCGTCCGTCCACGCGGACGCGCCCGGGGGCCGGGACGGGTGCAGGGCGCGGGTGCGCGCGGCGAGGCGTTCGCCGGCGGCCAGCGCGCCGGGGTGGTCCAGGAGCCATCCGGCGGCCCGCACCGCCGCCTTCTCCAGGCGGTGTCCGCGCCCGCCGCGCGCGGCGACCTCCTCGCGCAGGTGCACCAGGACCTCGGGGATGTCGATGGCGACCGGGCACACCTCGTAGCAGGCGCCGCAGAGCGAGGAGGCGTACGGCAGCGAGGCGTCGATCTCGCTCGCGGTGCCCCGGAGTTGGGGGGTGAGGATGGCGCCGATCGGTCCGGGGTAGACCGAGCCGTACGCGTGCCCGCCGGCCCGTTCGTACACCGGGCAGACGTTGAGGCAGGCGGAGCAGCGGATGCAGCGCAGTGCCTGGCGGCCGACCTCGTCGGCGAGCGCGTCGGTGCGGCCGTTGTCGAGCAGGACGAGGTGGAAGGCGCGCGGGCCGTCGCCGTCGGTGGTGCCGGTCCAGGTGGTGGTGTAGGGGTTCATCCGCTCGGCGGTGGAGGAGCGCGGCAGGGTCTGCAGGAAGACCTCCAGGTCGCGCCAGGTGGGGACCACCTTCTCGATGCCGACGACGGAGATCAGGGTCTCGGGCAGGGTGAGGCACATGCGGCCGTTGCCCTCGGACTCCAGGACGACCAGGGTGCCGGTCTCGGCGACCATGAAGTTGGCGCCCGAGATGCCGACCCTGGCTCGCAGGAACTTCTCCCGCAGGTGCAGCCGGGCGGCTTCGGCGAGGTCGGCGGGCGTGTCGGTGAGGTCGTCGGGGGCGGGCCTGCCCCAACGGCCCATCTCCCGGGCGAAGACGTCCCGGATCTCGCCCCGGTTGCGGTGGATGGCGGGGACCAGGATGTGCGAGGGGCGGTCGTCGCCGAGCTGCACGATGAGTTCGGCGAGGTCGGTCTCGTAGGCGGCGATGCCCTCGGCCTGGAGTGCCTCGTTGAGGCCGGTCTCCTGGGTGGCCATGGACTTGACCTTGACGACCTCGCGCTCGCCGGTCGCCTTCACCAGGCCGGTGACGATCCGGTTGGCCTCGTCGGCGTCGGCGGCCCAGTGCACGGTGCCCCCGGCGGCCGTGACCTCCTCCTCCAGGCGCAGCAGGTGGGTGTCGAGGTGGCGGAGCGTGTGGTCCTTGATGCGGCGTCCGGCCTCGCGCAGCTCGGCCCAGTCGGCGAGTTCGGCGACGGCCCGGGCGCGCTTGTCGCGGATGGTGTGGGTGGCGCGGCGCAGGTTGGCCCGCAGGGTCTCGTCCCGGAGCGCGGCGCGGGCGGCGGCCGGGAAGGCGGGCATGCCCAGGAAGGTGCCGCTCACGCCGTCACCCCCGCGAGCGGGTGCGGGTCCGCTTCGGTGGCGGCCAGGATCTCCGCCAGGTGCAGGGTGCGCAGGGGCGCGTCCTGGCGGCGCAGGATGCCGTCGAGGTGCATCAGGCAGGAGTTGTCGGCGCCGCAGAGCACCTCGGCGCCGGTGGCGCGGGCGTGCGCGGCCTTGTCGCGGCCCATGGCGGTGGAGACGTCGGGGTTCTTGACGGCGAAGGTGCCGCCGAAGCCGCAGCACTCCTCGGCGCCGGGCAGTTCCACCAGGTCCAGGCCCTTGACGGCGGCGAGGAGGCGGCGGGGGCGGTCGCCTAGCCCGAGGGCGCGCAGTCCGTGGCAGGAGGGGTGGTACGTGACGGTGTGCGGGAAGTACGCGCCGACGTCGCTGACGCCGAGGACGTCCACCAGGAACTCGGTCAGCTCGTAGGTGCGCGGGCCCAGGGCGGCGGCCCGGGCGCCGAACCCGGCGTAGTGGTGGCGGACCATGGCGGCACAGGATCCCGAGGGGGTGACTACGTACGCGTACCCCTCGAACGCCTCGACCGTGCGGCGCACCAGCGGTTCGGTCTCGCGCCGGTAGCCGGTGTTGTACTGCGGCTGGCCGCAGCAGGTCTGGGCGGCGGGGAAGTCGACCTCGACGCCGAGGCGTTCGAGCAGCCGCACCGTGGCCACGCCGGTGGACGGGTACAGGGCGTCGTTGACGCAGGTGACGAACAGGGCGACGCGCATGGTCCGGAGGATATGCCCGTCGCGCCGGGACCGGTAACCCCCGGCCCACCTGGTGGTATGCCCCGGCGCTCACCCGAGCGGGGGCGCTCACCAGAGCAGCGGCAGCCGGGCGGGTGAGCGGTGGATCAGGGTGGGCAGCATCTCGACCCGCTCACCCTCGTCGAGCCTGAGGCCGGGCAGCCGCCGGGTGAACAGCTCCAGCGTGATGCGCAGTTGTTCGCGTGCGAGCA
The DNA here is from genome assembly GCF_040296945.1 of Streptomyces sp. NPDC001941. Classification (NCBI taxonomy): domain Bacteria; kingdom Bacillati; phylum Actinomycetota; class Actinomycetes; order Kitasatosporales; family Streptomycetaceae; genus Streptomyces; species Streptomyces sp. NPDC001941. The sequence continues at coordinate 50,836 of NZ_JBEOYE010000031.1, read as the reverse complement.
GGGAGCCGGGGCAGCCGTGCGCGCCGTGCCCGAAGGCGACGTGGCGCACCGGCGGGCGGGTGGCGTCGAAGGCGTCGGGGTCGGGGTGGCGCTCCCCGTCGCGGTTGGCGGAGCCGTACGCGACGAACACGCTGGCGCCCTGCTCCAGTTCGGTCCCGGCGACGGTGACCGGGCAGGTGGTGGTGCGGCGGAAGCCCTGGACGGGGGCGTCGAAGCGGGCCGCCTCCTCGACGGCGCCCGGTATCAGCTCGGGCTTGGCGCGCAGCAGTTCCCACTGGGCGCGGTCGCGCAGCAGGTGCAGCAGGGTGGTGCCGATCAGCGCGGTGGTGGTGAGGTGCCCGGCGATCAGCAGGTTCTGCAGGTTGGAGACCAGTTCGTGGCGCTGGTCGAGGGTGAGTTCGCCGGTGCCCTCGGCGTACGCGGCGACGAGGGCGGAGCACAGGTCGTCGCGGGGGCTGGAGCGGCGGGCGCGCACGTACGTGTCGAGGAGGTGCTGGAGGGCGACGACGTCCTCGGCCGCGCGTATCTGCTCGGCCTCCGGCAGCGGGCGGAACAGCAGTTCCTCGGCGCGGTAGCCACCGTGCACGGCGAGCGGCACGTCGGCGGGGTCGAGGCCGATGAGGCGGCCGACGACGGCCCCGGGCAGCCGGCGCGCGTAGGACTCCATCAGCTCGGTGCGGCCGTCGTCGGCGAAGCCTTCCAGGAGGGCGGTGGCGCACTCGGTGGCGTACGGGACGAGGGCGGCGACCCGGGCGGCGGACAGGCCCCGGTTGAGCGGGGCGCGGTGGCGGGCGTGGGCGGGGCCGTCGGTGGAGACCACGGTGGGCCGCCTGCCGAAGCCCCGGGCGAGCACCGCGAGGGCGGCGGGCCCGGGCATCGTGTCGGGGCGCAGGGCGCCCTCGGAGGAGAACGCGTCGGCGCGCAGCAGCACTTCGCGCACGTCGGCGTCGCGGGCCACCAGCCAGGAGCCCAGCTCGGGCACGAAGGTCAGGCCCTCGGCGCGGCGGGCGCGCGCGTAGAGGGGGTAGGGGTCGCGCTGGAGCGCGTCGAGGCGGTCGTGCTGTCGCTCGTCCATGGGGGCCTCCGCGAGCCGTACGAACGGGAGTGCGGGTCCGGGCACGTCAGGCCATCGTGCCCGAGGGGCGCGGTGCCCGGAAAGGGGACCCGCCCGCGACCGCCCCGGGCCCGGACTTCCCGGGGACCGCGCGGCACCGATCGCATAGGCTCGGCCGCGAGATGAAGACCAACCCCACCCCGCTCGGCCCGAAGGCCGACAAGGAGACCGTGCGGCGGCACAACCTCAGCCTGGTGCTGCGCGCCGTCCACGACGAGGGCGAGGCGACCCGGGCCGGGGTCGCGGCGCGCGTCGGGCTGACCCGCGCCGCCGTGTCCTCGCTGGTCGAGCAGCTCCTGGAGAGCGGGTTCGTCACCGAGTCGGGCAAGACGTTCAGCGGCCAGGCGGGCCGCCCGGGCACCATGCTGAAGGTGGCCCGGGCCGGGGTCGCCGGGGTGGGCGTCGAGGTGAACGTCGACTACGTGTCGGTGTGCGTGGTGGACCTGGCGGGGACGGACCGGGTGCGCCTGACCGAGCACCTGGACCACCGGGGCGCCGAGCCGGCCGGGGTGCTCGCCCGGGCCGCGCGGATCGCCGACCGCGCCCTGGAGTCGGCCGAGCGCCAGGAGCTGCGCCCGGTCGGGGTGACGCTGGCGCTGCCGGGGCTGCTCGCCCGGGGCACGGTGCGCCAGGCGCCGAACCTGGGCTGGAGCGAGGTGCCGGCGGACGCGCTCTTCGCCGGGGCGCTCTCGGCGCGGCTGCCGGTGCGCTCGGAGAACGAGGCGAACCTGGCGGCGCTGGCCGAGCTGTGGTTCGGCGGCGCGGGCGCGGTGCGCACGTTCCTGTACCTGACGGGCGAGATCGGGGTGGGCGGCGCGCTGGTGCTCGGCGGTGAACTGCTGCGCGGCGCCCACGGGTTCGCCGGGGAGATCGGGCACGCGGTGGTGGACCCGCAGGGCCCGCCGTGCCGGTGCGGGGCGCGCGGGTGCCTGGAGCAGTACGCGGGGCAGGGCGCCCTGCTGCGGGCGGCGGGCCTGGACGAGGACTCGGGCGCGACGGGCGTGGCGGAGCTGGAGCGGCGGGCGGCGGCGGGCGAGGCGCCCGCGGTGGCGGCGCTGGAGGCGGCGGGGGCGGTGCTGGGCCGGGTGCTGGCGACGGCGGTGAACCTGTTCGACCCGGAGGCGGTGGTGCTGGGCGGGATCTACCGGGGGCTGGCGCCGTGGCTGGCCCCGGCGGCGGGCGCGGAGCTGGCGGCGCGCGGCGTGTCGGGCCTGTGGACCCCGGAGGCGGGGCGCCTGCGGGCGTCGTCCTCGGCGGGCGACGCGGCCCGGGGCGCGGCGGCACTGGTGGTGCGGGACGTGCTGGCGGACCCGGTGGCGTACGCGTAGGCGGGGGCTCGATTCCCGTACGCGTGACAGAAGCGTCGGCAGGGCCCGTTTCCCGTACGAAGCGGGGGCCTGCCTCCCGTACGGGCGGGGGAACAGCGGGTGCCCCCTTCCCGCATACGAGAGAGGGGCACCCGCTCGTCCGGCCCGGCCCTCAGGCGACGCCCAGCAGGTGGTCCATCGCCAGCTGGTCGAGGGCCTCGAAGGCCATGCCGCGCGCGGCCGCCGCGTCCGCGTCGAAGTCCTCGTACGCCGAGCGGTCCGCGAGCAGCGCGGCGAGTCCGTCCTCGGCGGTGGGCACGGCCAGTTGGTCCAGGCGGGCGGCGCGCAGCGCCTCGGTGACGCGCGGGTCGGAGCGGAAGGCGGCCGCGCGCTCGCGCAGGATCAGGTAGTTGCGCATGCAGCCGGTGGCCGAGGCCCACACCCCGTCGGAGTCCTCGGTGCGCGGCGGCTTGAAGTCGAAGTGGCGGGGGCCGGTGTAGCCGCCGGTCTCCAGGAGGTCCACGAGCCAGAAGGCGGAGCGCAGGTCGCCGGCGCCGAAGCGCAGGTCCTGGTCGTACTTGATGCCGTTCTGGCCGTTGAGGTCGATGTGGAAGAGCTTGCCCGCCCACAGCGCCTGGGCGATGCCGTGCGGGAAGTTGAGCCCGGCCATCTGCTCGTGACCGGTCTCGGGGTTGACGCCGTACAGCTCGGGGCGCTCCAGGCGCTCGATGAAGGCCAGCGCGTGGCCGACGGTGGGCAGCAGGATGTCGCCGCGCGGCTCGTTGGGCTTGGGCTCGATGGCGAAGCGCAGGTCGTAGCCCTGCTCGATGACGTACTGGCCGAGCAGGTCGAAGGCCTCCTTCATCCGGTCGAGGGCGGTGCGGACGTCCTTGGCGCCGCCGGACTCGGCGCCCTCGCGGCCGCCCCAGGCGACGTAGGTGTGCGCGCCGAGCTCGACGGCCAGGTCGATGTTGCGGACGACCTTGCGCAGGGCGAAGCGGCGCACGTCGCGGTCGTTGGCGGTGAAGCCGCCGTCCTTGAAGACGGGGTGGGTGAAGAGGTTGGTGGTGGCCATCGGGACCACCAGGCCGGTGGTGTCCAGGGCCTGCCGGAAGCGCTTGACGCGGGCCTCGCGCTCGGCCTCGGTGGCGTCGAAGGGGATGAGGTCGTCGTCGTGGAAGGTGATGCCGTACGCGCCGATGGCGGCGAGCCGCTCGACGGCCTCGACGGAGTCCAGAGCGGGCCGGGTGGCGTCGCCGAACGGGTCGCGGCCCTGCCAGCCGACCGTCCACAGGCCGAAGCTGAACTTGTCCTCGGGGGTGGGGGTGAAGTTCCCAGTCATGCTTCGACCGCCTTCGATGAGGATTTTGTTTTGTGACCCTACTAATAATGCACACCAGGGACGATCCACAGAACCCCTTCACACGACACGGGGTTTCACGGGACGCGACCCCTGTCCCCCGGGCCTGCCATGGCGTAATTTGTTCGCAACACGGCAAAAACTGGTCCAGGGAAGAGGTGTGCCCATGCCGCACAGCGCGGTCGTCATCGGCGTGGACAGTTCCACCCAGTCCACCAAGGCGGTCCTGGTCGACGCCGCGACCGGCCGCACCCTCGCGGTCGGCCGCGCCCCGCACCGCGTCACCGGCACCGCGGGCGCGCGCGAGAGCGACCCCGAGCAGTGGTGGCGGGCGCTCGCCGACGCCGTCGGCCAGGGCCTGAAGGCGTCCGGCGCCCCCGCGTCCGCCGTCACCGCCCTCGCGGTCGCCGGACAGCAGCACGGCCTGGTCGTCCTGGACGGCACCGGACGGCCCGTGCGCCCCGCGCTGCTGTGGAACGACACCCGCTCCGCGCCCCAGGCCGCCGCCCTCACCGACGAACTCGGCGGACCGCGGGCCTGGACCGCCCGCACCGGGTCCGTCCCCGTCGCCGCGGTCACCGCCGCCAAGTGGCGCTGGCTGTACGAGAACGAGCCCGCGGCGGCCTCCTCGGCGGCGGCCGTGCGCCTGCCCCACGACTTCCTCACCGAGCGCCTGTGCGGCCACGCCGTCACCGACCCCGGCGACGCCTCCGGCACCGGCTGGTACTCCACCGCCACCGGCACCTACGACGCCGAACTCCTCGAACTGCTCGGCCTGGACGCCAAGTCACTGCCCACCGTGGTGCCCAGCGGCGGCGCCCGGGTCGGCTCCCTCACCCCCGCCGCCGCCGAGGCCCTCGGGCTGCCCCCGGGCACCGCCGTCGCCGCGGGCACCGGCGACAACATGGCCGCCGCCGTGGGCCTCGGCCTCGGCGGCGCGGGCCTGCTCGGCCACCCCGCGGTCAGCCTGGGCACCTCCGGCACCGTCTACGCCACCACGCCCCTGCGCCCCGCCACCCCCCACCTGTCGGGCTTCGCCCACACCGACGGCACCTACCTCCCGCTGGCCTGCACCCTCAACTGCACCCAGGCCGTCGACGCGGTGGCCGCCCTGCTGCGCCTGGACCGCGAGGACGCCCGCCCCGGCGGCGAGGCGGTGCTGCTGCCCTACCTGGACGGCGAGCGCACCCCCGACCTGCCCACCGCCTCGGGCCTGCTCACCGGACTGCGCCGCACCACCACCCCGCAGCAGGTCCTGGGCGCCGCCTACGAGGGCGCCACCGCGACCCTGCTGCGGGCCCTGCACCACGTCGAGCGGGCCTGCGGTCTCGACCCGGCCGCCACCGGCGACCGCCCGCTGCGCCTGATCGGCGGCGGCGCCCGCGGCCGCACCTGGGTGGAGACGGTGCGCCGGCTCTCCGGGCGCCCGCTGGTCCTGCCGAAGGAGACGGAGCTGGTCGCGCTGGGCGCCGCCGCGCTGGCCGCCGCGTCCGCGCAGGGCGACGACCCGGTCGCGGTGGCCAACCGCTGGGGCACCGGGAAGGGCCGCGAACTCCCTGCGGTGCGGCGGGACGTGGAGACGTGGGAGCGGATCGGGGCCGTCCTGGACCGGGCCGCCCCGGGCGTGCTGGGCGGCGAGGCCTAACGTACGGGGAGCGATGCCCGTACGGACGGACGTACGGGCATCGGCTCCCGTGCGGACGGAAGGACGTGCGGGACCGACTCCCGTACGAGGAAAGGTACGACCGCATGAGGATCCTGGTCGTGGGCGCCGGTGCCACCGGTGGTTTCTACGGGGCCAAGCTGGCCCGCGCCGGTCACGACGTGACCTTCCTGGTCCGCCCGCGCCGCGCAGAGGCGCTGCGCGCCCGGGGGCTGCGGCTGCTCGGGCCCGGGGACGCCGAGGACGTGCTCGCCCCGCGCCTGGTCACCGCCGACGCGCTGGCGGAGCCGTACGACGTGGTGCTGCTCTCGGTGAAGGCCCTGGCGCTCAAGCGGGCCGTGGAGGACGTCGCGCCCGCGATCGGCCCCGGCACCGCGGTCGTGCCGCTGCTCAACGGCATGGCCCACCTGGACGAGCTGAACGCCCGCCACGGCGCGGACCGGGTGCTCGGCGGCGTGGCCAAGTGCGTGACGACGGTGAACGCCGAGGGCGACATCGTGGTGCTCGCCCCGCTGGCGGTCCTGGAGGTCGGCGAGCAGGGCGGCGGGGCGGCCAGTGAGCGGGTCGCGGCGCTGCGGGCCGCGCTGACCGGGGCGGGCGTGGAGTCACCGGAGACGGCCGACGTGGTGGGCGCGATGTGGGCGAAGTGGGTGTTCATCACGTCCGCCTCGGCCGTCACCTGCCTGCTGCGCGCCCCGGTCGGGGACGTGGTGGCGGTGCCGGGCGGCGCGGACTTCGCGCGGGCCGTGGTGGCCGAGGGCGCGGCGGTGGCCGCGGCGGCCGGGCACCCGGTGGCCCGCGGCGAACTGGACTTCACGCTGGGCGTGCTGACCCAGGAGCGCTCGCCGTTCGCCACGTCCATGTACCGCGACGTCGCGGACGGCCACCAGGTCGAGGTCGAGCACGTCTTCGGCGACCTGCTGCTGCGGGCCCGGGCGCTGGGCGTGGCCACGCCCCTGCTCGACACGGCCACGCTGTACCTGCGGGTGCACCAGCACCGGGTGTCCGGCGGCTGAGCCGGCCCGACGGCAGGCCTACTGGTCGATGCGCTCCCAGCCGCGGCGCGGCGGGCGGCCGGTGAGCTGCTTGGGGTCGCGCGAGCGGTAGACGACGTACGGGCGGAACAGGTACTGCACCGGCGCGCTGAACATGTGCACCAGGCGGGTGAACGGCACCAGCGCGAACAGCAGCAGGCCGATGACGGCGTGGATCTGGAAGGTGAGCGGCACGCCCACCATCAGCTCCGTCTTCGGCTGGAGCGTGAACAGGCTGCGCGCCCAGGGGGCGATGGTGGTGCGGTAGTCGTAGCCGCTGCTGATGGTGGAGTTGGTCAGCTTGGCCCACATGCCCATCACGATCGCGGCCAGCAGGAAGACGTACATCACCTTGTCGTTGGCGGTGGTGGCCTTGAAGACGGGCGAGTTGGTGCGCCTGCGGTAGACCAGCATCAGGATGCCGATCACCGTGAGCGCACCGGCCGCCGTGCCGCCGAACAGCGAGAACAGGTGGTACGTGTGCTCGCTCATGCCGACCTTGTCGGTCCACGACTCGGGCACGAACAGGCCCATGAGGTGGCCGACGAGGACGAAGAGGATGCCGTAGTGGAACATCGGCGAGGCGATGTTCAGCAGCTTCGACTCGTACACCTGCGAGGAGCGGGTGGTCCAGCCGAACTTGTCGTAGCGGTAGCGCCAGACCAGGCCGGCGACGAGCAGGGCCAGGCAGATGTAGGGCAGCGCGCCCCACAGGAACGTGCGCATCAGTGGTCTCCGGTCAGGACGGGGAGCAGGCCGAGGTGTCCGTAGGGCGCCAGGCCCTCCATGCCGACGTCCTCGCGCGGCGGCCCCGCGGCGGCGAGCGCGCGGGCCTCGGCGCGGTCCTTCGGGGTGGGGCCCGGCAGCGTGGCGCAGACCGCGTCCAGGACGTGGACGTAGGGCGTGTCGGCCTCGGACAGGGCGATGCGCAGCAGCTCCAGGCCGGGGCGGTGGGCGGTGAGCAGCTCGTCGGAGCCGCTGGCGGCGCTGAACTCCAGGACGGCGGGCAGGAAGTCGGGCAGCTCCTCGCCGCTGAACTCCAGGCCGTGCGCCCGGTAGACCTCCTTGAAGCGCACCAGGGACATGCCCCGGTTGCGGGTGTCGCCGTCGGTCCACCAGCTCAGGTAGAGGCAGTGGCGGTTCTTGAAGTCGAAGACCTGCACGTAGTGCGCGGCGAGCTCGCGCACGGGCAGCGACCCGGCGTGGTCCAGGAACGGCGCGAGCTCCGGCGCGGCGGCCCGCAGCAGCGGCAGCCGCCCGGCGAACTCGGCGTCGGGGTACGTCAGGCAGTGCGCGGCGGCCTGGTAGAGGGCGGCGTGCCCGGTCACTGGACCTCCTCCTCGTGGTCGGCGGTCTGCCGCTTGCGGGCGGCGTGGAAGTTCTCGATGGTGACCAGCGGCAGCTGCCTGCGGCCGCCGGAGTCACCGCCGAGCGGGCCGTCGCCGCCCATGCCGGGGCCGTCCTCGTAGTCGAGGCTGCACCCGTCGGGCAGGGCGGACTCCTCCAGGCGCCGGGCGTCGCTCATGGCGGCGGTGGGGATGACGTACCGGTCCTCGTACTTGGCGATGGCGAGCAGCCGGTACATCTCCTCGATCCGCTCCGCGCTCATGCCGACCGCGGCGGCCGCCGCGGGGTCGGGCTCCTCGCCGAGGTTGATGGCCCGCATGTGGGCGCGCATCGCGGCGAGCTTCTCCAGCGACGCCCTGACCGGCGCGGTGTCCCCGGCGGTGAAGATCTCCGCCAGGTACTCCAGCGGGATGCGCAGGGTGTCGATGGCGCCGAAGAGGTTGTCCGCGTCCTCGCCGTCGTGGCCGGTCGCGCTCAGCGCGTCGACGACCGGGGAGAGCGGCGGGATGTACCAGACCATCGGCATGGTGCGGTACTCCGGGTGCAGCGGGAGGGCCACCTTGTAGGTGCTGATCAGGGCGCGCACCGGGGAGCGGCGGGCGGCCTCGATCCAGTCGTGGGCGATGCCGTCGCGCTCGGCGGCGCGCCGCACCTCGGGGTCGTCGGGGTCGAGGAAGACGTCGAGCTGGGCCTCGTACAGGTCGTGCTCGTCGGGGGTGGCGGCGGCCGCGGTGACCCGGTCGGCGTCGTACAGGACGACGCCGAGGTAGCGCAGCCGGCCCACGCAGGTCTCGGAGCAGACGGTGGGCAAGCCGACCTCGATGCGCGGGTAGCACATCGTGCACTTCTCGGCCTTGCCGGTCCGGTGGTTGAAGTAGACCTTCTTGTACGGGCAGCCGGTGACGCACTGCCGCCAGCCGCGGCAGCCGTCCTGGTCGACCAGGACGATGCCGTCCTCGGCCCGCTTGTACATCGCTCCGGAGGGGCAGGAGGCGACGCAGGCGGGGTTGAGGCAGTGCTCGCAGATGCGCGGCAGGTAGAACATGAAGGTCTGCTCGAACTCGAAGCGGACCTTCTCGGCGACCTTCTCGCGGGTCTTGGCGATCATCGGGTCGGCGCCGCCGTGCTCGGTGGCGCCGCCGAGGTTGTCGTCCCAGTTGGACGACCACTCGATCTTCATCGGCTTGCCGGAGAGCAGCGAGCGGGGCTCGGCGACCGGGAAGTCGCCGCCGAGCGGCGCGTCGGTGAGGTTCTTGTAGTCGTACGTCCAGGGCTCGTAGTAGTCCTTGATCTCCGGCAGCACGGGGTTGGAGAAGATCGAGGCGAGCTTCTTGAACCGGCCGCCGCCCTTGAGCTTGAGCTGGCCGCGCTTGTTGAGCTCCCAGCCGCCCTTCCACTTCTCCTGGTCCTCGTAGCGGCGCGGGTAGCCCTGTCCGGGGCGCGTCTCGACGTTGTTGAACCAGACGTACTCCATGCCGGTGCGGTTGGTCCACGTCTGCTTGCAGGTGACCGAGCAGGTGTGGCAGCCGATGCACTTGTCGAGGTTCATGACCATCGCGACCTGCGCCATGACGCGGCCGATGGGGCGCTTCCCCGCTCCCGGCCGTGTTCCGGCCGGTCCCGGCGTACCCGTCGTTCCCGTCCCTGTCCCTCGGGCCATGGTCAGTACTCCACCTTCTGCGTACGGCGCCGGATGACGGTCACTTCGTCGCGCTGGTTGCCGGTCGGGCCCAGGTAGTTGAAGGCCCAGGACAGCTGCGCGTAGCCGCCGATGAGGTGCGTGGGCTTCATCAGGACGCGGGTGAGCGAGTTGTGGATGCCGCCGCGCTTGCCGCTGGCCTCGGCCTTGGGCACGTTGACGGTGCGCTCCTGGGCGTGGTGCATGTAGACGGTGCCCTCGGGCATGCGGTGCGAGACGACGGCGCGGGCGACGACGACACCGTTGCGGTTGACCGCCTCGATCCAGTCGTTGTCGCGGACGCCGGCCGCCTCCGCGTCCTGCGGGGACATCCAGATGGACTGGCCGCCGCGCGACAGCGAGAGCATGAACAGGTTGTCCTGGTACTCGGAGTGGATGGACCACTTGTTGTGCGGGGTGAGGTAGCGGACCGTCACCTCGCGCTGGCCGTCGGAGCCGAGCCGGGGCTCGCCGAAGAGCCGGTGCATGTCCAGCGGGGGCCGGTAGACCGGCAGCGCCTCGCCCAGCTCATGCATCCAGTCGTGGTCCACGAAGAAGTGCTGACGCCCCGTCAGGGTGTGCCAGGGCTTGAGGTGTTCGGTGTTGAGGGTGAACGCGGTGTAGCGGCGTCCGCCGGACTCGCTGCCGGACCACTCCGGCGAGGTGATGACCGGGACGGGCGCGGCCTGGGTGTCCGCGTAGCTGATGCGCTTGCCCTCGTGCTCGGCGGCCAGGTGGGCCATCTCCTGGCCGGTGCGCTCCTCCAGCGTGTGGAAGCCCTGGGTGGCGAGCCGGCCGTTGGTGGTGCCGGACAGGGCCAGGATGGTGTTGGCGGCCTTCACGGCGGTGTCCAGGGCGGGGCGGCCGTCGGCGGGGCCGCCGCGCACGACCCCGTTGAGCCGCTTGAGGGCCTCCACCTCCTCGTCGGGCCGCAGCGTGATGCCCTTGGCGGGCAGCCCGAGCTTCTCCACCAGCGGGCCGAGCGAGGCCATCTTGGCGCCGATCGCGGTGTAGTCACGCTCGACGACGACCAGGTTGGGCATCGTCTTGCCGGGGACCGGCTCGCACTCGCCGCGCCGCCAGTCCAGGGCGACGCCGCCGGGCTGGGCGATCTCGCCGGGGGTGTCGTGCTGGAGCGCGGTGGCGACCAGGTCGCGGCGGGTGTCGAGGTGCCCGACGGCCAGTTCGCTCAGCCGGGCGGCGATGGCGTGGAACGCCTCGAAGTCGGTGCGGGCCTGCCAGGGCGGGTCGACGGCCGGGGTGAAGGAGTGCACGAAGGGGTGCATGTCCGTGGTGGACAGGTCGTGCTTCTCGTACCAGGTGGCGGCGGGCAGCACCACGTCCGACAGGAGCGTGGAGCTGGTCTGCCGGAAGTCCAGCGAGAGCAGCAGGTCGAGCTTGCCCTCGGGCGCCTTGTCGTGCCACTTCACGTCGCGCGGACGGACGTCCTCGGGCGCCTCGTCGGCGCGCAGCGAGGAGTGGGTGCCGAGCAGGTGCTTGGTGAAGTACTCGGCGCCCTTGGCGGAGGAGCCGAGCAGGTTGGCGCGCCACAGGGTCAGTACGCGCGGCCAGTTGGCCGGGTCGTCCGGGTCCTCGCAGGCGAACCCGAGGGTGCCCTCCTTCAGCGCGGCGACCGCGTCCTCCACCGGGTTCTCGGACGCGCCCAGGTCCAGCGGGTTGCGGTCGAACGTCGGGTAGGACGGCATCCAGCCCGAACGGGCGCTCTGCGCCAGGCAGTCGGCGCCGGTCATGCCGGTGAACCGGCCGTCGCCGAGCGGCGAGGCGAGCACGTCCGCGCCGAACTTGTCGTAGCGCCACTGGTCGGTGTTGAGGAACCAGTAGGCGGCGCCGATCATCTGGCGCGGCGGGCGCGACCAGTCGCTGGCGGCGGCGAGGGTGGCCCAGCCGGTGGCGGGGCGGCACTTCTCCTGGCCGACGTAGTGCGCCCAGCCGCCGCCGTTGCGGCCCTGGCAGCCGGTGAGCTGGAGCAGGGCGAGGAAGGTGCGGTAGATGGTCTCGGAGTGGAACCAGTGGTTGGTGCCGGCGCCCATCAGGATCATGCACCGGCCCTCGGTCTTCTCCGCGGTCTCGGCGAACTCCCGGGCGATCTTGACGCAGCGGGCGGCCGGTACGGAGGTGTGGACCTCCTGCCAGCCCGGCGTGCCGGGCTCGCTGGTGTCCTCGTACGAGGCCGGCCAGCGCCCGGCGAGTCCCTCGCGGCCCACGCCGTACTGGGCGAGCAGCAGGTCGAAGACGGTGGTGACCAGGGGGCCGTCCAGGCCGCCGACGCGCACCGCGGGCACCCCGCGCCGCATGACCTCGCCGCGGCCCTGGCCGTGCTCGCCGCCCTCGGTGTCGAAGCGCGGCAGCAGCACCTCCACGCCGGTCATGTCGTCGCCGTACAGCGAGAGCTTGGGCTTGGTGTCGCCGAGGTCCAGGTTCCACTTGCCCTTGCCGGACTCGGTCCAGCGGAAGCCCAGGGAGCCGCCGGGGACGACGGGGCGGCCGGTGTTCTCGTCCAGGACGACGGTCTTCCACTCGGCGCCCTCGCCCTGCTCCCCCAGGTCGGAGGCGCGCAGGAACTTGTCGGGCACGTAGGCGCCGTCGCGTTCGGTGAGGGTGACCAGGAACGGCAGGTCGGTGAACTTCCGCACGTAGTCGGCGAAGAAGGGCACCTGGCGGTCGACGAAGCACTCCTTGAGGATCACGTGCCCCATCGCGAGCGCCAGCGCGCCGTCCGTGCCGGGGTGCGGGTGCAGCCACTCGTCGGCGAACTTGGCGTTGTCGGCGTAGTCCGGCGCCACCACCACGACCTTCTGGCCGCGGTAGCGCGCCTCGGCCATCCAGTGGGCGTCGGGCGTGCGGGTGACGGGGACGTTGGAGCCCCACATCATCAGGTACGCCGCGTCCCACCAGTCGCCGGACTCCGGCACGTCGGTCTGGTCGCCGAAGACCTGCGGGGAGGCCACCGGGAGGTCCGCGTACCAGTCGTAGAACGACAGCATCGGGGCGCCGATCAGCGACATGAAGCGGGCGCCCGCCGCGTGCGAGACCATCGACATCGCCGGGATGGGCGAGAAGCCCGCGACGCGGTCGGGGCCGTACGTCTTGATGGTGTGCACGTGCGCGGCGGCGACGATCTCCACCGCCTCGTCCCAGGTCGCGCGCACCAGGCCGCCCTTGCCGCGGGCCTGCTGGTAGGTGCGGCGCTTCTCGGGGTCGTTCTGGAGGTCGGCCCAGGCCAGGACCGGGTCGCCCAGGCGGGACTTGGCCTCGCGGTACAGGTCGAGCAGGACGCCGCGCACGTACGGGTAGCGCACCCGGGTGGGCGAGTACGTGTACCAGGAGAACGCGGCGCCCCGGGGGCAGCCGCGCGGCTCGTACTCGGGCCGGTCGGGGCCGACGGACGGGTAGTCGGTGCCCTGGGTCTCCCAGGTGATGATGCCGTCCTTGACGTACACCTTCCAGCGGCACGAACCGGTGCAGTTCACACCGTGGGTGGAGTGCACGACCTTGTCGTGGCTCCAGCGGTCCCGGTAGAAGGTGTCGGCCTGGCGTCCGCCGACGCGGCGGACGCTGTGCAGGTCCGCCGACGCCTCGCCCGGCCGGAAGAACCGGCCGGTCTTCAGCAGCAGTGCCGCCGGCTCCGTGGGGTTGTCCCGCACCGCGCCCTCCAGAGGTAGATCCACGTAATCCACCATCAAAAGGGCATCCGGTCCGCACCGCACGGCGAGAGGGTCCGGGCGGGGCGACGCCGCCCCGGGCCGGGTGGCGCGCGGTGCCGTGCCGTCCGGGGCCCGGAGGCGCCCCGCGGACGAGCCCGCACCCCTCCCGGTCCGGCCAAAAACGCGCCGCACCCCTGGCCGGGCGGCCGAAACCGTGCGACGCCCCCTGGAACCCGCCGCTCACCCGCCACAATGACCCCGTGGCCACACTCCCCCACCAGACCCAGCCGGGCCCGTCCGGCAGCGACATGATCGTCTGCGGCGACGACGGGCTCGCCCACCGGCTCGCCGCGGAGCTGCACGACGTCTACCGCGAGCGCGTCACCCTGGTGGCCCCCTCCCCGCGCACCCCCGGCGGCCTGGGCACGGCGGCGGCCGCCCGCAGCCGCGCCTCGGCGATAATCGGCCGGGTCACGGCGGTCGTGGGCCGCCCCGCCGGTCCGATCGGCGAGGAGGACTCCAGCGGCGGCTTCGTGCTCCCGGTGCGCCAGGTCACGGCCGGCGAACCCGCCGAACAGGTCCTCCTGGACGCCGGGGTGGAGCGCGCCACCGCGCTGGCGCTGCTGTACGAGGACGACGAGACCAACATCCGGGCCGCCCTGGTCGCCCGCCGCCTCAACCCCAGGCTCCGGCTGGTCCTGCGGCTGTACAACCGCAAGCTGGGCAAGCACATGACCCAGCTCCTCGACCAGGCCGCCGCCGTGGCCTCCCCCGGCCTGGACCTGGACGAGCTCGACGCCTCCACGACGGTGCTCTCCGACGCCGACACCGCCGCGCCGGCCCTCGCGGCCACCGCGATCACCGGCACCAGCAAGGTCGTCCAGGCGGACGGCCTGCTGCTGCGTGCCGTGGAGCGGCTGCCCGGGCACCGCGGTGACCCCGGCCTGTGCACGCTGGCGCTGCTCTCCCCCTCCGCCAACGACCCGGCCGCGCCGCACCCCGCGGACGGCGCGCCGGGCACGTACGACCCCCAGCTGCTGCCCGACGACGAGGCGGTGGCCGCCGCGCGGGGGCGCGGCACGGTGGTCCTGGAGACCGTCACGGGCGACGGGCCGCCGCTGCCGGCCCGCCTCACCTCGGGCCGGGTGCCGCTGCGGGAGCTGTTCTCGCGCCGGCTGCGGGTCGCCCTCGCCGGGGCCGCCGCCGCCGTGGTGGGCCTGGGCCTGGCCACCTGGGCGACCACCGAGGACAACCCGCTGCACGCGTTCTACCTCACCCTGCTGGACCTGTTCGCCATCAACGACCCCGCCGTGGACCAGCCGACGGCCCGTCAGGTCCTGCAACTCCTGGGCGGACTCGTCGGGTTGTCGCTGCTGCCGATCCTGATCGCGGGCGCCCTTGAGGCGTTCGGCGCCTTCCGCACCGCCTCCGCGCTGCGCCGCCCGCCGCGCGGCCTCTCCCACCACGTGGTCCTGCTCGGCCTGGGCAAGGTCGGCACCCGCGTGCTGGCCCGGCTGCGCGGCCTGGGCATCCCCGTGGTGTGCGTGGAGAACGACCCGGACGCCCGGGGCATCGCGCTGGCCCGGCGGCTGCGCGTGCCGGTGGTGCTCGGCGACGTGACGCAGGACGGCGTCCTGGAGGCGGCCAAGGTGGGCCGGGCCGAGGCCCTGCTGGCCCTGACCAGCTCCGACACCACCAACCTGGAGGCGGCGCTGGCCGCCCGCGCGGTGCGGGCCGACCTGCGCGTGGCGCTGCGGCTGTACGACGACGACTTCGCGACCGCCGTCTACCGCACCCTGCGCGCCGCGCACCCGGGCGCCCTGACCCGCAGCCGCAGCGTCACCTCACTGGCCGCGCCCGCCTTCGCCGGGGCCATGATGGGCCGTCAGATCCTGGGCGCCATCCCGGTGGAGCGCAAGATGCTGCTGGTGGCGGCGCTGGACGTGGCGGGGCACCCGCGGTTCGAGGGCCGCACCGTCGCCCAGGCGTTCCAGCCGGGCAGCTGGCGCGTCCTCGCCCTGGACACCACCGACCCCGCGGTGCGCCGCCGCGACCTGCGGGCCACCCGCCGGGCGGGCGAGCAGCCGAGGCTGCTGTGGGACCTGGAGCCCGGGTACGTCCTGGGCCCCGAGGACCGGGTGGTGGTCGCGGCGACGCGCCGGGGCCTGGCGGAACTCCTGGGACGGTCACCGGGGGCGGCCTGAGGGACGCCCCCGGTCCGGGCGCTACTCCTCCCACAGCGCCGCGCCGTGTCCCGCGGCCACCCCCGCGATCCGCTCCAGGGCCTCCGCCGCGGGCAGCGGGGACGGGCGGCGGCCGTCGCGCAGCCGCAGCGACACCAGGTCCGCGGCGCTCTCGCGCGCGCCGACCACCGCCTGGTACGGCACCAGCCGGGCGGCCCTGATCCGCGCGCCCAGGGTGCCCTGCGCGGGTGCGTCGAGGCGCGCCCGCAGCCCGCGCGCCAGGGCACGCTCCACCAGGGCCTCGGCGTACGGGAGTTGGGCCTCCGAGACCGGGAGGACCGCCAGCTGGACGGGGGCCAGCCAGGCCGGGAAGGCGCCGCCGTGCACCTCGATGAGGTGGGCGACGGCCCGCTCCACGCTGCCGATCACACTGCGGTGCACCATCACCGGCCGGTGCTTCGCTCCGTCCGGGCCGGTGTAGTGCAGGTCGAAGCGCTCGGGCTGGTGGAAGTCGACCTGCACGGTGGAGAGGGTGGCCTCGCGGCCCGCGCCGTCGGCGATCTGCACGTCGATCTTGGGACCGTAGAAGGCCGCCTCGCCCGCCGCCTCCTCGTACTCCACGCCCGAGGAGTCGAGCACCTCCCGCAGCAGCGCGGTGGCGCGCTCCCACAGCGCCGGGTCGGCGACGTACTTCCCACCGGGCCCCGGCAGCGAGAGCCGGTAGCGGGCGGGCCGGATGCCCAGGGCGTCGTACGCCCGCCGGATCAGCGCGAGGGCACCGCGCGCCTCGTCGGCGACCTGGTCCGGGGTGCAGAAGACGTGCGCGTCGTTCAGCTGGATGGCCCGCACCCGGGTCAGGCCGCCGAGCACCCCGGACAGCTCGGAGCGGAACATGCCGCCCAGCTCGGCCATCCGCAGCGGCAGTTCGCGGTAACTGTGCGCCCGGGAGCGGTAGATGAGCGCGTGGTGCGGGCAGAGGCTGGGGCGCAGCACCACCTGCTCGCCGCCCAGGTCCATGGGCGGGAACATGTCGTCGCTGTAGTGCGACCAGTGCCCCGAGGTCTCGTACAGCTCCCGCTTGCCCAGGGCGGGCGAGTACACGTGCCGGTACCCGGCGCGCCGCTCGGCCTCGCGCACGTACTCCTCCAGCGCGTGCCGCACGGCGGCGCCGTCGGGCAGCCAGTACGGCAGCCCGGCGCCCATCAGCGGGTCGGTGTCGAACAGGTCGAGCTCGCGGCCGAGCCTGCGGTGGTCGTGGACGGGAGCGGGGGCGGGCTCGTGGGCGGGGGCGGGAGCGGACTCGTGGACGGGGGCGGGGATCCGGTGCATCGCGGGGTTCTCCTCACGGGTGGGTGCCGTGGGACGAGCGGCCGCGCGGAAGAGCCCCGGGGCACTCGCCCCGGGGCTCTTCGACAAGGTCAGCTGTCAGCGCGCCGGGACACTCTCCGGCGTCGTCGTCCGATGCATGGCGGCGCGCTTCATGCCGGTGACCGTAGCAAGGCGCGCGGGCGGGGTGCGAGGTGTTTTCCGCGCGGCCGTACCGGTGCTGCGCGCGGTGTCCCCCGTACGACCGTCCCCGTCGCCGTACCGCCCCGGCGCGACGTGACGTTCGACGCAAACGCGCGGCGGTGGTTGTCGCCCGGCGCGGCGGGTGATCTCGTACGAGAGCCGCCTCCCGGCCCCGGGTGCGGCGAAGTCCGGCCGCTGGAGGTCCCGTTGTTCGCATCCGTGGAGGACGTGTCCGCGCGTCTGGCCGAGACGGGCTACCTGGCCTCGCCCGCCGTCGCCACCACCGTCTTCCTGGCCGCCCGGCTGGGCAAGCCGCTCCTGGTGGAGGGGCCGGCCGGGGTCGGCAAGACCCAGCTGGCCAAGGCCGTCGCCGAGGCGGCCCGGGCCCGCCTGGTGCGCCTGCAGTGCTACGAGGGCGTCGACGAGTCGCGCGCGCTGTACGAGTGGAACCACGCCAAGCAGCTGCTGCGCATCACGGCGGGCCGCGACGAGGGCTGGGAGCAGGCCCGCACCGACATCTTCAGCGAGGAGTTCCTGCTGCCGCGCCCGCTGCTCACCGCGATCCGGGGCGAGGAGCCGACGGTGCTGCTGGTGGACGAGACCGACAAGGCCGACGTGGAGGTCGAGGGGCTGCTCCTGGAGGTGCTGAGCGACTTCCAGATCACGGTGCCGGAGCTGGGCACCGTCACCGCGACCCAGCGGCCGTTCGTGGTGCTGACCTCCAACGCGGACCGCGAGTTGTCGGAGGCGCTGCGCCGCCGCTGCCTGTTCCTGCACATCGGCTTCCCCGACGAGGACCTGGAGCGCCGGATCGTGCGCCTGAAGGTGCCCGGCGCGGACGAGGCGCTGGTGTCGTCGGTGGTACGGGTCGTGGGCGCCCTGCGCGCGATGGACCTGCGCAAGGTCCCCTCGGTCGCCGAGACCGTCGACTGGGCCCGCACCCTGCTGGAGCTGGGCGCGGGCGTCCTGGACGAGACGGTGGTGCGGGAGACGCTGGGCGTGGTCCTCAAGCACCAGGACGACATCCTCAAGGCCTCCGCCAAGCTGGACCTGGCGGAACCGGCGTGAGCGCGGCGCGGCCCGCCGCCGTCACCGACCGGGTGACCGGCCTGGTCCGCTCGCTGCGGGCGCACGGGGTGCGGATCGGTACCGGCGAGAGCGTGGACGCGGCCCTGGTGGTCCAGGCTCTGGGCCTGGACCACCGGGAGCAGTTGCGCGAGGGCCTGGCGTCGGCGCTGCTGCACGCGCCGGGCCAGCGACCGGTGTTCGACGCGGTCTTCGACCTGTACTTCCCGCTCACCACGCGCGCCTCGGGCCGCTTCACGGACCGCGACGAGCTGCGCGAGCGGCTGGCGCGGGCGCTGGCGGCCGACGACGCGGCGCTGCTGGGGCAGTTGGCGGCGGAGGCGGTGGACGGGCTCGGCGGGTACGGCAGTTCGCCGGGATCGGACGGCTGGTCCTCGCACCAGACGCTGGACCGGCTGCGCCCCCAGACGCTGCTCGCGCGGGTGCGCGCCGAGCTGCGCCGCCAGGGCGCGGAGGCCGAGTTCACCGACCGGCTGCTCGACGACGAGATCCGGCGCCGCATCGAGGAGTTCCGGCGGCGGGTGGCCACCGAGGCGCGGCGCCGGGTGGCCGAGCGGCGGGGCACCGACCAGATCGCCCGCCGGGCGGTGCGCACCAGCGCGGACCGCGTCGACTTCCTGGTGGCGGGCCGGGCCCAGCTCGACGAACTACGGCGGGTGGTACGCCCGTTGGCCCGCAAGCTGGCCACCCGCCTGGCGGCCCGGCGGCGCCGCGCGGCCCGGGGCCACATCGACCTGCGGCGGACCCTGCGCGGCTCGCTGTCCACCGGCGGGGTGCCGATGCGCCCGGTGCTGCGCAGGCGCCGCCCGGTGCGGCCCGAACTGGTGCTGCTGTGCGACGTGTCCGGCTCGGTCTCGGGGTTCTCGGACTTCACGATGCTGCTGGTGCAGGCGCTGCGCGACCAGTTCTCCAAGGTGCGGGTCTTCGCCTTCGTCAACCGCGCGGACGAGGTGACCGACCTGGTCGGGCGCGGTACGGCGGACGCCGGGCTGGCCGGCCGGATCGCCGCCGAGGCGACGCTCACCGGCTGGCACGGGCAGAGCGACTACGGCACCGCGCTCGGCGAGTTCGTCGAGCGGTACGACGACGCCCTCGGCCCGCGCGTGTCGGTCTTCGTCCTCGGCGACGCCCGCACCAACCACGCCGACCCGAACCTGCCGGCCCTGCGCCACGTCGCCCGGCGGGCCCGCCGGGTGCACTGGCTCAACCCGGAGCCGCGCGACCTGTGGCAGACGGGTGACTCGGTGGCGCTGGACTACGCGGAGGTGGTGGAGATGCACGAGTGCCGTTCGGCGCGGCAACTCGGCGCGGTGGTGGGGACGTTGCTGCCGATCTGAGCGGGGCGACGCCTGCGGGGAAAGCTCCTCCAGGACAAGCCCTCACCACCCGCCTTCGGCGTTCCACCCGGCGATCACCCATCGCCCGTGCTCGCGCCCGAGCGTGCTCAGGGTGCCGGTGTCCAGGCGGTACAGCGCCCCGGCCGCCGGGTCCTGCCCCAGACGGCGGGCGGTCAGCACCCGCAGGACGTGGGCGTGGGCGACCAGGACCACGTCGCCGTCGTCGCCGCGCAGCGCGCCCTCGACCCGGGCGAGCACCCGGTCGCACCGCTCGGCGACGTCCGCGAGGCCCTCGCCGGGGTGCCTGGCGTCGCCGGGCGGCACCCCGTCGCGCCACAAGTCCCAGCCGGGGACGTCACGTTGGACCTCCTCGGTGCTCATCCCCTCGTACCCGCCGTAGTCCCACTCCCGCAGGTCCGCCTCCAGGAGCACCCCGGCCCCGGACGGCAGCGCCAGCTCCGCCGTGCGCACCGCGCGCCGCAGCGGACTGCACAGCACCTCCTTCAGGCGCCGCCGGGCCAGCAGCGGCGCCAGCGAGGCGGCGCGCCGCTCCCCGGCCGGGGTCAGCGGCTGGTCGGTGAGCCCGGTGTGGCGCCCGGCCAGGCTCCAGTCGGTCTCGCCGTGCCTGATCAGCAGGAGGTCGCCCACTCTCACTCCTTCGTCCGTGTCACGGGCCCCGGCTCTCGCTCTCCGCCCGGGAGCGCACGCGTCGGCGGGCGCGCGCTCCCGCGTCCCTACGCCTCGACCATAGGCACGGCCCCGGCCGCCCGGCGATTCCTGCACTCACGGAACGTAACCTTCGGGCCAGGAGTTGCCGGATGCCGGCCCCGGGTGTGCCCTGGAGGGGCGGGGGTGCGAGAAAGGACGTCCTCATGGCACACGCGGCACCAGCCCGTCCGGCCGTCGGACACGGGTCCCTCCACTGGACCGGCCCGGTGATCCTGGGCCTGGTCTACGGCTTCTGGGCGGCGGGCATCGCGCGCGACGGCGCGGCCCTGTCCGGCGGCAACGCCCTGCTCGGCGTGGTCTGCGGCGTCGCCGCCGCGGTCCTGTACTACGCGCTGCGGCGCGTCGTGGCGCCCCGACTGCCGCGCGGCACGCGCGCGGTGGCGTGGGGAGCGTTCGCGGGCGGCGCGGTCGGCTTCCTGCACAGCCTGTCCGATTCGAGCGTGCTGACCTCGGCGGTGCTCGGCCTGCTGATCGCGGCGGCGGTCGGGGTGACGGCGTTCTACCGCTTCTACACGACGGAGTCCTGAGCCCCTCCCGTGCACTTCGCCTTGCGCCCGTGCACTCCTGTGGCCCACGCGGGGCGGAGCGCGACGCCGCACGACGGCGTCGCGCTCCGGCGCGGGGCAGACGTGGATCAGACGCCGAACAGGCGGAACAGGCCCCCGGGAAGGCGCGGAAAAAAGGGCGTGGCGCTCCGCCGGGACGCGGGGTTACGATCACCGCGATGACTACTCCTCCCGCTGTGAGATTGGGGGACCCGTTCGCTCAAGGTGAGTGCTGATGGCACACCACCTCGCGAACCGGGACGCCTCCCCCTCCCGTTCCTTCTGGCCGCGCGTGCGCGAGTTCGCCGTACCGGCCACCATGATCGAGACCGCCACCGCCCGCCGCTCGGCCGGCGACTGGGCCGGCGCGTGCGCCGCCGCAGGCTTCGACGTCGACCTCGACCCACGCGCCGCGTCCCGCCACCACGGACCCGAACTGGCGGCCCGGCTCAGACAGGACCTGCGCCGCCTCGCACCCGACCTGCTGCGCTGGCACCTGCCCCGGATCGCCCCCGACGGCCTGCTGCGGCCCGGCCTCACGGTGTCGCTGGCGCGGTACGGGTCCGGGGACGCCGGACGCGCACCCGTGCAGCTGGTCGCCCGTACCGACCCGGCCTGGGCGGACGCGGGCCAGCGCGTCAGCCTGGCTCTGTGGGACCCCGGCCGGACCGGGCCCGCCGACCTACGCCACCCGCACCCGCGCCCCAGCCCCCGCTTCCGCCTCGACCTGCACCGCCACCTCTGGGACGCGACCCGGGCCCATGAACTCCCCGAGCGCTCCGGAGTCGGCCAACTCGACGCCCCTCACGAAGATCTGACGGACCTTCCGTCCCTCACGGACAGTGCATGGGCAACCCACCGCTGGCTCGACGAAGCCCGGCTGCTCCTGAACTCGCTGGGTCTGAAACGTGGTTCGGTGCTCGTGCGCCCCGGGGGCCGCCACCGGCTGGTCCTCGACGTGACCGACACCGGGGTACGGGCACGCGCGGCGCGCTCCGCCGACCGCACGCTGCCGGTGCTGCCCGACGCGGCGGTCCACCTCCCCCCGGACATCACGCTGCTGCGCACCGGCGCGCTCGCCCCGCACCGGCTGCACCCACTGGTCGCCGCGGCCCTGGCCCCCGGCCACGATCCGGCGCCCCCGGACCCGTACGCCCAGGGGCATCGGCACCCGGTGGACTGCCGGGGCGACCTGCACCACATCGCCCTGGTGGACGGGGTGCTGACAGCCCTGGACCACGACCCGGCCGAGGTCCGGCGCGAGGAACTCCTCGCGGCGCTCGGCGGCCCCCCGCTGCCCTGCCTGCGGGCCATCGACCGCGCGCACCGCCGCCCGGACGCCCTGGCCGGGGTCCGCGAACGCCTCGAACACGGCGACACCGCCGGGGCGTTGGCCGTCGTCGAGGGGCTGCTCGGCCGCGAGGCCGTGCTCCGGGACGGCGAACTGCGCGACGCCCTCCGGGAGGCGGCCCGGCGACGCGTCGTCCACGGCCTGTTCCGGGCCGGCCTGACCGGCCGCCGCGACACCCACCCGAGCATGCTCCCGACACCACGCCCCGGCCACCACCGCGGCCACCCACGCACCGCCCAGGGCTCCCACCGCTAGGGCGTGTCGCGAAAGTCCCGCCTGCCCCGCGACGCCTGGCACGCACGCCCTGGACCCTCTCGCCCACTTCGACTCGCCCCCCACTTCGACTCGCCCCCCGCTGCGGCGAGTTCACGCATCGACCCTTCCGCGCACCCGACTCCCCCGAGGTGATCACCCATGCCCATGAACACTCCTGTCCGCACCCCCCTCGACACGGCCGACCGGCTGTCCGCCCTGCTCCGCGCCACCACCACCGAGCCCCGGCCCGACGCCCAGCTGGAGGCCCTCGCCCTCGCGGTCTCCGCCGACCTGCCCGTCCTGCTCTGGGGCGAGCCGGGCATCGGCAAGACCGCCGCCCTGACCCAGCTCGCCGACTCCCTCGACCTGCCGCTGACCACGGTCATCGCCAGCGTGCACGAGCCCTCGGACTTCTCCGGGCTGCCCGTCGTCGGCGACGACCCGGCCGTGCAGGGCGTGCCCATGGCCCCGCCGGACTGGGCGGTGCGCCTGGTACGGGCCGGGCGCGGCCTGCTGTTCCTGGACGAGCTCTCCACCGCCCCGCCCGCCGTGCAGGCCGCGCTGCTGCGCCTCGTGCTGGAGCGGCGCGTCGGCGCGCTCCGGCTGCCGCCCGGCGTACGGATCGTGGCGGCCGCCAACCCGCGCTCCTCGGCGGCCGACGGCTGGGAGCTGAGCCCGCCGCTGGCCAACCGGTTCGTGCACCTGCAGTGGGCGCACGACCACGAGGTGGTGGTGCGCGGCCTGGCCGGGACCTGGCCGCGCGCGACCCTGCCCGCGCTGGATCCCGACCACCTCCAGGCGGCCGTCGACCACGCCCGGCGCGCGGTGTGCGGGCTGCTGACGGCCCGGCCCGCCCTGGTGCACCGGCTGCCCGGCGGCGAGAGCCGGCGCGGCGGCGCGTGGCCCTCGCCGCGCAGCTGGGAGTCGACGCTGAAGCTGATCGCGTTCGCGCGGGCCGCGGGCTCGTCGCGGGACGTGCTCTCGCTCCTGGTGCGGGGCACGGTCGGGGACGGCCCGGGCCTCGAACTGCTCGCGGCACTGGACCGTCTTGACCTGCCGGACCCGGAGCTGCTGCTCGCCGACCCGGCGGGCGCGGAGTTCCCCGACCGCGGCGACCTGCGGCAGGCGGTGCTCGACGGGGTGGTGGCCGCGGTGCGGGAGCGGCCGGACCGGGCGCGCTGGGACGCGGCGTGGGCGCTGCTGGTGCGGGCCCTGGAGACGGGGGCCCCGGACCTGGTCGTCGTACCGGCGACCACCCTGGCCACGCTGCGCCGGGACGACTGGGACGTGCCGGAGGCGATCGAGCGGCTGTCCGGCGCGGTGCGGGTGTCGCGCGGGGCGGACGAGGCCGGGCGTCGCGTGGCGGTGGGCCGATGACGGCGGGCGGGGGCGGGGGCGCGCCCGGATCCGGGCCCACCCGGCTCGACGAGGAGAAGCTGTACGCGGCGCGGCTGCGGGCGGTACGGGCGCGCCCCTACCTGGCGACGGCGCTGTTCGCCCTGCACGTGGTGGAGTCGCGGCGGGTGCCGACGATGGCGGTGGACCGGCACTGGCGGTGCTACGTCTCCCCCGCGTTCGTGGCCGCGACCCCGGTGGCGGAGCTGGCCTCGGTCTGGGTGCACGAGGTCTCGCACCTGCTGCGCGACCACCACGGCCGCAGCGAGCGGGTGGCCCGGCAGCGCGACCTGACCGGGGCGGGCGAGCGGGTGCGGATGAACATCGCGGCGGACTGCGAGATCAACGACGACGCGTTCGGCGACGGCCTGGTCTCCCCGGAGGACGCGGTGTACCCGAAGACGCTGGGTCTGGACCCGGGCCACCTGATGGAGGACTACCTGCGCTGGTTCCGGCTGGGCCCGCTCACCCAGGAGCTGGTGTGGCTGGACTGCGGCAGCGGCGCGGACGGGGCGCAGCGCGAGTGGGACCTGGGGCCGGACGGCGCCGACGGCCTGAGCGAGCAGGAGCGGGACGCGGTGCGCTTCCGGGTGGCGCAGGCCATCAAAGGCGAGCCGGGGGACGCGCCGCGCGGCTGGCGGCGCTGGGCCGAGGAGGCGTTCCACCCGCCGCAGCCGTGGCGCGACCTGCTCGGCGCGGCGCTGCGCTCGGCCGCCGCGAGCGCCGGATCGGGCGGGGACTACAGCTACGGGCGGCCCTCGCGCCGGTCCGCCTCGGTGCCGGGCGCGGTGCTGCCGAGCCTGCGCCGCCGGCCGCCCCGGGTGGCGGTGGTGATCGACACCTCGGGCTCGGTGAGCGACGCGGAGCTGGGCAGCGCGCTCCTGGAGGTCACGGCGATCTCCCGCGCGGTGGGCGGGCGGCGGGACCTGGTCAGCGTGGTGTCGTGCGACGCGGCGGCCCGCGTCGCGCACCCGCTGTGCCGCGCCGAGGGGATCCCGCTGGTCGGCGGCGGGGGCACGGACCTGCGGGCGGGCTTCGCCCAGGCGCTGCGCACCCGCCCGGACGTGATCGTCGCCCTCACCGACGGCCAGACCCCGTGGCCGTCCGCGCGCCCGTCGTGCCGCACGGTGGTGGGCCTCTTCGACCGGAAGGCGGGGCGCTCCTACGACGAGACGAACCCGGAGTACGTCCCGGACCGGCCGCCGGAGTGGGCGCGGACGGTGGTGATCGGATGAGCGAGGGGGCGGACGACCGGTCCGCCCCGCCCCGGGCGCCCTGGGACATTCGGGAGGGAAAAACACCAAGAGGCCATCTGTTCAACAGATGACCTCTGAGCTGCGGAAGTTCCGACAAATCTGTCGGGACGACAGGATTTGAACCTGCGACCCCTTGACCCCCAGTCAAGTGCGCTACCAAGCTGCGCCACGTCCCGGTGCCCGTCTGACCTGGGGTTTCCCCCGGCCCGTCGTGCACGAGAACCATACCGCACTTCGGGCGGTGGTCACGAACCGCTTTGCGGGATTGACCTCGAGTTCACTTGAGGTTGCACGGTGGGACGCATGACGAACACGGCAGAGACCACGCCGTACGCCACGCCGGCTGCCCCGGCGCACGCGTACGAGGACCTGAACCGGCTCATGGAGCTGATGACCGGCGACGAGAAGCACGGCCCCGCCGCCACCTCCACCCTGGACGCGCTCTGGGTGCTCTACGACCGGGTGCTGCGGGTGACGCCGGAGACCGCCGACGCCCCCGACCGGGACCGGTTCCTGCTCTCCAAGGGGCACGGGCCGATGGCGTACTACGCCGTCCTCGCCGCCAAGGGCTTCTTCGGCGAGGAGTTGCTCCCCGGCTTCGGCTCGTACGACTCCCCGCTCGGCCACCACCCCGACCGCCTCCTGGTGCCCGGCGCCGAGATCGGCAGCGGGTCCCTGGGGCACGGGCTCCCGCTCGCCGTGGGCAGTGTGCTCGGGCTGCGGGCCCGGGGGCTGGCCGATCCGCGCGTCTGGGTGCTGATCGGCGACGCCGAGCTCGACGAGGGCAGCAACCACGAGGCCATCGCCTTCGCCGGACCCGCCGGTCTCGACCAGCTGCACACGCTGGTGGTCGACAACTCCTCCGCCACCCACGGCTGGCCCGGCGGGATCGCCTCCCGCTTCGAGGCCGCGGGCTGGTCGGCCACCACGGTGGACGGGCGCGACCACGCCGCCCTGTACGCCGCCTTCACCGCGCCGCACCCGGGCCGGCCGCACGCGGTCGTGGCCCGCGTGGAACCGAAGGACGGCTGAGCGCCTTCCCCTCCCCCTCACCGGCCGCCGCGGCCCCTCCCCCTTCTTCCTTCCTCTTCCTTGTCGAACGGGACACCCCATGGACACCATGCGCGACCGCTTCATCTCCACCACCTCCCGGCTCCTGGACGAGGACCCGGACCTCGCCCTGGTCCTCGCCGAGATCTCCCGCGACGGCTTCCAGCAGGCCGAGCGGCGCCACCCGGACCGGGTGGTGAACGTCGGCATCCGCGAGCAGTTGATGATCGGCGTCGGCGGGGGGCTCGCCCTCGCCGGGCTCCGGCCCGTCGTCCACACCTTCGCCAGCTTCCTCGTCGAGCGCCCCTTCGAGCAGGTCAAGCTCGACTTCGGACACCAGGGCGTCGGCGGCGTACTGGTCAGCGCCGGAGGGTCGTACGACTGGCCCGCGGGCGGCTTCACGCACATGGCCCCCGGCGACGTGGCCCTGATGGACACCCTGGACGGCTGGACCGTCCACGTCCCGGGCCATCCGGACGAGGCCGAGGCGCTGCTGCGCCTGGCGGCGCGCGGCGACGACCGCGTGTACGTGCGCCTGTCCCAGCAGAGCAACGCGCACGCCCTGCCCGTGACCGGCTCCGGCTTCCTCACCGTCCGCGAGGGGCGCGGCGGCGTGGTGGTCGCGGTGGGGCCGATGCTCGACAACGTGCTGGCCGCCACCGAGGGCCTGGACGTCACCGTCCTGTACGCCGCGACCGTACGGCCCTTCGACGCGGCCGGGCTGCGCCGCGCCGTCGGCGACCGGCCGGGCGTGGTGGTCGTCGAGCCCTATCTGGCGGGCACCTCGACCGCCGCCGCGAACGACGCCCTCGCCGACGTACCGCACCGGGTCCTCGGCCTCGGCGTGGGCCGCCGGGAGCTGCGCCGCTACGGCACGATCGACGAGCACCTGACCGCCCACGGCCTGGACCCGCAGGGGCTGCGGGAGCGGATCGCGCCGTTCCTCGGGTGAGGGTGGGCGCGCGGAGACACTGCGCGGCCGTGATTTCGCGGAGGCGGCGGGCCGGGCGAGGGTGCGGTAGAGGCCGTCCTCAGCGGGGCCTACTCCCCCTCCCCCGCCAGCTCCGGGTGCTCCCTGAGCAGGGTGCGCGGGGCCGTCTGGCGCCAGGAGTCCAGCAGGATCGCGTACAGCTCCTCCTCGTCCTCCACCGCCGCGAGACGCACCCTCAGCCACGCGTAGGTGTCGTCGTGCCCCTCCTTCAGGAAGAACTTCTCGGGCTCGCTCGCGATCAGCTCCGCCCGCTCCTCCCTGGGGCACTTCACCCCGAGCACGGCGTCGTCGTCGGCGAGCGAGGCGAACACCTTGCCCTGGTCCGCCAGGCGGAAGGTGGGCATGCCCCAGGCGGGCTTCTCCCGGGCACCGGGCAGCGAGAGCGCGATCCTGCGTACGTCGTCGGCGGTGGCCATACGACGACGGTACGGCCCGCCACCGACAACGGCCCGTCAGGCGGGTGCCCGTCGGGACGGCCGCGACGAGGGGTCAGGCCAGGTGCGTGAGTATCCCGGTCGGGCGCCCGCGTCCCCGGGCGGGGCGCCGCTCCGCCGCGCGCAGGGCGTGCCGCGCCACCGCGACGAGTTCCCGGGCCACGTCCCGGAAGCCCTCCTCCAGCTGGTCGTCCACCTTCTCGTACGCCTCGGCGAGCGGGGCCGCGTGCACGAGGTCGAGCCAGCCCAGGACCGGGTCGGCGTGGTCGGGCAGGGCGAATCCCCCGGCGGGCAGTCCGCCGAAGACGAAGGCGACCGGGCGCAGTTCGCGGGCCACCCCGAGGCGTTCCAGCTCCTCGTCGAGCCGGCCGAACAGGGCGGCCGGGCGCGGGAACGGGCCGAGGGACGGTCCCTCCCGGAAGGAGGCCCCGGCCATCACGTGGAAGGCCCGCGCGTACGCCCCGCCGGCGGCGGGGTCCAGGTCCCGCCCCGCCAGGATGTCCTCCAGGGCCGCCGCCACGGTCGGGCCGCTGCCGGCCTGCTCCGGGTGCTCCTCGTCGAGGGCCCGGGCCCTCGCGCGCACCCGGGCGCGGTCCTTCCCCGCCGCGTCGGGCCCGATCAGGGCGACGACGTCGCCGATGTCGCCGACGCTGGTGCCGAGTACGTATCCCACGGTGGCTCCCCCCGGTGCCGCGCACGAGCAGGCGTGCGCCTGGTGTGGGCCCAGCGGATGCGTGGGCCATGAGTCCAAGGTAGGGGGCGGCACTGACAGTTGGGGCGCCGGACCGCTCCGGACCCGCCCCGGGCGAGGACCCGCGCCGCCACGAACCACCCCGCCCCGGCCCCCGCCCCCGCCGCCCCCGGCCCGCGCCTCACAAGCCACCCCCCACCCTCACCCCGCCCCCAGCGCCGCCCGCACCCGGCCCGCCGCCTCCGCGAACTCCCGGCCGCGCAGCGTCTCCCCGTACTCCCGCTCGTCCGGCAGGCCCACCTCCACGACCTCGCGCACCGTCCCCGGCCGCGCGCTCAGCACCACCACCCGGTCCGCCAGGTAGACCGCCTCCGTGATCGAGTGCGTCACCAGCAGCACCGTGGTGGCCGTCTCCCGGCGGACGCGGTGCAGCCAGGTGTTCATCGCCTCGCGCGTCAGCGCGTCCAGGGCGCCGAACGGCTCGTCCATCAGCAGCACCGGCGGCTCGTGGAGCAGCGCCCGGCACAGGGCGACCCGCTGGCGCATGCCGCCCGACAGCTCGTGCGGGTAGGCGTCCTCGAACCCGGCGAGACCGCTCATCGCCATCAGCGCGTCGGCACGCGCGCGTGCCCGGGCCGCGGGCATCCCCCGCATCTCCGCCTGGAGCAGCACGTTGCGCCGGGCGGTGCGCCATCGCAGCAGCACGTCCCGCTGGAAGACGTAACCGATGTCGTGGCGCGGGCCCGCCACCCGCTCCCCGTACAGCCGGACCTCGCCCGCCGACGGGGCGAGGAGCCCGGCGACCAGCTTCAGGAGCGTGGACTTGCCGCATCCCGAGGGCCCGACGATCGCCACGAACTCCCCGCGCGCCACCTCGAACGAGACCTCGTGCAGCGCGGTGAGCCCGGGCCCCGCCGTCCGCCGCGCGCGCCCGCGCGCCCCGCCGCCGAAGCTCACCCCGACCCCGGAGAGCCCCACCAGCGGCGCCCGCGCACCCGGCTCCGTACCCCTCACGGCCCCCGCCCCTCCAGCGCCGCCCCGCCGTCCCAGTACTCCGCCACCGGCCGCGCGCGCTCCACCAGCCCGGCCGCACGGAACACCCCGAGGGTGCGCCGCCAGTCGGCCTCGGTGTTCACGCCGGGCGCCCTGCCGCGCGTCGCCGCCGTGTGCAGCAGGGTGAGCGTCGTCCTGAACTGCTCCCTCAGCACGCTCCCCGGCGGCAGTTGGCCCGAGGCAACGGCCGCACCCGGGCCCCCGTCCCCGCCCGTGCCGCCCTCCCCGTCGCCCTCCATCGCCGCGACCGCCGCTTCCGGTGCCCCGCGCGCCGCCTGCCACGCCTCGCTCACCGCGCGCGCCATGCGCCGCGCCAGTCCCCCGCGCGCGTGGAGCGTCCGCTCGCCCGCGATCAGCCCGTCGGAGTAGAAGTCGAGGCCGTGCGCGGAGAACCGCAGGCAGGCCACCCGCTTCCCGGTCTTCTCCCGCAGGGTGGGGCCCTGGTCGTTGGCGTAGCCGAGCAGGGCGTCCGCGCGGCCCGCGACGACCGCCGCGACCTTGCCCGCCGGGTCGGTGTTGCGCACCCTCACGTCGGACTCGGCGAGCCCGTTCGCGCGGAGGAACGCGGGAAACGTCTTCGACAGGGCGTCGCCCGCCGTCCCCGCGACCGTGCGGCCCCTGAGGTCGGCCGGGGAGCTGATCCCCGCCGCCGCGAAGGACTGCACGCACGCCGGGGTGGTCTGCAGGAAGACCCCGAGGCTCCTGACCCGTACGCCCTGTTCCACCGCGGCCAGCAGGGCGGGCGTGTCCGCCCAGCCGAAGTCGGTGCGCCCCGCGGCCGTCAGCTGTACGGTCCGCAGCGAGCCCTGTCCGGCGCGGACGGTGAGGTCGATTCCGTACTTCGCGAAGATCCCGCGCCGCTTGCCGTAGTAGAACGGCGCGTGTTCGCCGTACGGGTACCAGTTGAGGGTCAGCGTCACGCGGTCGGGTCCGCGGCCCGGGCCGCCGGAAGCGGGGCCCGGCGGGGCGCCGCAGGCGGTCGCGAGCAGGAGCAGCGGGACGGCGCGGGCGAGGAGTCCGCGCGCGGTGCGGGTCATGCCGGGCCCTTCTGTACGGATCTGCGGATCTACGGCTGAACGGATCTGCGGCTTTTCGGACCCGCGGCTGTACGGATCTGCGGCTGTACGGATCCGGGGTCCGGGTGCGCGGAGCCCCGTACGGCGTCAGTGCGCGGTCGTCACCACCACCGCCGTCCCCCGCCGGCCCGCGTGCCACGGCACCAGCAGGCGCTCGGCGGCCTCCACGGCCGCGAAGAGGGCCACCCCGACCAGCGACATCACCAGCAGCCCGGCGAAGAGCAGCGGGGTGTCGAGGTTGCCGTTGGCCTGGAGGATCACGTAGCCCAGGCCCTCGTCCGCGCCGACGAACTCGCCGACCACGGCGCCGGTCACGGCGAGCGTGACGGCCACCTTCAGGCCGGCGAACAGGTGCGGCAGCGCCGCGGGGAAGCGGATCCTGGCGAAGGTGCGCCAGCGCCCGCCGCCCATGGTGGCCGCCAGTTCCAGCGCCTCGGGATCGACCGCCCTGAGGCCGGTCACCATGGCGACGACGACGGGGAAGAACGCCACGAGCACCGCGATCAGGACCTTCGGGGCGAGGCCGAAGCCGAGCCAGACGACGAACAGCGGCGCGACCGCGACCTTGGGGACGACCTGGGCGAGGAGCAGCAGCGGGTAGAGGGTGCGCCCGGCGGTCGCCGAGGAGACCAGGGCGACGCCCGCGAGGACGCCGACGACGGCCGCGGCGAGGAAGCCGAGCAGGGTCTCGTACGTCGTGACCCAGCCGTGCCGCCACAGGTACGCCCAGCGGTCCACCAGGACGTGGACGGTGGCACCAGGAGAGGGCAGCAGGTACGGCTCCACCAGGCGGGCCTGCGCGAGGGCCCACCAGGCGGCGCAGCAGACGGCGAGGAGGGCCGCGGGCCGCCAGGCCCGCCCGGCGGCCCGGATCCACCACCGGGCCCGGCCCGGCCGGTGGCGCCGGGAGCCGCCACAGGGGCCCCCTGCGGGCATCGGCTCCACGCTCTGGCTCACGTGCCGCAGGCTTCCCGCGGATGCCGGTGCGCACGCGCCGGCCCGCCGGGTATCACCCGAACCGGGTCGCCCGGCGGGCGCGGGAGTCGTCCTCCGTCCCGGTGGCGCACGGGAGTTGCCGCCGTCCGCCACCCCGCGCCACCCGCTTTCGCGGGGTGTACGCGCCCGCATTCACCTCCGCGTCGCGACCACGCGCCCCGTGCGCCCTCGGCTACCTCCGTGCGCCGGTGCCGCGTGCGCACATCCGGAATGCAGCCTGGGGCACACAGCGCCATGAACGGTCACTTCAGTAGTCCGATTCGATCCTTTTACGCACCTCTTGAGCGCCGAACCGGTCGAGCACATGATCGACCCCGTGACATCCGTGCACGTCTGGGGTTCAGGGCCGCGCCTCAGTGCCACTTGCCCACGAAACCTTCGCGGACGGTACGTGGCAGAAACATGTATGAAGGGAATGGCTAACGGATAGGACCGGGCAGGCCGCTACCACAAGCAGCACAACCCCAGTCACTCGTCAACGCCCCGTGTTTCGGACAAAGACGAGGGCCGTGTTGAAGGCACCGCTAACGATCAACACCATGAGGTAGTCGGCCTGTTCGGGACGGGACCACTGCCGATGCACGACCTGCTCGAACAACCGCACGAGCAGGCGATTCGCAGAGGAGGCCTCGCGTGGACGGGTACTTCGCCAGTCGACTGCATCACCAACTCCGGGACCAGGTCCGGTACTTCGCCGAGCTGGAGGTCCGGCCGCGGATACCCGCCATGGAAGCGGCCCGTTCGGTGCACCACGAACTCTCGCGGCTGATCGCCCGCCAGGGCTGGCTGGGCGCGACCATCTCGCGGAAGTACGGCGGCATGGGCGCGGGCCATCTCGCCAAGACCATCATCATCGAGGAGCTGTCCCGCGTCAGCGGCGC
The DNA here is from genome assembly GCF_040296945.1 of Streptomyces sp. NPDC001941. Classification (NCBI taxonomy): domain Bacteria; kingdom Bacillati; phylum Actinomycetota; class Actinomycetes; order Kitasatosporales; family Streptomycetaceae; genus Streptomyces; species Streptomyces sp. NPDC001941. Next base: position 18,850 of record NZ_JBEOYE010000031.1, on the reverse strand, counting down.
GATGGGGGCCATGGTGCAGGCCTCCCAGCTGGGCGCGGCCAAGATCGTGCACTTCGGCAGCGCGGCCCAGAAGGACGCCTGGCTGCCGGCCATCGCGGCCGGGGACTGCCTGCCGACCATCGCCGTCACCGAGCCCGAGTCCGGGGGGCACGTCCTCGGCATGGCGGCGACCGCGGTCAGGGACGGCGACGACTACGTGCTCAACGGCCGGAAAGTGTACGTGGGAAACAGCCACGTGGGAGATCTGCACGGGGTGGTCGTGCGGACCGGGCCCGGCTCCCGGGGGCTGACCGCCTTCCTGGTGGAGTCGGACCGGCCGGGCTTCCGCATCGGGGAGCAGCGGCCGACGATGGGGCTGCACGGCTTCAGCTTCGGCGAGCTGTTCTTCGACGACTGCCGGGTGCCGGCGACCCACCGCCTGGGCGAGGAGGGCGACGGCCTGGCGGTGGCGTACTCCTCGAGCGTGCTCTACGGCAGGGCCAACCTGACCGCCGTCTCGCTCGGCATCCACCAGGCGATCCTGGAGGAGACCACGCGCTTCTGCGCCGAGCGCGAGCGCTACGGCAAGCCGCTCCACGCGCTCCCCTCCATCAAGATCAAGCTGGGCCAGATCCAGTCCCGGCTGATGACGGCGCGCCTGGCCGCCTACCACGCGGTGCACCTGCTCGACGAAGGGATGGACTGCGACGCCGAGTTGATGAACGCCAAGCTGATCAACGTGGAGTCGGCGATCGACTCCGCGCGCAACGCGATGGAGATCCACGCGGCGGCCGGACTCTTCACCGACCGCCCGATCGAGCGGTTCCTGCGGGACGCGCACCACATCTTCGCCCCCGCGGGCACCTCCGACATCCAGCTGCTCCGCCTCGGCGAGGTGGCGCTCGGCACCACCAAGGGGCAGTGGTCGCACCGCCTTTCACCGGTCGTACGCCGTGAGGAGGGCGTACGGGACACGCTGGAGGCACCGCCCGAGGCCCACCCGCCGTCCGCGACGCGCGTCCCGCGCCAGCCCAGCCGGTGCGGCACGCGCACCTGACGCGCCGGATCGCTTCCGGAGGGCGGACGGGCCCCGTTCAGAAGGTCCCGTCCTCCCTCCGGTGGATCTGCTCGACCAGCTCCGCCGCCAGCGACTTGATCGTCTCCAGGCCCGCGCGCCCCCACGGCCGCGGTTCGGTGTCCACCACGCAGATGGTGCCGAGCGCCACGCCCGTACGGTCGATGAGCGGGGCGCCCAGGTAGGAGCGGATGCCGATCTCGTCGACGACGGGGTTGCCCGCGAACCGCGGGTAGTCGCAGACGTCCTCCAGGACCAGGGCCTTGCGCCGCACCACCACGTGCGGGCAGTAGCCGTGGTCGCGGGCCATGAAGCGGCCCACGTCCCCGCCGGACGCGACCGCGCTCAGGTCGGAGCCGGTGCGCGGCCCGGTCGGGGTGTGCAGCCCGGCGAAGAACTGCCGGTTCTCGTCGATAAAGTTGACCATCGAGTACGGCGCGCCGGTCACGTCGGCGAGCTTGTGGGCGAATTCGTCGAAGGCCGGGTCGGGGCGCTCCCCGATGCCGAGCTGACGCAGCCGTCGCACCCGGACGGGAGCCTCCCGGTCGATGGGGGTCAGCAGCAGGTGTCCGGTCGGGTCGAACGTCATGTCTGTGCTCCGTAGCTCGGCGCCGGTGCCGGGGCCGGGGTGGTGGTGAGCAGGTGCTGGACGAGGGTGACCAGGGTCCGGATGCCGGAGCTGGCGATGCGGGCGTCGCACAGCACCACCGGTACCTGCGGTTTGAGGTCGATCGCGGCGCGCACCTCGTCCGGTTCGTAGCGGTACGAGCCGTCGAACTCGTTGACCGCGACGACGAATCCGATGCCGCGCCGCTCGAAGAAGTCCACCGCCGAGAAGGAGTCCTCAAGGCGCCGGGTGTCCGCGAGCACCACCGCGCCCAGGGCGCCCTCGGACAGTTCGTCCCACATGAACCAGAACCGCTCCTGGCCGGGGGTGCCGAACAGGTAGAGCACGTGCCGGTCGTCGAGGGTGATCCGGCCGAAGTCCATGGCCACGGTGGTGGTGGTCTTGGACTCGATGCCGTCCAGGTTGTCGGTGCCCACGCTGACCTGGGTGAGCAGTTCCTCCGTGCTCAGCGGTTCGATCTCGCTGACCGCGCCCACGAAGGTCGTCTTCCCCACCCCGAACCCGCCCGCGACCAGGATCTTCAGGGCGTCGGGGAAGTCCTCGCGCGGTGCCGCTGGCTCCTCGCCCCCTTCGGGGCCGAGCGAGCCCGTCAGGTGCTCAGAGCCGTCGTCGTAGGCCATCGAGAACTGCCTCCAGCAGGGAACGGTCGGTGTGGGTGTCGTGGAACCGGGGCGCCCGCGCGGTGAGGGCGCCGCAGTCCACGAGGTCCGAGAGCAGCACCTTGGTGACCACGGCGGGCAGCCGTAAGTGCGCCGAGATCTCCGCCACCGAGGTCGGTCCGTGGCACAGCCCGAGGGCGAGGCTGTGCTCCGGCCCGAAGTGCGGCAGGGGCGCCGACCCGGTCGCCATCACCAGGGAGAGGAGGTCGAGGGCGGCCGTCGGCCGGGTGCGCCCGCCGATCACCGTGTACGGACGGATGAGCCGGCCGGCGGCGTCGTCCAGCCAGGGCCCGTCCTGGCGTCCGGGCACGCTCAGCGCCCCGTGGCGCCAGGTGCCGCCGCGGCCTGTCTGGCCGGTGTGACCAGGTACGGGCGCACGCTCTTGACCAGCATCGCCATCTCGTAGCCGAGGACCGCCGCGTCGGCCTCGCGCCCGGCGAGGACGGCGAGGCAGGTCCCGGACCCGGCGGTGGAGACGAAGAGCAGGGTGGAGTCGAGTTCGACGACGACCTGGCGGACCTCGCCGCCGTCGCCGAACCGGACGCCCGCGCTGCGCCCGAGCGAGTACAGGCCGGAGGCGAGGGCCGCCATGTGGTCGGCAGCGTCCTCGTCCAGGCCGTGCACCGATTTGACCAGGCCGTCGGAGGAGAGCAGGACCGCGCTCCTGGTGTACGGGACCCGCTGGACCAGACCGGTGAGCAGCCAGTCGAGGTCCGAGGAATGGCCGGTCGGCACATCGCTCGCCATGGTGCATCTACTCCTTGTGGGAATCGTCGTGGTGCTGCGGTTCGAACTGCGGTTCATCGGGCTGCCCGACCGTGGGCATCGCCTCGGCGAGACCGATGCCGCGCTGGAAGGCCGCCATCAACCCCGGGTCGTGCAGGGCGTGTTCGTCGGACGGGCGCGGGGCGGGCTCGTTCCGCAGCTGGGGTACGAGGTGCTCCTGCGCGCGCCGCTTGGGGAGCTGGGGGCGGCCCATCGTGCCGCGTACGGCTCCCCCTGGTGCGGGAGTGTGCCCCGAGTTGGGGACGGTCGGTGGTGCCAACGGCTCGGTACGACCCGAGTGGGTGACACCGGGCAGGGCCGCGGCCGGGTTGGGCCGCTCGCCCTTCTCGCCGCGCACCGGCAGCGGTCCCGGGGCCCGGCGGGCGGCGCTGTCGTGCTGCTCGCCGGACGGCGGCTGGAGCGGGATGTGCGGTGCGCTGCTGACGTACGTGAGGGTGCGCCGGTCGCCTTCGCGCGCGGGCGCGGCGGCGGCGGCCTCGGCGGGGGCCGGGACCGCCGCGGGCAGCGGGCCGGGGCGGGACTGGCCGGAGGCGATGACGGAGGCGGCGTTGGCCGAGTCGGCGACGGCCTCCTCGGGGGTGCTCGCGGCGGCTGTGTCGGAGTCGGCGCCGAGCAGGCCCTGGGGCAGGACGAGGACGGCCTGCACCCCTCCGTAGATGTTGGACTGCAGGCGTACGGCGATGCCGTGCCTGCGGGCGAGCGCGGAGACCACGAACAGGCCGATGCGGCCGTCCTGGAGCAGGTGCGCCACGTTGACCTGGTCGGGGTCGGCGAGCAGGGCGTTCATCTTGTTCTGCTCGGTGACCGACATGCCCAGGCCGCGGTCCTCGACCTCGACGGCGAGTCCGGCGGTGACATGCTGGGCGCGCATCACCACGGTGGTGTGCGGGGCGCTGAACAGGGTCGCGTTCTCGACGAGTTCGGCGAGCAGGTGGATGACGTCGGCGACCGCGTGGCCGCGCAGGGTGCCGTCGATCGGGGGGACGAGCTTGACCCGGGGGTACTGCTCGACCTCGGCGATGGAGGAGCGCAGGACCTCGGTCATGGTGACCGGGTTGGACCACTGGCGCCGGGAGATGGCGCCACCGAGGACGGCGAGGTTCTCGGCGTGCCGCCGGATGCGGGTGGCCAGGTGGTCGACGTGGAAGAGGCCCTTGAGCAGCTCGGGGTCCTCCACCTCGTTCTCCAGCTCGTCCAGGAGCTGGATCTCGCGGTGGACGAGGGACTGGAGCCGGCGGGCGAGGTTGACGAAGACCTCGACCTTCTGTTCGTTGCCGACGCTGCTGGAGAGCCGGGACGCCTGGACGACGGCCGCGACGGCGGCCTCGTGGGAGCGGGCGAGCTCCAGCGAGAGCTGGTCGAACTCGTCGCCGTCGCCCCGGGGTTCGGGCAGCGCGCGGCGGGCGGCGGGCCGTTCGCCGCGGCGCAGCTGGTCGACGACGGCGCGCAGTTCGCTCTGGCCGCGCGCGCTGCTGCGGCGCAGCGTGGTGCAGCGCTCCAGCAGGGCCCGCGCGGTGCGGTCGGCGCCGACGACGGCCGCCAGGAGTCCGGCGGCGGCGAGCGCGGCGGACCCGGCGAGGGCGGCCCACAGCGAGGGGGTCGGCGCGGTGCCGGTGGAGCGCAGGGTGAACAGGACGGCGGCCGCGCCGCCGAGGGCGACGACGACGGCGGGCAGCAGGGTGGTGCGCAGGAGTTGCGTGCGTATGCGGGCTTCCGGTGCCTGCGGTGCGGGCGGCTTCCCCGACAGGGAGCGGGCGCCGGGCCTGCCGTGCCGCCCGCCTTCGCGGCGGTCGGACCGCGCGGCGGGTGCGCGAAGTTGTGACATCAGCGTCCTTGGTACGTGGGGCCCCAGGAATCGGCGGTTCGGCTGTGTTGACGTGGTGCTCTGGTGGTGTTCGGCCGGTTTCGCCACCGGGCTCACCCGGTGCGACGTGAGCCCAACGTTGATCACCGGCCACTCACGGTAGTCGTCAACCGTTCAGGTGTGGTGGGCAGTTGACAAACTTGCCCGCAGAGCGTCCCGCTCTGGTATGAGGGCTCGCACGACAGGCCGATATGCGCGGGGCCGGACGCCGGGCGCGCGGAGGCACCGGCGCACGCGACGACCCCCGGACGGCGCGGGTGCCGTGCGGGGGTCGCGGGAGGGGGTCGTGGGGCCGGTGCGGTGCCTGGGCCGGGGGTCAGGCGGTCGGTGCCTCCTGCGGTACGGAGACGGCCGGCTCGGGCCAGCCGCCGGCGGGCGCCGTGGCGAATCCACGCCACCAGGGCGCGTCCGGCACCGCGTCGCCGGTCGGCTCGAAGGGCTCGCCCGGGCGGGGCAGGGCCAGCGGCTGCCGCTCGGCGGCGCCCGCCGCGAGGGTGCCCTCGCCGGGCTCGGCCCACGGATGCGGGGCCAGGTTGAAGGTGCCCCAGTGGATCGGCAGCATCACGCCGTGCGGGGCGCCGCCCTGGAGGTCGAGGTGGGCGCGCACGCCCTCCGCGGGGGTCATGTGGATGTCGGGCCAGTACTCCGAGTACGCGCCGATCTGGATCATCGTGGCGTCGAAGGGGCCGTGCTCGGCGCCGATGCTCGCGAAGCTGGCGACGCCGTCGGTTCCCCTGGGCATGTAGCCGGTGTCGCCGCTGTGGTAGATCCGGTGCTCCGGCCCCTCGGCCACCCAGGACGCCCACAGGGTGTGCTGGGTGTTGCGCAGTCCGCGTCCGCAGAAGTGCCGGGCCGGGGTGGCGGTCAGCCGGATGCCGGCCACCTCGGTGGACTCGTTCCAGTCCAGCTCGCGCAGGCGCGAAGGGGCCACGCCCCAGAGCTCCAGGTGCGCGCCCACGCCCAGCGGTACGGCGAAGACGGTGTCGGTGCCCGCCAGCTCGCGGATCGTGGGCATGTCCAGGTGGTCGTAGTGGTCGTGGGAGATCACCACCACGTCGACCGGGCCGAGCGCGGCCAGCGGCAGCGGGACCGGGTGCAGGCGCTTGGGCCCGGCGAAGGGGAAGGGGGAGCAGCGGTCGCCCCAGACCGGGTCGAAGAGCACCCGGACCCCGTCGATCTCGGCGAGCACGCTGGAATGGCCCATCCAGGTGAGCCGCAGGCCCGAGGCGGGCGGCTTGGACAGGTCGGCGAGGGTGGTGGGGTGCACCGGGAGGGCGCCGGACGGGGCGCGCCGGGCGCGAGCCTCCCGCTCGAAGTACACCTTGGCGAACTCCACGGCCGACCCGGTGGGCCGGTGGCGGGCACCCAGCGGGTTCTGGAACACGCCGTCCTTGAAGTTCGGCGAGCGGCGGATGCGCGCCAGCCGCTCCCCCTCGGGCTCGGCGCCGAAGGCCGGCGGCGTCAGCCCGCGCAGCCGCGTGAGCAGGGGGTCCAGAGGTCCGGGGCTGGTCACAGCGCCTCCTGGGGTTCGGGGTCGATCCATTATGGGCGCGGCGCCGGACGGCCGTGCGCCCGGCAGGGGCGGGTCCCGAACGGCCCGCCGCGCGCCCCTCGCCCCTCCCAACGGCCGGGGCGCGTGTCACATTCCGGCGGGGGTCGCGCGTCATAAGAGTGAGTACCGCCACGTGAGTACCGCGGAGCGGCTGCGCGGCGCCGGGTGGGGCGGCGTTCGTCGAGCCGGTCCTGGCGTCCCCGACCGGCCCGAGGACGCCCGTGAAACCTTTTGACAGCGGCGCGCGGCGCTCGGGATACTTCCCTTACTGAACAGCCGTTCAGTAAGGGAGAAGGTTTCACGAGGACCGAGGAGCGCCTTCCGTGACGACAGCGCCGCCGTTGCTGAGCGTGGACTGGACGGACCCGGTCACCGGCCGCACCGGCCACCTGGTCGTGGACCGCCTGGTGCGCGGGGTGGCCAGCGGGGGCCTGCGGATGCGCGCGGGCTGCACCCGCGAGGAGGTCGCGGGCCTGGCGCGGGGCATGACGATGAAGGAGGCCCTGCACTACGACCCGGACGCGCGGTACGTGCCGCTGGGCGGGGCCAAGGGCGGCATCGACTGCGACCCGCGCTCCCCCGAGGCGTACGGCGTGCTGGTGCGCTACCTGCGGGCGATGCGCCCGTACGTCGAGTCGATGTGGGCCACCGGCGAGGACCTCGGGCTCTCGCAGGACGTCGTGGACCGGGCCGCCGCCGAGGCGGGCCTGGTCTCCACGGTCCAGGCCGTCTACCCGCTGCTCGACGACGAGGCGGCGGCCCGCGCGCGGCTGGCCGACGCGTTCGCCGTGCGGGTCGCCGGCATCGGCCTGGACGCGCTGGTCGGCGGCTGCGGCGTCGCCGAGTCGGTGCTGGTCGCGCTGGACCGGGCCGGGGTGGCGCACGCGGGGACCCGGGTGAGCGTGCAGGGCCTGGGCACCATGGGCGGGGCCACCGCGCGCTTCCTGGCCGCGGCGGGGCTGGTGGTGGTGGCGGTCGCCGACGTGAAGGGCACGATCGCCAACCCGGCCGGGCTCGACGTGGAGGCGCTGCTGGCCGCGCGCGACGGGCACGGCGGCGTGGACCGCTCCGCGCTGCGCCCCGGCGACCGCGAGCTGGACGGGGACGCGTGGCTGGAGGCGGACGCGGAGGTGCTGGTCCCGGCGGCGGTGTCGTACGCGATCGGGCCCGCCGAGCAGGGCCGGGTGCGGGCCCGCTGGATCGCCGAGGCCGCCAACATGCCCGTACTGCCGCGGGCCGAGGAGCTCCTCGCCCGGCGCGGGGTGGTGGTGCTGCCGGACGTGGTGGTGAACTCCGGGACGAACGCCTGGTGGTGGTGGACGCTGTTCGGCGACGTCGGGGCGGACGCGGACGAGGCGTTCGCGTACACCCGCCGCGCCATGCGCTCCCTGGTCGGGCACGTCCTGGACCGGGCCGAGCGGGAGGGCGTCAGCCCGCGCGCCGCGGCCCACGCCCTGGCGGCCGACCGGCTGCCGGTCCTGGAGGAGCGGTACGGCTGGTACTGAGCGGCCGCGGCGCCGGACGCCCCCTTACGATGACGCGGTGGGCAGAGTCAGGTTGAACGTGGCCGAGCGGCGCGAGGAGCTGCTGCGGACGGCCGTGGAGCAGATCGAGGAGCGGGGCGTCGCGCAGGTGCGCATCGCCGACGTGGCCTCGGCGCTCGGCGTCTCCAACGCGCTGGTCCTGTACCACTTCTCGACCAAGGAGAAGCTGGTCGCGACGGCGTTCGCGTACGCCGCCGAGGGCGACCTGAACCGGCTGCGCGGCATCCTGGGGCGGCGCACCAGCGCGCTGCGCCGGCTGCGGGCCGCCGTGCGCTGGTACGCGCCCACCGGCCAGGCCAAGGGCTGGCGGCTGTGGATCGAGGGCTGGGCCGCCGCCCTGCGCGAGCCCGCGCTGCGCGAAGTGGCCCGCGACCTGGACCAGCAGTGGAAGCGGGCGCTCGCGGACGTGATCGCCGAGGGCGCGGCGGCCGGGGAGTTCGACTGCGAGGACCCCGCGTCGGCGGCCTGGCGGCTGACCGCCTACCTGGACGGCCTGGCCGTCCAGATGACCTCCTACGCGGGGTCCCTCTCGCGCGCCGCCATGCTCCAGTGGACCGACGACGCCCTCGCCCGTGAACTCGGCCTGCGACCGGCAGAGTTGGTTCAGCGCAGCTCGTAGACCGCGGTCACCGACACCTGGTCCTCGATCTCGCCCGGCGCCACCGGCACGCCCTCCTTGTCGAAGGCCACGGCGGGCATCGCCACCGGCCGGGGACGGCCGCCGTCGGCCTCGCTCAGCGACACCAGCCGGCCCAGCTTCATCCCGCTGAGCCTCGCGTGCTGGAGCGCCTTGTCGTGCGCGTCGGTGTGGGCGGCCCTGCGGGCCTTGGCGCGCAGCCCCTGGTTGTCGGCCACGTCGAAGGCGACGCCGTGCACCCGGCCCGCGTCGCCCGCCGCGTCCATGGCCGCCTGCAGGACGCTGCCGGTCTTCTTGATGGAGCGCACCTTCACGGAGAAGACCTGGGTGGCCTGGTAGCCGGTGAGCTTGGTGTTGCCGTCCTTGTCGGTCTGCTGGACGGCGTTGAGGGAGAGCGACTCGGTGCGGATGTCGCGGTCCTGCACGCCCTGCTTGCGCACGGCGGCCAGCAGCGCCTCGGCGGCGGCGCTCTGGGCGTCCAGCGCCTCCTTGGCGGACGGCCGGGTGACGTCGACGCCGAGGGTGACCACGGACATGTCGGGCGCGGCGCTGGCGCTGCCCTCGCCGGTGACGGTGACGGTGGTCGGCTGCGGCGCGACGGCCGCCGCGGCGGGGGCCACCGACTGCTGCGCGGCGACGGCGGGCGCGGCGCCCGCCACCAGCAGGCCGCCGGCGACGACGGCCGCGGCGAGCGAGTGGGCGGCGAGGGCCTTGGGCGTGCGTACGGTCATCGTCAGGGTCCTTTCGGCGGGGCGCCCGGGAGGCGGCGGAGCCGCACGGGCCCCGCGCGCACATCCCAGCACCGCGCGCGCCCGGGGCGTGAGCGCCACTCCTGCCCTGTCACCTCTCCGTACCAGCGCGCCGCCCGCGCACGCCGGAAGGCCGTTCGGCGTACCAGCGGACCATGTGCCCGCAGAGGGCCGGAAGGCCGCCCTCCGGTGCTCGCGCACCGGACCGGGCGGCCTTTTCCGCGGTCCCCTACAGGGGGAGGAGGTCGGGGCGCTTCGCCGCCACGTGGTCCCCGGAGCTCTCCCCGCGCAGCCTGCGGCCGATCCACGGCACCAGGTGCTCGCGCGCCCAGTGGATGTCGTCGCGCCGCACCTCCAGGGTGCCGCGCGGCGGCAGCGGCGGCCACGCCTGGTCGGGGTCGGCGGGCACCGGGAGGCCGAGCACCTGGGCGGCGCGCAGCGCGACCCGGGTGTGGCCCTCGGCCGACAGGTGGAGCCGGTCGCCGTCCCAAGCCCGCCTGTCCTGCACGGACTTGAGGGACCACAGGTCGAGGACCGGGCAGCCGTAGCGGTCGGCGACGGCCCGTACGTGACCGTTGTACGTGGCGATCTTGCCGCGCAGGTGGCGCAGCAGGGCCACGCCGCGGGTGTCGAAGCCCGTGGTGATCATGACGGTGCCGACGGCCGAGCTGAGGTCGGCGACGGCGCGCTCGAAGCGCTCGGCGACCTCGTCGGGGTCGGTGCCGGGGCGGATGATGTCGTTGCCGCCCGCGCAGAAGGTCACCAGGTCGGGGGCGAGCTCCTTGGCCCGGGGGACCTGCTCCTCGACGATCTGGTCGAGGAGGCGGCCGCGCACGGCGAGGTTGGCGTAGCGGAACGCGTGCTCCGGCCGGCGGTCCGCGAGCAGCACCGCGAAGCGGTCCGCCCAGCCGACGAAGGCGCCGTCGGGGCCGGGGTCGCCGACGCCCTCGGTGAAGCTGTCACCGATCGCCACGTACGACCCGAATGCGTCTCTGTCTCTGGATCTCGAATCGTCTGCCACGTGCACACATCTTTCCCTTACGGATGTGACCTACGCGACCGTAAGGAGGGGTTGACGCGGGGTGAGATTCGCCACCGGTCAAGTTTCCTCCAAGCAGGAATACGGGCCGGCGCACGCCGAGGGGCCCCGCACGCGGACGCGTGCGGGGCCCCTCCGTTCGGGTGGACGGCGCCGGCGGGCGGCGCGGGTGGACGGTGCGTCAGAGGGACGCGCCGTGCTGGCGCAGGTACGCCACCGGGTCGATGTCGGAGCCGTAGTCGGGCGAGGTGCGCATCTCGAAGTGCAGGTGCGGTCCGGTGACGTTCCCGGTGGAGCCGGAGAGGCCGATCCGGTCGCCCTCGCCGACGCTCTGGCCGGCCGAGACGGAGAGCGAGGAGAGGTGGGCGTACTGGGAGTAGTTGCCGTCCGCGTGGCGGATGACGACCTGGTTGCCGTACGCGCCGCCCCAGCCCGCGGAGACCACGGTGCCCTGGCCGACGGCGTGCACCGGGGTGCCGCTGGAGGCGGAGAAGTCGACGCCCGTGTGGTAGCCGGAGGACCACATGCCGCCGGAGGCGCGGTAGGGGGTGGTGACGCCCGCGTCGACGGGAGCGGTGAAGCCGGAGCCGCCGCCACCGCGGGCGGAGGTCCGGGTGTTCTCCGAGCGCGTGGCGCCGGAGGAGTCGTCGGAGTCGTCGGAGGCCTGCGGCGCCGACGGGCGCGGCTGCTCCTTCGGGGCGGTGCGCTCGGCCTTCGGGGCGGCGGCGCCCGCGGGGGCCTTGGCACCCAGGGTGAGCTTCATGCCGGGCAGGATCAGGGACGGGTCCCCGCCGACGACGGTGCGGTTGTCCTCGTACAGCTTCTGCCAGCCGCCGCTGAGCCGCCGCTCCTCGGCGATCTTCGACAGGTAGTCGCCGCTGACGACGGTGTACGTGGTGGCCCGGGTCTTCGCCGGGGCCTTCGCCGCCACCTGGGCGACGGGCTTCGCGGCGGCCCGCTGCTGGACCGGGGCGGGCGCCTCGGGGGCGGCCTGCTGCGCGGCGTGGGCGCCGGTGGCGCCGATCAGCGGGAGGGCGAGGGCGGCCCCGCCGGTTCCGGCGGCGGCGAGGCCGCGGCCGAGCGGACGGGCCTTGGGACGTCGGTGCTTACCCTTCGCGGGCATGGGGCATTCCTCTCCGGCGCCTGCGAGGTGAGCTGTCGGGTTCGGGCTGGAGGTGCCCGGCCGTACGGAATTCCGTACGGCTTAACCCCGAGCCGTCCGTGGGTACGGAAACGGCGTTCTACCTGGGTCCCCCGCTCCTGCCACGCGTGGATGGGTGCGAATTCCGGGCGGCGGCAGGATTAGGCGGTCCGACCGGATTGACGGTGACCGTAAACGAGCGGGACGGACGGGAACAAGCGGTTCGGCGAATCCCGCATTCGAACGCGGGACTTTACCCCCGGATTACCGTCACCCTCCGTGGATTTTCGATCTTCGCGGTTCGTCGATCGCGCTTGTCGGCACGGTATTCGGCGCACCGTGCACCAGCACGCAACGTCACGGGTATGAGCCTGCTCACGTGCCCCGGACCAATTGAGCAGGGACCGGGGCACGATGGAGTGAATTCCAGGAAGAAGGAAGAAGGTCCCCAATCGGTCATATACGGATAGAAGGTTCAGACACCCCGCCGGAGGGCCGGGTGCGCCGCGGCTCAGGAGAACGGGTCAGGAGTGGTCCGTCCCGCGCCAGTACCGCACGAACTCCACGGCGGTCCGCCGCCCCTCCTCCACCAGCGCGTCCCGCGCCCGCGCGCCGATCGCGAAGTCGGTCACGCCGACGCCCGAGCAGTCCACCGCGATGGTCCGCTCGCGCACGCCGGGCCGGTCCAGGTGCGTCTGGTCGCGCCCCACCAGCGCGGTGGTCACCACCTGCTGCGCCAGCTGGAGCGGCGGCCACATCACCCGCGCGGCCAGCGGGAACAGCTGGGCGATCCCGGCGGGCAGGTCGGGCAGGATCCGTACGCCGAAGGACGGCCAGCGGCTCGGCCGCCCGTCGGTGCGGTCGAAGATCTCCACCGCGAAGTTCGACAGGCTGCCGCCGTCCACGAGGACCGAGGACTCCCCCGTGACCGGGTCCCGCAGGGAGCACGGCCGGAAGTAGAACGGGATCGACAGCGAGCAGCGCACCGCGTCCGCGACGACCTGCGCGTCCGGGTCGAGGTGGAAGAGCCGGTAGTCCCAGGGCAGCCGCAGCAGCCGCCCCCGGGTCACGTCGGTGACCAGGACGACCAGCTTGTAGCGCTGGTCCTCGGGCAGGTCCGCCGACGCCCCGGGGTCCTCGTACCGCAGGTCGCCGAAGGTGCGCACGCCCAGCTCCGCCAGTTCGCGCTCCAGCCAGTCGCGGATCCAGGCGCCCCGGTAGGCGCCGCTCGCCCCGGCCAGGCCCACGCCCTCGCTCAGCAGCGGGACCCCGGGCGGCAGCCGGTCCGGCACCCGGGCCAGGTCCAGCCGCTCCACGGCCGCCCGCAGCTCCTTGGCGCCCGCCCCGGCCGCGACCAGCGCCGCGGCGATCGCGCCGACCGAGGTGCCGGCCGCGCGCGGGAAGGCGTAGCCCTCCTCCTGGAGGCCGATGACCGCGCCCGCGGCGCCCAGGCCGCGCACGCCGCCGCCCTCCAGGACCAGGTCGGCGCGGGGCGCGCCGGTGGGACCGGTCGCCACGGCCTAGCCCTCCCGGCCCGCGACGCGCCAGGGCGCGAAGGCGTTCCGCACGCCGCTGAGCGCGGTGCGCAGTTCGGGGTGGTGCCTCAATAGCACGGTCAGCATGGAGTTGTCGTCGATCCAGCGCATTCCGGCCTTCGAGTACACCTCGGGGGTGTAGTACTCGGTGAAGAACCGGTCGCTGTTGAGGCGGCGCGACGCCATCAGGATGAAGATCCGGAATGCCGTGTCGCTGAAGGCGAATCCGGCCGGGAGTTTCTCCGCGTACAGGCCCACCTGGAGGTCGACCCTTTCGATGTCGCCGGAGTAGAGGCGTTCGATCTCGCGCGCCCATTCCTTGTTGTCCGTCAGTTCCGCGAAGTTCCGGGCGGGCTTGAGGTGCAGGAGCCTGCGGAACTCGTTGTAACGGGGCACGCCGAGTTCCCGGGAGCGCAGGATGTCGGTGGCGGCCAGGTCCTGGAGGTGCCCGTCGGGACGCTCGTACTCCTGGAGGAACCGCGGGAAGTTGTGCAGGGTCACCAGGCCGGGCGGGAGGGTGCCGAAGCTGTAGAGCAGGTCGGCGGTGGAGACGGACTGCAGGACCTTCAGGGCCTCGGGGCCCGCCAGTTCGCGGAACGTGGCCTCGCGCAGGGTGCCGTCGTCGCGCGCGGAGCGCAGGTGCCAGTCGTCGCGGACGAGCGGGTGCATGCGGTAGACGGCGACGAACTCCTCGGTGAGGGAGAACGGGATGCCGTAGTGGTCGGTGGCGGTGCCGGGGATGCCGCTCACCACCTCGGAGGCGCTGATCCGGCCGAACAGGTCGTGGACGCGTTCCCCGGCCAGGCCCCACCAGTTGGTGCGCAGGGCGGTGACGGTGGTGGGGTGGCTGATGACGGCGGGCGTCCACTCCACGGTGTGGATCTTCGCCAGGAGCGCGGAGTTGACCAGCCGCGCGCGCTGGAACAGCTCCTCGTCGTCCCAGCCGGGGTACTGCGCGTGCAGGTGGTCGCAGATCGCGTTGTGCTCCTTGGTGAACAGCGTCTGGAGCAGGACGAGTCCGAGCCAGAAGCCGGGCGACCGCGAGGGGTCGCGGGTGGTGTCGGCGGGGAACGGCAGCCGCCCGTCCTCGGTCAGCCGCAGCCTGCCGTGCTCGCCGGTGCGCAGCGCGCGCAGTTCCTCCTCGCCGGTGCCGTAGATCTGGGAGGCGTCCCACCAGTGCGAGAGGACGTTGACCCGGGTGTCGGGCGTCCCGGCGGGCGCGTGCGGGTCGCGGGTCGGGTCGTCCGGGGTCCGCATGATCCGCATGGGCTGCTCGGGCCAGGGGTCGTCACCGGTGAGCGGCACGGTCCAGGGCCGGTCGGTGGGGCTGCTGCCGTGGCTGAACCAGTCGCGGATCATGAACTGCAGCCAGGCGGCGACCAGGGAGTTGACGGTGGTGGCCGGGACGAAGGCGGTACGGGTGAGCAGGGCGCGGCTGACCTCGCGCGGGTTGGGTCCGGAGAGGACGTCGGCCGCCGAGACCGGGGGCACCCGGTCCAGCGGGATGTTGCGGCCGAAGCGGGTGCCGGCCATGCCCATGCGGGGCTGTGCCAGGTCGTTGTAGGAGCCGTCGGGGGTGCGGTTGACGTGGTGGGCGGAGTCCTTGGGCGGCTGCGGCTCGGGCCCGTCGACCGACGGGATGGCGTTGGTGTCGTACAGGTTGTGCCGGCGCAGGGTGACGCGCAGGCCGAGCAGGGTGGCCAGGCCGAGCGGCAGGGGCAGCTTGTCCCAGCCGATCCGGTCGTCGAGGTAGCGGCTGGCGCCGGTGACGAGGCGCCACGGCAGCGAATCGCGGTAGCCGCGGGCCGAGGGTCCTTGGGTGCTCATCGGTCTCCCCCTGGTACGGACGGTGGTGCGGGTGGTGGTGCGGACGGGACGGTCGCGCGCGGGCCGGCGCGGCGGCCCCGGGCGCGGCGCGCGTGGCGCGGCAGCGCGTCGGCGAGGATCACGTCGCTCGCCTTCTCGCTGATCATGTAGAGGGGCGTGGCGACGAAGAAGCCGGGGACGCGCGGGAAGACGGAGGCGTCGACGACGCGCAGCCGCCGTACGCCGCGCACCCGGAACCGGCTGTCAAGCACGGCCAGCGGGTCGCCGTCCGGGCCGATGCGCGCGGTGCAGGAGGCGTGGTGGCCCCAGGCCTCGTCGCGCACCCAGCGGCGCACCTTCTCGCGGGTGTCGACGCCGGGCCCCGGCCACAGTTCGGCGGCGAGCGCCCCGCCCGCGCGCTCGTTCACGCCGCGCACGAACGCCACCGCGTCGGCCATCGCCTCCAGGTCGAGGCCGTCCCGGTCGCTGCCCTCGGTGAAGTGGTGGAAGTCCACCAGCGGGGTGTCGCGCGGGTCGGCGGAGCGCAGCCGCACCGTGCCCGCGGTGTTGCGGGTGCGGGCCTTGAGGATCGCCCAGGTGAACCGGTCCTTGTGGCGCAGCACTTCGCGCGAGTAGCCCGGGTAGTAGCCGCGGAAGTCGGCGGGCAGCCCGAAGAC
This sequence comes from Streptomyces sp. NPDC001941, assembly GCF_040296945.1. Taxonomy (NCBI): domain Bacteria; kingdom Bacillati; phylum Actinomycetota; class Actinomycetes; order Kitasatosporales; family Streptomycetaceae; genus Streptomyces; species Streptomyces sp. NPDC001941. The sequence goes on along the minus strand of NZ_JBEOYE010000031.1, from coordinate 3,179 downwards.
GAAGAGGTCGGGGTCCGGCAGGTCGGGCCGGGACCGGCGGGTGAGGCCGATGACGGAGCCGTTGGTGGTGTACAGGCCCCGGCCCCGCTGCCAGGCGCGGTAGCAGCGGTCGGGCTCGTCGCCCGCCGCGGGGGCGTGGAAGGAGCAGTCGCGCAGCAGCGGGAAGTCGTGGATGGTGCGGCTGACCACGCCGACCTCGTAGCGGTCCTGGAGGTTGCCGCCGACGCCGGGGCTGTCGGCGCGCACCTCGATGCCGTGCCGCTCCAGTTCCTCGCGGGGGCCGACCCCGGAGAGCATCAGCAGCTGCGGGGTGCCGAAGGCGCCCGCGGACAGGACGACTTCGCGGGCCGCCGACACCCGCTGGAGGGCGGGGAGGGCGGCGCCGGGGTCGCACAGCGGGTCGGCCCGGTGGGCGTGCGCGCGCTCGGCGTACTCCACCCCGGTGGCGGTGCCGTCCTCGTCGATGAGGACGCGGGTGACGAGCACGCCGGTGCGCACCACGAGCCGGTCGGGGCGGGCCGCGCGCACGGCGGCGAGCCGCTCGCGCACGGCGCTGCGGCGCCCGCCGTCGGTGGAGAGCGGGATCTGCCACAGGCCCTCCAGGGACCGGGTCTGCACCCGCCAGTCGTTGGGGTCGACGAGGGAGCCGAAGCCCTCCAGCGGGGACAGCGGGCGGCCCAGGAACCCGGCGAGGCCGCTCTCGGCGGCCGACAGGATGACCTTGAGCAGCTGCGGGTCCTCGATGACCAGGGCCGGGTCGGCGAGGGTGGTGGGCAGCCAGCCGTCCCAGCCGTGGCGGGACTTGTTGACGTACCGCTCGGAGACGAACGGCAGGGAGCGGGCCAGCGCGGAGAGCAGCGGGCCGCGGGGCAGCAGCCGGGGGCGCTCGCGGTAGCCGCAGCGCTCGATGCGCTCGAAGTAGCCGCGCATGGCGCGGCTGTTCCAGGAGGTGTCGCCGGTGTCCCGGGCGATCGCGTCGAAGTCGCTGTTGTAGGGGTAGACGGTGATCAGGGCGTGGTGGGCGGTGCAGCCGCCGACGGCGCTCGCGCGGGGGTAGAGGATGCCCTTGCCGGGGACGGCCTTGGTGTCGCGCAGGTGCTGCTCCTCGTCGGCGTAGTGGCGCACGAAGCAGTCCCAGCGCTGTGCCGGGTCCTCGGAGGCGTCGCTGTGGAAGGCGGGCACCAGGTAGTTGTCGTCGTCGTGCTCCTGTCCGGCCTCCAGGAGCAGCACCCGCATGCCCGCCTCGGCGAGCCGGGCCGCGAGCGGGCCGCCGCCCGGGCCCGAGCCGACCACGACGTAGTCGAAGGCCCCGGGCGGTCCGCCGGCGGCGGCCGGGGTCACCGCCCGCCCCCGGCGCCGTCCCGGCCGCCGGTGAGCGCGCGGACGGCGAGCGCGGTGTTGGTGGCGGAGATCAGGGTGGTCATCACGGCGGTACGGGGCGGGAGTTGGCCGCGCAGTCCGAGCAGGGCGGCGGTGACGGTGTCGCTGGTGTGGATGAGGACGCCCTCGCGCAGGCCCCGGCGCAGCCGCTCGTCCCGGCTGGTCAGCAGGTCGAGGCCGAGAAGCACGGTGCGGATGCCGAAGAGCCGGAAGGCGTACACGGCGGCCGGGTTGGGCTCGGAGCCCCGGTCGAGGCGGTTGATGAGCAGGGCGGGGGCGAGCAGCCCCGCCGCGCCGTTGAAGAGCCGGATGCCGGCCAGGCCGTAGACGGCGGCCGGGCGCCGTGCGGCCTTGGCGGCGCGCTTCTTCGCCATGGTGGTCTCCCCGGGACGAGTGGGCGGAAGGGCGGAAAGGCGGGAGGGGCATGCGGGCGGGGGCGGGTACGGCGTGGGGCATGGGGCGCGGCGCGGTCGGCGGGGTCAGGGCCGTCCGAGCCGGCGGGAGCTGCTGACCCCGTAGGCGGCGTCGCGCGAGCGGTTGAGGTTGCCCAGCGGGCGGAAGGGGCCGGTGGTGCGCCAGGGGGTAAAGGCGAGTTGTTCGACGCGGCGCGCGACCTCGCGGCCGGCCGGGGTGTCGACGTCCTGGGCGGGGACGGTCAGGACGGCGACCGGGACGGGCGGGGCGACGTCCTCGGGCCAGGGCACCGAGGCGTCCTCGACGGGGGTGGTGCGCTCGTCGTCGAATCGCTGCAGGCAGAGCTCGAACTCCACGTCGCCGCCGCGCAGCCGCCCGGCGAGCTCGGTGCGCAGCCGGTCGGGGTCGTCGCGGCGCACGCCCGCCGTGCCCGACCCGCCCGCCAGGGGCCGCAGTTGGTACTGGACGGGGCCCGCGTCGCCCCACAGCACGGGCGCCTGGGACCAGTAGCGCTCGGTGGCCAGGCTGGTGACCTTGCGGCGGGTGGCGGAGAACAGGGTGCGCCGCATGCGGCTCGCGGCCCGGCGGCCCACCGCGCGCGGCAGGGGCACCAGGAAGCGCCAGCCGAGCCGGAGCGGCCCGGTGGCCCCGGCCATCACGGTGGCGAAGGCGACGAACTCGCGGGCGTTCGCGGCGTGCGAGGCGGGCGTGTTGAGCAGCAGCAGGTCGTGCCGCTCGTCGTCGCCGACCAGGACGCGGACGGTGGCGCCGCGCAGGTCGGGTACGGCGTCGGCGCCGTGGACGCCGGAGGCGCTGGACATCCGCACCAGCGCGCGGTAGGCGGCGCCGGGCTGGGCGTACCCGGCGCACAGGTCGGGCGGCAGGGTGTCGTGGAAGCGCAGCCGGGCGTCCTCGACGGCGAGCAGCGTCTTGGCGTGGAAGGCCCGGTCGGGCTCGTCGCGCCGGGCCCTGGCCTGGTTGGCCGCCTGGAGGGCGCCGACCTCGCGGGCCAGGTCCTCGAAGAGCAGCCGTTCGGCCTCGGCGCTGCCGCCCTCGTAGCGCTCGTACTTCTCGTGCTGGTGGGGATCGGTCACGGCCCTGGTCTCCTCACGGCCGGGGGCGGGGCCAAGGACGCTACTCGGCGCCCGGTGCGCGGGGATACGGGAGTTTCGGGCGCATTACCCGATCAACCCGGCGGCTCGGTACGGGAGTTCGGGGCGGGGCGGCACCCCTGGCGGCCGGGCGCGCGGTCGGCCCGGCGGCCGGACGTCCGCGGTCCCCGGGGCGCTCCCCCGCCCCAGCGGCCCCGTGGATGGCGGCCGTTCATGGCCGGGTCGGGCCAGCGCGCTCCCGGGTCCCGCGCCGGGCGCGGGCGGCGGCGTGCG
>NZ_JBEOYE010000030.1:0-100095 GCF_040296945.1 Streptomyces sp. NPDC001941 | reverse complement strand
TTTTGTGGCCTTGTTGGTGTTGGGCGGGGGGTGGGACCGGCTCGAGGGGGGTTTTGTGTTCGCGCCCGTGATAGTTGGTGCTGGCCCGCCCCGCCCCCCGCCCCCGCCCGGGCAGCGGGCCCGGCCGCCCCGGCCCCCCCCCGCCGGGCCCCCCCGGACCGGGGGGCGCGGGGGCGTCAGGCGGAGGCGGGGGCGGTCCCGGTCCGCCGGCGCCGCTCCCAGGCCAGGGCCAGGCCGGTGAGCACGGCGCCCACGCCCTCCCAGATGCCGACGCCCAGGAAGCCGGACGGCGCCCGGCCGGTCACCACGGCCACCGTGAACACGGTGAAGGTGAGCAGCCGGAAGGGCACGGTCCAGAGGAAGAACGCCTTCCAGTCGGCCATCGCGGCCAGGACGTAGTAGGCGCCCATGTTCACCGCGGCCATCGAGGAGGCCGTGATGAAGGTCAGGGTGCCATCGTTGTCGGCGCGCTCTGCGGCGGGCACCGGGTCGAAGCCCATGCCCGAGATCATCGTGTCGGGGGAGACGAGCCCCACGACGCCGAGCGCCGCGGCGATCACGCCGAAGACGGCCATGGTCCAGCCGGACAAGGAACGGGGCAGCCGCACTGAAGTTCTCCGTACGCAAGGGACTTTGACGTGCCCCTGCATATCGTGCGCGCCGCCCCGCCCCGTCACCGGGGTCCGGTTGAAGCTTCTACTTCCGCCGGATTCCCCCGGTTCGGTCCCGACTTGGGACGGGCCTACTTGAGGTAGGCCTTCATCATCTTCTGGGCGACCGGCGCGGCCAGGCCGTTGCCGCTGACCTCGGCGCGGGCGGCGCCGGAGTCCTCGATGAAGACCGCCACCGCCACCTCCTTGCCGTCCGAGCCCTTGGCGTACGAGGTGAACCAGGCGTACGGCGTGTCCTTGTTGTTCACACCGCGCTGGGCCGTACCCGTCTTGCCGCCGACCTCGGCGCCGTCGATCTTGGCGCTGGATCCGGTGCCCTCGTTGACCACCGTCTGCATCGCGCTGCGCAGCTGCTCGGCGGTGCCCTCGGAGACGATCCGCTTCTCGCCGGTCTTCTCCTGCTCGACGGTGTCCCCGTCGCCGTCCAGGACCTTCTCCACCAGGTGCGGGGTCTTCATGACGCCGCCGTTGGCGATCGCCGCGGAGACCATCGACATCTGCAGCGGGGTCGCCGTGACGTCGAACTGGCCGACGCCGGTGAGCGCGACCTGCGGGCGGTCGGCCTTCTCCGGGTAGACGCTCGCGTAGGCGCGGATCGGCACGTCCTGCTTCTGGTCGTTGAAGCCGAACTTCTCGGCCATCGCCTTCAGCTTCTCCTTGCCCAGGTCGTCGGCCATCTTGGCGAAGACGTTGTTGCAGGAGTACTGCAGGCCGACGCGGATCGTGGCGTTCTCGCAGGGTGCCGACTTGTTCTCGTTCGTCAGCGGGGTGCGGGTCGTCGGGAGCATGTACGGCAGCGGGCTCTTGGTGGGGGTGTTCACGTCCTTGTAGAGCCCGTCCTCCAGGGCGGCCGCCGCGACGACCAGCTTGAAGGTGGAGCCGGGGGCCACCGGCTGCCGGATGGCGCGGTTGACCATCGGCTTGTCCTTGTCGGTGGTCAGCTCCTTCCACGCCTTGCCGTCGTTGATCGAGGCGATCTTCGACGGGTCGTACGAGGGGGTGCTCACCATGCCGAGGATGCGGCCGGTCTTGGGGTCGATGGCGACGGCGGCGCCCTTCTTGTTGCCGAGCGCCTTGTAGCCGGCCTTCTGGACCGCCGGGTCGATGGTCGTCAGGACGTCGCCGGGGGAGGCCTGCTTGTTGGTGAGCAGGTCCAGCGGGTCCTTGGTCTTGTTGTCGGTGCCGTCCAGGATGCCCGAGTAGATGCCTTCCAGCTGGGTGGTGCCGAAGGCCTGGGAGCTGTATCCGGTCACGGCCGCGTACAGGTCGCCGTCCTTGTAGACGCGCTTGTACGCGAGGTCGCTGCCCTCCGTCTTCTTGGAGCCGGTGACCGGTGAGCCGGCCACGATGATGTCACCGAGCGGCTGCGCGTACTGCGCGATGATCTTCCGCCGGTTGTGGTCGTCGTCCGCGAGGGCCTGGGCCTGGTACGCCTGCACCCAGGTCGCACGCACCAGCAGGGCGAGCACCAGGAGCAGGCAGAAGACCGAGGCGTTCCTGATCGTCTTGTTCATCCCACAGGTGGGACGAGGGAGGCGGGGTGAATCGTTCCGCTCTCCGGCCCCTTCTTAGGAAATCCTCAGAGTGTGCAGGTCAGGGGCGTGCGTGGGCTATGTCACTTACCGGCCCCGTGTCCGGTTTCCGGCCCCCGTGCGGGCCGTCCGCGGGCCGTGCACCGGACCCGTGTCCCCGTGTCCCGGGCCCGCGCCTCAGAGCCGCCGGGTCGCCAGCGTCAGCCGGTCGCGGGCGTCGAACAGCGCGTCCTTGATCATCTGCTCGTGGCCCGGGGTGAGTCGCGCCACCGGCACCGAGCAGCTGATCGCGTCGCGCGCCGGGGTGCGGTAGGGCACCGCCACGCCGAAGCAGCGCAGCCCGAGGGTGTTCTCCTCGCGGTCCACCGCGAAGCCCTGCTCGCGCACCAGGCGCAGCTCCTCGATCAGCCGCTCGCGGTCGGTGATGGTGTGCTCGGTGAGCGCGGGCAGCGTCTCGGGCAGCATCTTGCGCACCTGCTCGTCGGTGTGGGTGGCCAGCAGGGCCTTGCCGAGCGAGGTGGAGTGGGCGGGCAGCCGCCGGCCGACCCGGGTGAAGGGCCGCAGGTAGTGCTGCGACTGGCGGGTGGCCAGGTACACCACGTTCGTGCCGTCCAGGCGGGCGAGGTGGATGGTCTCGGTGGTGTCGTCGGAGAGCCGGTCCAGGGTCGGGCGGGCCGCCGCGACGACCTCGTCGCCGTCGATGTACGAGGTGCCGACCAGCAGCGCCCGCACGCCGATCCCGTACCGCGTCCCGGTCGCGTCCGTCTCCACCCAGCCCAGCTCCACCAGGGTGCGCAGCAGCATGTACAGGCTGGACTTGGGGTAGCCGACGGCTTCCTGGACCGCGGCGAGGGAGTGCATCCCGGGGCGCCCGGCGAAGTACTCGAGCAGTTCCACCGTCCGTACCGCGGACTTGACCTGTGCTCCGCCAGAATCGGTAGCAGACATCGCCCTTGACCCCTTCGAACGCCCGTTAATAGAGTCCCCACGCATTCATCAACAGGAACCGTGTTCAGAATAGCGAACAAGGGGCGTCGCGGTGGCAGCAGAACCAGTGTGGAGTGTGGACCCCCGGACGGGGAAGCCGCGGGAACAGGTCGCGATCGAGGCCACGGCCGCCGAGGTCGACCGGGCCGTACGGGCCGCGCACGCCGCGCTGCCCGCGCTGGCCGACCGGCCGGTGCGCGCCGCGTTCCTGCGCACCGCCGCCGACCTGCTCGACGGGGCGCGCGCCCACGTGATCGAGGCCGCCGACGCCGAGACCGCCCTCGGGCCCACCCGGCTCACCGGTGAACTCGCCCGCACCACCGCCCAGTTGCGGGCCTTCGCGGACGCCGTCGAGGAGGGCGCCCACCTCGACGTGCGCATCGACCACGCCGACCCGGCGCGCACCCCGCCGTGGCCCGACCTGCGCCGCTGGAAGGTGCCGCTCGGCGTCGTCGCCGTCTACTCCGCCGGCAACTTCCCGCTGGCCTTCTCGGTGCCCGGCGGCGACACCGCCAGCGCCCTGGCCGCCGGGTGCCCGGTCGTGGTCAAGGCCCACCCCGACCACCCGGCCACCTCCGAGCTCTGCGCCTCGGTGCTGCGCCGGGCCGCCGCCCGCCACGGGCTGCCCGAGGACGTGGTCTCGCTGGTGCACGGCTTCGCCGCCGGGGTCGAGCTGGTGCGCCACCCGCTGGTGTCCGCCGCCGGGTTCACCGGCTCGGTGCGCGGCGGCCGGGCGCTGTACGACGCGGCCTGCGCCCGCCCGGTGCCGATCCCGTTCCACGGCGAACTCGGCTCCCTCAACCCGGTGGTGGTCACCGGGGCCGCCGCCGAGGAGCGCGCCGCGGAGCTCGGGGCCGGGCTCGCCGGGTCGATGACCCTGGGCGCCGGGCAGTTCTGCACCAAGCCCGGCCTCGTCCTGGTACCGGACGGCGAGGCGGGCGAGCAGCTGCTCAAGTCCCTCGCCGACGCGGTCAGCCAGGGCGAGCCCGCGGTGATGCTGGACCACCGGATGCGCGACGCCTTCGTCGAGGGCGTACGGGAACGGGCCGCGCTCCCGGACGTGGCGGCGCCCGTCACCCCCGGGGCCGGTGGCGAGCACACCGTCAGCGCCGGGTTCCTCACCGTCCCCGCCGCCCGCCTGACGCGCGCCGGGCGCCACGACGCGCTCCTGGAGGAGTGCTTCGGCCCGGTCACCGTCGTCGCCCGCTACGCCTCCCGCGAGGAGGCCCTCGCCGTCCTCGCCCGGCTGCCCGGCAACCTCACCGCCACCCTGCACGCCGCCGACGGCGAGCCCGGCGCCCCCGAGCTGCTCGCCGCGCTCACCCCGCTCGCCGGGCGGGTCCTGGTCGGCGGCTGGCCCACCGGCGTCGCGGTCGCCCCCGCCCAGCACCACGGCGGCCCCTACCCGGCGGCCACCTCCACCGCCACCTCGGTCGGCATCACCGCGATCGAGCGCTGGCTGCGCCCGGTGACGTACCAGAGCACGCCCGAGTCCCTGCTCCCGCCGGAGCTCCACGACGCCAACCCGCTGCGGGTGCCGCGCCGGGTGAACGGGGTCCCGGACCCGGCACGGTGAGCGGCGGTGCCACGGGCCCCGGCCTCCTCAGCTGGCGGTGACGGCCCCGGCCTCCTCAGCGGCGCGGCAGCCGCGTCGAGGCCAGGGCCGTCACCGCCAGCAGCACCGCGCTGACCAGCAGGCTCGCCCGCACACCGGTCGCGAACCCGCCCGCCACCAGGGACCCGAACACCGCGATGCTCAGGCCCCCGGCCGTCTGCCGCACCGCGTTCAGCAGGCCCGCCGCCGTGCCCGCGCGCTCGGCCGGGACGGCCTCCATCATCGCGGCGATCAGCGGCGGCAGCGCGAAGCCGACGCCCAGCGAGAGCGGCACCATCAGCACCGCGAGCAGGGGGCGGGACAGGTCCGGGTCCCCGTAGTCCACGCCGAGCAGGGCCAGCAGGCCGAGCACCGCGACGGCCTGCCCGGTGACGATCGGCAGGCGCGGGCCGCGCCGGGCGGCCACCCGCGCCGACAGCAGGTTCACCCCCGCGAGGAGCGCGGTCATCGGCAGGAACATCAGCCCCGCGCCCAGCGCCGACAGGCCGAGCACCTGCTGGAAGTAGAGGCCGAGGACGAAGACCATGCCGTAGAACGCCACGCTCGCCGCCGCCCCGGCCGCCAGCGGCACCGCCACCCCCGCCGAGCGCAGCAGGCCCGGCGGCACCAGCGGGTGCGGGCTCCGCGCCTCGGCCACCAGGAACGCGGCGAACGCCACCACGGCCACCCCCAGCGCCCACAGCCCCGCGGTGCCGCCCTCGATCGCGGCGTACGTCAGCGCGCCCAGCCCCACCACCGCCGCCAGCTGCCCCGGCACGTCCAGCGGCGCGGGCCTGCGCTCCGAACGGGCCACCCGGCCCAGCAGCACCAGTGCCAGCAGCCCCAGCGGCAGGTTGATGAAGAAGATCCCCCGCCAGCTCCAGGCGCTGGTCAGCGCCCCGCCCGCGACCGGCCCCAGGGCCACCGTGACGGTGCCGCCCGCGGCCCACAGCGACACCGCGCGCCCGCGCCGCGCCGGATCGGCGTACGCCTCGCGCACCAGGGCGAGCGACGCGGGCAGCATCACCGCCGCCGCCACGCCCTGCACCACCCGGGCCGCGACCAGCGAGGACAGCCCGGGGGCCAGGCCGCAGGCGGCCGAGGCCAGGGTGAAGACGACGACCCCGGCCGCGTACGCCCGGCTCGCGCCGACCCGGTCGGAGAGCGCGCCGGTGGACAGCAGCAGCGCGGCGAACGCCAGGGTGTAGGCGTCCACCACCCACTGCAGCCCGCTGAGGCCGGTGCCCAGGTCGGCGCCGATCGCCGGCAGCGCCACGTTCACCACGGACGTGTCCAGGGTGATCAGGGCGAAGCCGAGCATCGCGGTGGTCAGCGCGACGGCGGGGGAGCGCCCGCCGGGGGCGGGAGCGGGAGCGGGACGGTTGCGGGCGGTCGTCGTAGGCATGACACCCACCCTCGCGATCCTGGCGGCCGTACAGTAGTGGCCCGAATGCCAGATGACCGGAGGTTCTGGCCATGTCACGTCCACAGCGGGTCGCGGTGATCGCCGCGCCCCCCGTGTCGATGTTCAACCTGTCCATCCCGGAGATGCTCTTCGGCAAGGCCGAGACCGGTGGGCGGCCGGGGTACGAGACCGTCATCTGCGCGCCCGAACCGGGCCCCGTCGCCACCACCGGCGGCCTCGACCTGGTCGTCCCGCGCGGCCTCGACGCCGTCGACGAGGCGGACACGGTGATCCTCGCGGGCTCCGGCGCGCAGCCGGGGGAGCCGGACCCGCGCATCCTCGACGCGCTGCGCCGGGCCGCCGCGGCGGGCAAGCGGATCGCCTCCATCTGCACCGGGGCCTTCGCGCTCGCGGCGGCCGGGCTGCTCGAAGGGCGGGCCGCGACCACGTACTGGACCTACCGCGACGCGCTCGGCGAGGCGCACCCCGGCGTGCGGCTCCAGGGCGACGTCCTCTACGTCCAGGACGGCCCGATCCTCACCTCCTCCGGCTACGCGGCGGGCATCGACCTGTGCCTGCACATCATCCGCACCGACCACGGCGCCGCCGTCGCCAACACCGTCGCCCGGCTCGCCCTGGTCGCCCCCGTGCGTCCCGGCGGCCAGACCCAGTTCACCCAGACCCCGCTGCCGCCCGAGCGCGGCGCCTCCTTCGCCGCCACCCGCGCCTGGACGATGGAGCACCTCGACGAGCCGCTCACCCTCACCGACCTGGCCCGGCACGCGGGGGTGTCGGTGCGCACCCTCTCGCGCCGCTTCCACGCCGAGACCGGCGTCAGCCCGCTGCAGTGGCTGCTGCACCAGCGCGTCGAGCGGGCCAAGGAACTCCTGGAGACCACCGGTCTCGCGATGGACCGGGTGGCCCGCGCCAGCGGCCTGGGCACCGCGGACTCGCTGCGCCTGCACCTGCTGCGCCGCTCCGGGCTGACCCCGAGCGCCTACCGGGCGCAGTTCAGCCGTCTGGTGCTCCCGGTCACAGCCGGTGCCGGGGCGGAATGAGGCGGGGCGGGGCGGTGTTGCCAGGGGCGTAGGAGCGTACGAAGGAGAAGAGCTGACCATGCGCGTCGAGATCTGGAGCGACATCGCCTGCCCCTGGTGCTACATCGGGAAGGCCCGCTTCGAGAAGGGCCTCGCGGCGTTCGCGCACCGCGACGAGGTCGAGGTGGTGCACCGCTCCTTCGAGCTCGACCCGGGCCGCGCGAAGTCCGACACCGGGCCGGTCCTCGAGATGCTGGCGAGCAAGTACGGCCGCACCCTGGACGAGGCCCGCGCCATGGAGGAGCACGTCGCCTCCAACGCCCGCTCGGAGGGGCTCGGCTACCTGACCGAGGGCCGCGACCACGGCAACACCTTCGACATCCACCGCCTGCTGCACTTCGCCAGGGAGCGCGGCCTGCAGAGCGAGCTGCTCGACGTCGCCTACCGGGCGAACTTCGCCGAGGAGCGCTCCGTCTTCACCCCCGAGACCCTCCTCGCCCTCGGCGTCGAGGCCGGTCTCGACGAGGCCGAGGTCCGCGCGGTGCTCGCCGACGAGGACGCGTACGCCGACGCGGTGCGGGCCGACGAGCGCGAGGCGGCCGAACTGGGCGCCAACGGCGTGCCGTTCTTCGTCCTCGACCGCCGCTACGGGGTCTCCGGCGGCCAGCCCGCCGAGGTCTTCACCCAGGCCCTCGAACAGGCCTGGCAGGGCCGCGCCCTCCAGCCCGTCACCGGGGACGCCGCCGCGCCCGCGTGCGACGTGGACGGCAACAACTGCTGAGTGCCGGGCCGGGCCGAGGAGCGCCGGGCGCCGTACGGAGACGTGCGGCGCCCCTCAGCGGCAGCCGGCGTCCTCCGCCGCCTCCCGGCACAGGTTCCCGGCCGCCTTGTCGAGCAGCCGGCCGAACTCCGCGCGCTCCCGCGCGGTGAAGCCGGCCAGCGTGCGGTCCTCCAGCTCGGCCCAGGCCGCCTCCACCTGGCGGTGCAGGTCGCAGCTGTCCTCGGTCGCCTCCACCAGGACCGCGCGCCGGTCGGCCGGGTCCGGGGTGCGCCGCAGGTGTCCCGCCTGCTCCAGGCGCTGCACCATCTTGGTCACCGTGGACGGGTCCAGGTCCATCGCCTTGATCAGCTCCGACTGGCGCACCGGCCCGGCCCCCCACAGGCGCATCATCAGCAGTTCCTGCCCGGGGTACACGCCCAGCTCGCGCAGCAGCCGCCCGGCGGCGATGCGGTGCAGCCGGGCCGCCACGGACAGCGAGTAGCTGACGGGCCCGCCCCGCGCGGTCTCGGGCAGCCCGCTACAGAGGGGGTCCGGCGAGGCGGTGGCCTCGGCGCGCTGCACGGTCATGGCGGGCTCCTCGGTGCTTCCGCGGCCGACGGTGAACGGCCGTGTCCCCCAGCGTACGTCTGCCCCGGGCCGCCAGACGAGATGCTCCTTGGTCGGCCAAGGAACTTAATTGGCCGACCAAGGAATGAGCTACAGTGGCCGCGCGTTGAATGCTTGGCCGACCACACATCGGCGAGCGCACATCGACGACCACCTAGCGCCCCGGGAGCCCTCATGACCACCGCCTTCGACCCCCTGGACCTCTCCGGCACCCCGCTCGCCAACCGCATCGTGATGGCGCCGATGACCCGCAGCCGCGCCTTCGGCCCCGGCCTGACGGTCACCGACGACACGGTGGAGTACTACGCCCAGCGCGCCGGCGCCGGGCTCATCGTCACCGAGGGCGTCCAGCCCTCCGAGATCGGCCAGGGCTACCCCGACACCCCCGGCCTGCACACCGACGCGCAGGTCGAGGCCTGGCGCAGGGTGACCGACGCCGTGCACGCCGAGGGCGGCCGGATCTTCGCCCAGCTGATGCACGCGGGCCGCATCGGCCACCCCACCCTGTGGCCCGAGCGCGAGCTGGTCAGCGTCGCCCCCTCCGCCGTCACCCCGGCGGGCAAGCTCTACACCACCGGCGGCATGGTGGAGTTCCTGGAGCCGCGCGCGCTGAGCGCCGAGGAGGTCCGCGCGACCGTCGGCGACTTCGCCGACGCCGCCCGGCGGGCGATCGAGGCGGGCTTCGACGGCGTCGAGCTGCACGGGGCCAACGGCTACCTGATCCACCAGTTCCTCACCGAGGCCACCAACCGGCGCACCGACGAGTGGGGCGGCTCCGTGGAGAACCGCATCCGCTTCGCCGTCGAGGCCGCCACCGCCGTCGCCGAGGCCATCGGCGCCGACCGCACGGCCATCCGGATCTCGCCCGGGAACCCGTACAACGACATGGCCGAGACCGACACCGAGGCGCTCTACCCGGCGCTGGTCGACGCCCTGGAGCCGCTGGGCCTCGCCTACCTGCACGTCACCGAGAACGTGCCGGACCACCGCGACCTGACCCTCGCCCTGCGCAAGCGCTTCTCGGGCACCTTCGTGCTCAACCCGTACACCGAGGGCCGTCCCACCGGCCACCAGGAGCTCTCGCTCGTCGAGGACGGCACCGCCGACGTGCTCGCCTTCGGCGCGCTCTTCCTGGCCAACCCGGACCTGCCGCGGCGCCTGGCGTCCGAGGGCCCGTACAACGCCCCGGACCCGGCGACGTTCTTCGGCGGCGGCGCCAAGGGCTACACGGACTACCCGGCGCTGTAGGGGAGTTCGTACGCGTACGGGGAGGGGCCCCGCCGGACGATTCCGGCGGGGCCCCTCCCCGTACGACCTCTCACCACCGGCTCACCGCACGGGAGTGAAGTCCCGCGCCCCGATGAACTCCGGTCGGCGCACCGGCGCCGCGAACGGCTCCCGCGCCTCGTTCTCCACGCTGTTGAACACGATGAAGACGTTGCTGCGCGGGAACGGGGTGATGTTGTCCCCCGAGCCGTGCATGCAGTTGCAGTCGAACCAGGTGGCCGAGCCGGCCCGGCCGGTGAACAGCCGGATGCCGTGCGCGTCCGCCAGCTTCGTCAGCGCCTCGTCCGACGGCGTGCCCGCGTCCTGCATCTGCAGCGAGCGCTTGTAGTTGTCCTTCGGCGTGGCGCCCTCGCAGCCCAGGAACGTGCGGTGCGAGCCGGGCATGATCATCAGCCCGCCGTTGGTGTCGTGGTTCTCGGTCAGCGCGATCGACACCGACACCGTGCGCATCCGGGGCAGACCGTCCTCGGCGTGCCAGGTCTCGAAGTCGGAGTGCCAGTAGAAGCCGCTCGCCCCGAAGCCCGGCTTGACGTTGATCCGCGACTGGTGGACGTACACGTCCGAGCCCAGGATCCGGCGGGCCAGGCCCACCACGCGCTCGTCGCGCACCAGGCCCGCGAACACCTCGCTCATCCGGTGCACTTCGAACACCGAGCGCACCGCGCCGCTGCCCGGCTCCACGACGGAGCGGTCGTCGGCGCGGACCGCCGGGTCGGCGACCAGCCGGTCCAGCTCGCGCCGGTAGACGTCCACCTCGTGGTCGGCCAGCAGCTCCGGCTGGACCAGGAAGCCGTCCCGCTCGAAGGACTCCAGGCCCGCCGGGTCGCCCCAGAGCACCGGGTCCTGACGGGGCGTCATCACCTCGGAGGCGCCGCGTGAGGGGTAGAGGTCGACAGCGGTGGCCATCTCAGTCCTCCTCCGTCAGCAGCGGGTAGACGCCGTTCTCGTCGTGGTCCTCCCGCCCGGTGACCGGAGGGTTGAAGACGCACACGCAGCGGAAGTCCGTCTTGGGCTTGAGCGTGTGCCGCTCGTGCCCGTCGAGCAGGTACATCGTGCCCGGCTCGATCCAGTGGGTCTCGCCCGTCTCGTGGTCGGTGAGCTCGGCCTCGCCCTCCACGCAGAGCACGGCCTCGATGTGGTTGGCGTACCACATGGACGTCTCGGTCCCCGCGTACAGGGTCGTCTCGTGCAGCGAGAAGCCGACCTTCTCCTTGGCGAGCACGATGCGCTTGCTCTCCCAGGTGCCGGACGCGGCCTTCACGTGCCGGTCGGTGTTCTCGATCTCCTTGAACGAACGGACGATCACGGTGGTGCAACTCCCTTTATCTGTTTGCCTGTTCGAGGTCGGGTCCCGGGTTCACCGGGCCCCGGTCAGGCGGTCTCGCGGACGGCGCGGGCCAGCGTGCGCAGGCCCTCGTCCAACTCGTCGGGGGTGATGGTCAGCGACGGCAGCAGCTTCACGACCTCGCTCTGCGGGCCCGAGCTCTCCACCAGCAGCCCCAGGTCGAAGGCGCGGCGGCAGACCGCGTTCGCGCGGGTCTTGTCGGCGAACTCCAGGCCCCAGACCAGGCCGCGGCCGCGGTAGTGGGCGCCGTAGGCGGAGTTCTCGTCGCAGATCGACAGCAGGGCCTGCTCGACCTGCTCGCCGCGCACCAGGGTCTGCTTCTCCATCTGGCCGTCGGCCCAGTAGGTGTCCAGCGCGGCGGTCGCGGTGACGAAGGCCGGGTTGTTGCCGCGGAAGGTGCCGTTGTGCTCACCCGGCTCCCACACGTCCAGCTCGCCCTTGAACAGGCAGAGGGACATGGGCAGTCCGTAGCCGCTGATGGACTTGGAGACGGTGACGATGTCCGGCACGATCCCCGACTCCTCGAAGGAGAAGAAGGCGCCGGTGCGGCCGCAGCCCATCTGGATGTCGTCGACGATCAGCAGCATGTCCTGCCGGTCGCACAGCGCGCGCAGGGCGCGCAGCCACTCGGGCCGGGCCACGTTGATGCCGCCCTCGCCCTGCACCGTCTCCACGATCACGGCGGCGGGCTTGTTCAGGCCGGAGCCCTGGTCCTCCAGGAGCCGCTCGAACCACAGGAAGTCCGGGGTCTGGCCGTCCAGGTAGTTGTCGAACGGCATCGGGGTGCCGTGCACCAGCGGGATGCCGGCGCCCGCGCGCTTGAAGGCGTTGCCGGTGACGGCCAGCGAGCCCAGCGACATGCCGTGGAAGGCGTTGGTGAAGGACACGATCGACTCGCGGCCCTTGACCTTGCGGGCCAGCTTCAGCGCCGACTCCACGGCGTTGGTGCCCGTCGGCCCCGGGAACATGACCTTGTACGGCAGGTCCCTCGGGCGCAGGATCACGTTCTGGAACGACTCCAGGAAGGCGCGCTTGGCGGTCGTCGCCATGTCGAGCCCGTGCGTGATCCCGTCGCGCTCCAGGTAGTCGATGAGCGCCCGTTTCAGGACCGGGTTGTTGTGGCCGTAGTTGAGCGAGCCGGCGCCCGCGAAGAAGTCGAGGTAGCTGTGGCCGTCCTCGTCGGTGAGGCGGGCGCCCTGCGCGCGGTCGAACACGGCGGGCCAGCCGCGGCAGTAGCTGCGGACCTCGGACTCGAGGGACTCGAAGACGGACAGGGCGGGCGGGGTGATGGTCACTTGGTGTCTCCCGTGCGGTGGAGGGGGCCGATGCGGTAGAGGACCTCGGGCTGGTGCGCGCCGTCGGGGAACAGCCCGCCGTCGAAGAGGACTTCGCGGGTGAGCGGTACGTCATGCCGCCGCGCGTACGCCCGGAAGAGCCGGTCGGAGGCGGTGTTGTCCGGGGTGACGGTCGTCTCGACGGTGTGCGCCCCGCGCTCGGCGGCGCGCATGGTCAGCGCGTCGAGCAGGGTCCCGGCGAGGCCGGTGCCCCGCTGGGCGGCGTCGACGGCGATCTGCCAGACGACGAGCGTGTGGGGCCGCTCGGGCCGGATGTAGCCGGTGACGAACGCGACCGGCTGCCCGTCCGCCCCGCGCGCCACCAGCGAGGTGGCGGCGAAGTCGCGGCACCACAGGAGGTAGCTGTACGAGGAGTTCAGGTCCAGGACCTCGGAATCGCGCGCGATCCGCCAGATCGCGGCGCCGTCCTCCACTCCTGGGCTTTCGAATACGAGGGCTGCTTGTGCGGCGGTCATGGGGATGCCACTTGCCCGGGGGAGATCGAATATGCGTGGGGGTGGGGGGTGGGGGAGGAGGTGCGGATGTGTTATCCGCGCGAGCGCGGGGTGACCTGAAATGCCCCTTTCGGGGTGGTCATATGGGGGTAAATCGCCTTCGATGTGGGGTCGGTCACAGGGGTGCTGGTCGGGGGCGACTTTGTTTGGGGCGGGGGAGGGGCGGGAAGCAGCGCCTCGGGAATGTGGGGGAATGTGGGTGGGGGGTGGGGGTGTTAAGGGTGCGGGAATTCGGGGTGAAGGGGGTTTACGGAAATGGGGCGCGGGTTTCTCGCCGCTGCGGCTCTGGAATCCCCCACCCCACCCCTTCCCGAAAGCCTCCGGCGGTGGAAGGCGGAAGGATGTTCCGGGGGCTTCGCCCCCGAACCCCCGGCGGGGCTGCGCCCCTGCACCCCACTTCGGGGCTCCGCCCCGGACCCAGCTCCTCAAGCGCCGGAGGGGCTGGAAAGTCAGGCTGAGGCAGATGAATCCAGCCCCGCCGGCGTTTGAGGCGCGGGGGTGCAGGGGGCGGAGCCCCCGCAAGGCCCGCACCGCACGGTGTCGCCCCCCGCCGCCGGAGGCTTTCGGGAAGGGGTGGGGAGGGGCGCCGAAGCCCCGCACCCCGAGCCGGGTGCCGTAAAGGGGACGGGGGCCGCAGGGACCCGGGTCCCAAGGGGGCGGGCCCCCATGCCCCCGGGGTCAGGAGGTCCAGGCTTCGCCGGCCGTGCGGAGGGCCGCCTCCAGGTCCACCCGCACCCCCGCCTCCCCCAGCGCCGCCCCCAACCCCGTCAGCGACGACAGCACCGCCCCCCGCGTGGCATCCACCCCGTAGTGGTTCACCCGGATCATCGTCCGCGACAGCGCCCCACCCCCGGCGATCAGCGGCAGCGACGGGTCCGCCGCCAGCGCCTTCGCCACCAGAGCCGACGCGTCCTGCCCGAGCGACTCCGGCACGCGCAGCGTCGTCGCGACCGGAGCCGCGTCCGCCGCCTCGTACACGTACGGCTCAAGACCGCCCAGCGCCCGCGCCCCCGCCCGGGTCGCCGCCGCCGCGGAGGCGTGCCGCGCCATCAGGGCCGGCAGCCCCTCCGACTCGATCCGGTCCAGGCACGCCTCCAGGGCCAGCATCTCCAGCTGCGCAGGGGCGTGCAGCAGCGCCTTGCGGCCGCCGTCGATCCAGCGCTCCTTCCAGTCCAGGAGGGAGAGGTACGAGCGCCGGGGCGCCGCCGGGTTCGCCGCGAAGCGCTCCCAGGCCCGCTCGCTCACCGACACCGCCGAGACGCCCGCCGGACCGCCCATGGCCTTCTGCGCGCCGATGATGCACATGTCCACGCCCCAGGCGTCGGGCAGCACCGGCTCCGCGCCGATCGAGGCGACCGCGTCCAGGTAGAAGAGCGCGCCGTGCGCCCGCACGACCTCGCCGATCTCCGCGACCGGGTTGGTGTTGCCGGTGGCCGCCTCCGCGTGCACCAGCGACACGAAGTCGATCTCGGGGTGCTCGGCGAGCGCCCGCTCCACCTGCTCGGCGGTGACCGCCGCGTGGAAGGGCACCTCCAGGTCCACCACGGCCGCCCCGCAGTCGCGCAGCCAGTTGCCGAAGGTCTGCCCGTAGGGGCCGGTCACCACGTTCAGCGCGGTGGACCCGGCGCGCGCGCCGCTGCGGATGCACCCCTCCAGCGGCAGCAGCGCCTCGCCCTGCGTGATGATCACGTCCTGTCCGGTGCCGAGCAGGGCGGCCACCCGGCGCTCGATGTCCGCGAAGTGCGCGGCGGTCAGCGGGGCGAGGTCGAGGAACGGGTGCGTCACGGCGGTGCCTCTTCAGTCTGGTCCAGAAGCCCGTGTTCGGGCTGGTGCTCGAACACGAGCGTACCCAGCCCTTCCGGCCACCCCCGGGACCCGCCCCGCACCCCCCTCGTACAGTGCTGCCCATGAGCGATCACGTGGTGCTGCGGGTGAAGGGGCGGGTGCTCGCCGGTCCGGGGGACGTGCGGGGCGAACTCTGGTGCGTGGACGGGCGGATCACGTACGAGCGGCCGCCGGGGGCGCTCGCCGACGGCGCCGTGACCGTCACCGGCTGGGCGCTGCCCGGCCTGGTCGACGCGCACTGCCACGTCGGGCTCGACCAGCACGGCGCCGTGGACGCCGCCACCAGCGAGAAGCAGGCGCTGACCGACCGCGACGCGGGCACCCTGCTGATCCGCGACGCGGGCTCGGCCGCCGACACCCGCTGGATCGACGACCGCGAGGACCTGCCGAAGATCATCCGGGCGGGCCGGCACATCGCCCGCACCCGCCGCTACATCCGCAACTACGCGCACGAGATCGAGCCGGGCGACCTCGCCGCGTACGTCACCCGGGAGGCCCGGCGCGGCGACGGCTGGGTGAAGCTGGTCGGCGACTGGATCGACCGGGCCGAGGGCGACCTGACCGCCTGCTGGCCCCGCTGGGCGGTCGAGGAGGCGATGGAGGCCGCGCACCGCGAGGGCGCCCGGGTGACCGCGCACTGCTTCGCCGAGGACTCGCTGCGGGACCTGGTGGAGGCGGGCATCGACTGCGTCGAGCACGCGACGGGGCTCACCGAGGACACCATCCCGCTGTTCGCGGAGCGGGGCGTCGCGATCGTGCCGACGCTGGTCAACATCGCCACGTTCCCGCACCTCGCGGACGGCGGCGAGGCCAAGTTCCCCCGCTGGTCGGCCCACATGCGGCGGCTGCACGAGCGCCGTTACGACACCGTGCGCGCCGCGTACGACGCGGGCGTCCCGGTCTTCGTCGGCACCGACGCGGGCGGCTCGCTGGCCCACGGCCTGGTGGCCGCCGAGGTCGCCGAGCTGGTGAAGGCGGGCATCCCGGCCCTCGACGCGCTCTCCGCCACCGCCTGGGGCGCCCGCGCCTGGCTGGGCCGCCCGCTCCTGGAGGAGGGCGACCCGGCCGACCTGGTCGTCTACGACAGCGACCCGCGCGCCGACGTGCGGGTGCTCGCGGCCCCGGCCCGGGTGGTCCTGGCGGGCCGGGTGGTCGCCTGAGCCCGGCCCGGCCCGGGCGCCCTCACGGGCCCGCCGGCTCCCGCGTCAGGAAGGTGAGCCGGGCCCGCTTCGCCGGGATGTGGACCTCGGGCAGGTCCACCTCGGGCAGCACCACGAGCGGCCCCAGCGTGAAGCCGCAGCGCACCAGCCGGGCGATCGCCTTGGCGTTGGCCGCGTCCGGCTCCGCCACCAGCCGGGTGCGGTCGCGCAGCGCGAAGGCGAACAGCGCCCCGAGCAGCGCGCCCGAGTAGCCGGGGCGCGGCGTGGCGGCGGGCCCGACCATCAGGTGCACCCCGAGGTCGCCGGGGAGCGGGTCGTAGCACTCGCTGACCCGGTCGGCCTCCGGTTCGTACGTCTGGAACAGCGCGGCCGGCTCCCCGTCGAGCCGGGCCAGGAACCCGTGGTGCGTGTCGAGCGAGTCCAGGTGGGCGTACACCTCGCGGACCTCGTCCGGGCTCGCGCCGCGCATGCCCCAGAAGCGGGCCCGCTCGGCGCTCACCCAGGAGTGGATCAGCGGGGCGTCGGCATCGGGGTCGACGGGGTCGACCCGGACCGTGCCGAGGCCCTCGACCTCCTGCACGTACAGCGGTCCGGCGGCGTACCGGGGGTCAGAGGCCATCGTGGTGCTCCTCGCGCAGTCGGTTCCAGTCGGTGACCACCGGGGCGAGTCCGCCCCGCAGCCACAGCGGCAGCTGATCGCGCCGGTGCGGGTCGCCGGGCACCCCGGACGCCCCGAACGGCACGATCCACGCACTGTTCTGACGGTCCGCCAGGTCCCAGACCCAGCGCGCCGCCGACGCCCGGGCGGCCCGGTCGGTGAGCCCGGGCACGCTGGACGCGGACATCACGCAGTCGTGGTCGCCGGGCAGGGCGGGCCACCGCGCGTCGTCCCCGTCGGGCAGCGCCTGCCACGGGGCGAGGCGGTGGGTGGCGCCCCAGACGGCCGCCGGGGCGGCGGCCGCCTCCTCCAGCGCCGCGCGGACCAGGGCGGTCCGGTCGGCGGCGGGCAGCAGGTCCGCGGTCAGCAGCGACTCCACCGCGTAGGCGACCCGCGCGGTCAGCGACAGCCAGGGGCGCAGCACGGAGGGGTACGCGGGCGGGTCGGCCAGCTCCGCGAACGCCGGGTGCGCGGCCAGCCGCCGTACCACCCCGGACCGCAGGGCCGCGTACGCCGCAGCGTCCGCGCTGTCCGGCTCCATCGTCCGGTCCCAGGCGAGCAGCCGGTCGCGCAGCCCGGCCGCCGCGGCGCCCAGGTCGTCGAGGGTGCCCAGGAGTCCGAGCAGCGGACCTGCGGAGGGCAGCCGGGTGTCGCGGTGCACGGCGGCCATGTCGGCGACGGTCGCCGCCCGCGCGCCGGCGAGTAGCGCCCCGATCCGCTCGGCGCGGTACGGGGGAGCGAACTCCACGCCCAACTCGCCGGCGATCCCGCGTGCGTTGGCCATCACGGCGACCTCGCCGACCACCGCGCGCGGCATCTCGTGCCAGCCCCGCCAGGCGTGTCCGGCCTCCCAGGCGGGCACCACCCGCAGCCGGTTGTCCCGGTGGCGCACCGGCACCCGCCCGGCCACCCGGTGCAGCAGCCCGCCCGAGGTGTCGGCGGCCAGCACCACGTTCACCGGCTCCACCCAGGCGTCGAACGCCCGGTCCACGTCACCGACCGTGCGGGCGGCCAGCAGCGCGGGCAGCGCCTCGAAGCCCGACTCCCCGGTGACGCGCGGCGGGTAGCGCAGGCTGAGCGCCTCGATGCCGTTGCCGTCCACGACCACCGGGCCGCGTTCGGTCTCCACGACCTCCACGGACACCGGGGCGCCGCCCGCCACCTCGACCGTCTCGGTGTGCGCGCTCGCGGGCCGCCAGCCGTCGGGGCCGAGCGCCTCCACGCCGTCGGCGGTGCGCCGCAGCCGCTCCCGGTAGAGGTCCTGGTAGTCGGCCATCGCGTTGGTGATGCCCCAGGCGACGGCGCCCGCGTGGCCGAAGTGGCCGAGGCCGGGCACCCCGGGCACGGCCAGGCCGAGCACGTCGTACTCCGGGCAGGACAGCCGTATCTGCTGGTAGACGCCCGGGTCCTCGATGAACCGGTGCGGGTCGCCCGCCAGCAGCGCGGCCCCCGTGGCGGTGCGCGCGCCGGACAGCAGCCAGCCGTTGGAGCCCGCCGTGCCGGGGCCGTCCGTGGCGAACAGCTCCACCGCCGCGTCGCCCAGGACCCGGGCGACCTCCTCGCGCCAGAGCTTGGCCGGGAACCCGGCGAACAGGATGTGGGTGGCGAGCCAGACGCCCAGCGGGGTCCACGGCTCCCAGCGGCCCGGAGCGAGGCCGGTGGCCGCGAACTCGGGTGCGCGGGCGGCCCCGCGGGCCAGCCCCGCGTTGACCCCGTCGACGTACGCCGCGAGCCAGCGGGCCGTGCCGGGGGAGAGCGAGGCGTGGCAGCGCCGGGCGGTGTCGTCGAGCCGGGCGCGCCGCGCGAACACGTCCCAGTCGACGGCCCCGGGCCCGAGGAAGGCGGCGGTGGTGCCGCGCGAGCGGTGCCGCTCGACCTCCAGCTGCCAGGCCCGGTCCAGGGCGGTGACGTACCCCTGGGCGCGGGCGAGTCCGAGCGGGTCGTCCGCCTTCACGTGCGGGACGCCCCAGGCGTCCCGGTGGACCTCGATGCTCACTCTGCGACGCTCGCTCTGCACACGGTGACCGCCCTCGGGATCGGCGGACCACACTCCGGAGCCCTTCCCTTTTTTAGGTTAGGCTGACCTAACTTATACGGGTCGGGGCGGCCGGGGAGCAATCCCGGGCCCGAGGGAGGGAGACCGCGGTGGGGCATGGCTGGGAGGGCGTCGTCCTCAAGCTCTTCAGGGGCAAGGACTTCACGTTCACGGTGACCGGCGCCGAGCAGGTGACCGAGCACTTCCGCCGGGTGGAACTGACCGACGGCGGACTGCTCGCCGCGGCCGGCACGCACCCGACGATGTGGGTGCGCCTGTGGTTCGACGACGGCGGCAAGCCGCACCAGCGCGCCTACACGCTGGTCGACCCGGACCCGGAGAAGGGCACGTTCGGCCTGGAGTTCGCGCTGCACGACGGGGTCGCCAGCGACTGGGCGCGCACCGTGGAGCCCGGCGCCACCATCGACGCCACCCTCCAGGGCACCGGCTTCAGCGCCCCCGACCCGGCGCCCGGACGGCTCTTCGTCGTCGGCGACCCGGCCTCGCTGCCCGCCGTCAACTCCCTGCTCGCCGCGCATCCCGGGGTGCCCGCCACGCTCTGGTTCGAGACCCGGCACCCCGGCGACGCCGACCTCCCGCTGCGGATCGACCCCGAGCTGCACCAGCTGCGCACCGTGCCGCGCGGGGACTCCGGCGGCGCACTGGTCCGCGACGTGCGCGAGACGCTGCCCGGGCTGCTCGACGGGGTGGAGCGGCCGTACGTGTGGATCGCCTGCGACACCGCGACCACCCGCGCCCTCTCCGCGTACGTCCGCAAGGAACTCGCGCTCCCCAAGGACCGGGTGAACGCGCTCGGCTACTGGCGCGCCGCGTGACGCCGGAGCCCTCACGGGACGGCTGGGGCGCGGGAATCGAATGAGCGGGCGGTAGTGCCCCGTTGGGGTGAACTCACGTTGGGCGCACGCCGGTTCACTCATTGTGCGTAAGGATTCCGGTGTCCCGGTCGCCGCCGACGACGAACGCGTGTCCCCGCGTTCCCCCGTGCGCGGCGGCGACACCGTGCCTCTCGTGGGGGTTCCACCACCTTGAACAGCAACACCTTCCGCACGCCCGCACGCCGTCTCGCCGCCACCTCGGCGGCCGCGGCACTCGCCACCGGGCCCCTCCTCCTGTCCGCCCCCGCGGCGCACGCCACCGGTGGCGAGGGACGCGCCAGTGCGGTCGTCCTGCGCACCGGGCTCGACGTCGACCTGCTCAACAAGACCGTGCAGGTGCCCCTGAAGGTCACCCTCAACGAGGTCCAGGCGCCCGCCAGTTCGGACAGGACCGCGCTCACCGTCAAGCTCGACGGCGTCGACCAGGGCCGTCCCGTCAGCGTCCTCAAGGCCGACGTCGCCACGGCGCGCGCCACCGTCGGCGGCGGCCGCGCCGAGGGGTACGCCAACCTGGCCCGGGCCCGGCTGCACGTCCCCGGCCTGCCGCTGCTCTCGCTGGTGGAGGTCGAACAGGTCACCTCCAAGGCGGTCTGCGTCGCCGGGAAGAAGCCGGTCGCCGAGTCCAACCTGCTCGGGCACGTCACCGTCCTGGGCAAGAAGGTCACCCTGAGCGCCGGCGGCCCGACCCGCGTCGAGGTCCCGGGCGTCGGAGAGGTCCGGCTCGACCTCTCCACCACCCGCACCACCTCCACCACGGCGGCGGCCACCGCGCTGCGGCTCGGCGTCGCGGTCAACCCGCTGAAGCTCAACGTCGCCGAGGTGAACGGCGAGGTCACCCTCGCCGAGGCCACCTGCCGCACCCCGGAGGAGAAGCCCGAGGTCCCCCGCGAGGAGAGCTCCGGCGGCACCGGGCCGAAGACCCAGGTGGAGGCCGCCCGCCCGGCGGAGGCCAACCTCGCGGAGACCGGCGGCAGTTCCACCACCCCGTACCTGGTGGCGGGCGCGGCGGCGCTGCTCGCGGCGGGCGGCCTGACGCTGACGGTGCTCCGCCTGCGCGCGCGGCGCTAGCGGCGACGGGGGCAGGGGGGACCGGGCGTCGGCCTCCGGGCCGGCGCCTCGTAGACCGGGGGAACGCCCCCGAAGGGCCGGGCCGCCCGTGCGACTGGGGAGGAACGCGGGCGGTCCGGTCCGGGGGCGGGGGAAGACGGGGGCGGGGGGAAGAGGCGGGGGAGTACGGGGACACGGGGGATCCGGGGGGATCCCGAGGGGGGATCGAGGGGGCAGGGGGGCAAGGGGGGCGGGAGAGCGGTGCTCACACGTACGAGCACCGCTCTCCCGCCGTGCGGTGCCGTGCCGCGCTCTGCGGTGCCGCCCCACGGCCCACCGCCCCGAGCCGCCCCACCAAGCCGAGAGCGGCGCTCACTTGCGCGAGCGCCGCTCTCACTTCCTCCGCCGCTTCCGCCGCTTCCTCGACGGCGCCGCGCCTCAGCCTCGTCCGCAGGGCCCGCAGGGCCCGCGTCCCGCCCTCAGCGCGTCGCGTACCCCGAAGCCACCAGCGCCTGGTCCAGCGCCTGCAGGAAGCGGTTCGTCGTGGCCCGGTCCCGCACCGCAAGGCGCAGCCAGTCGCGGTCGAGCCCCGGGAAGGTGTCCCCGCGCCGCGCCGCGAACCCCAGCGCCCGCAGCCGCTCCCGCACCACGTCCGCCCGCTCCACCCGGATCAGCACGAACGGGCCCTGCGCCGAATCCACCGCGCGGACCTCCTCGAACTCCGCGAGCCCCGCGAGCAGGTGGTCCCGCTCCACCCCGATCCGGTACGCCGCGTGCTCCGCCTCCGCCAGCGCGGCCCGCGTCATGCACGCCTCCGCCGCCGCCAGCGCGGGCGTCGACACCGGCCACAGCGGCTGCGCCCGGCCGAGCAGGGCGATCGTCTCCGGGTGCCCGAGCACGTACCCGATCCGCAGCCCGGCGAGCCCCCAGGTCTTGGTGAGGCTGCGCAGCACCACGAGCCCCGGCACGTCGGTGCGCCCGGCCAGCGACTCCCGCTCGCCCGGCACCGCGTCGATGAACGCCTCGTCGACCACCAGCGTCCGCCCGGGCCGCGCCAGCGAGGCGATCGTCCCGGCCGGGTGCAGCACGGACGTCGGGTTCGTCGGGTTGCCGACCACCACCAGGTCCGCGTCCTCGGGCACCGCCGCCGGATCGAGCCGGAAGCCGTCCGCCTCCCGCAGCAGCACCCGCTCCACCTCGTGGCCCGCGTCCCGCAGCGCCGACTCCGGCTCCGTGAACTGCGGGTGCACCACCACCGGGCGGCGCACCGGCAGCGCCCGCGCGAGCAGGACGAACGCCTCGGCCGCGCCCGCCGTCAGCAGGACCCGGTCGGCGGGCAGTCCGTGCCGCTCGGCCACCGCGGCCCGGGCGGTCCGCCCGTCGGGGTAGGCGGCCAGGCCGGTCAGCGAGTCGGCGATGCGCTCGCGCAGCCAGTCCGGCGGGGTGTTCGCGCGGACGTTGACCGCGAGGTCGGTCAGCTTCTCGTCCCGTACCTCCGCGTCGCCGTGGTGGCGCAGGTCGTGGGGTGCGGGGTCGTGGACGTCTGGGTGCGTATGCATGGCCGCCGTGGTGTGGGTGAAGTGGGGGGTTGACGGTGCGTGCGGTGCGGATGGGGGCGGGGACCCGTGGGGTACGGGAGGGGACGCGTGAGGCGTCGACGGGGCGGGGGATCCGGTCAGGGGTGCGAAGGGTGCCTCCCCAGCGGTGTACCCGGGTCCCTCGGCCAACAACCGCCCGCCACCGCCCGGTTCACGGCCACCGGCCTCCCCGCACGGGGACCCGCCCGAGGACCCGCGGGAGCGCGCGCCGTCGCCGCCGGGCCCCTCGCCCGGGGCCGCCGCCGGGCCGCGGGCGTCCGCCGGTCCCGGCCCCGCCCCCGCCCGGTCGTCGTCCAGCCGCGCCACCGCGCAGGTGGCCCCGGCCCAGGCCGAGCGCCGCTTGGGCACCAGCAGGACGCCGCCGCGCACCAGCGCCGCCGCCTCCGCGACCGACGCCGTGCCGGCCGCCCGCAGCACCCGCTCCGACGGGTCCGGCACCGTGACGGCCGCCAGCTCCTCGGGCGGGTGCGCCCGCAGCGGCACGCCGAGCCGCGCCGCCGCCGCGACGATCCCCGGCTCCGCCGCCTTGGCCGCCGCGGTCGCCAGCTCCACGCCCTCGCCCGGGCGCGGCCCCGCCTCCCGCAGCGCCTCGCCCACCAGCTCCAGGACCTCCTCGGCCGACACGCCGCGCCGCGCGCCGACCCCCACCACCAGCGTGCTCACGGCACCTCCGTCCGCCGCGCCCGGACGTGCGGACCGGCATGATCATCGGATAGCAAGGGCCCATGGCCGTAATCGTCGCGCTCGGCGCGTTCCTCATGACGCTCGTCGGTGGCTGGACCGCCCAGCGCGTCACGGACCGGCGCCACCTGGTGCTCGGGCTCGCCGGCGGGCTGATGCTCGGCGTGGTCGGGCTCGACCTGCTGCCGGAGGCGGTGGACGCCGCCGGGGACGAGGTGTTCGGCGTCCCCCAGGCGCTGCTGCTGTTCGTCGGCGGCTTCCTCTTCGCCCACCTCGTGGAGCGCCTGCTGGCGGTCCGCCGGGCCGCCCACGGCGCGGACCCGCAGGAGCGGGTGCCCCAGGTGGGGCTCACGGCCGCGGCCGCCATGGTGGTGCACAGCCTGATGGACGGCGTGGCGCTCGGCGCGGCCTTCCAGATCGGCGGCGGCATGGGCGCGGCCGTGGCGCTCGCGGTGATCACGCACGACTTCGCGGACGGCTTCAACACGTACACGATCACGAGCCTGTACGGGAACGAGCGGCGCAAGGCGCTCGCCATGCTGTTCGCCGACGCGCTGGCCCCGGTCGTCGGCGCCGCCTCGACGCTGGTGCTCACCCTTCCGGAGCAGTTGCTCGGCAGCTATCTCGGGTTCTTCGGCGGCGCCCTGCTCTACCTGGCCGCCGCCGAGATCCTGCCCGAGGCGCACCACGACCACCCGGCCCGCTCCACCCTGCTGTGCACGGTGGCCGGTGCCGCCTTCATCTGGCTGGTGGTGGGCATCGCCGACTGAGCTCACGCGCTCACGCCCGGGAGCGCCCGCAGTGCTCGACGAACCGCCGCGCGGTGCCCGGCGCGCCCGCCCAGTGCGTGTGGACATAGCTCGCGTGCACCCCCTGCCGTACGAATCCCTCGACCCGGCGCTCCGGCTGGCGCAGCCCCCAGGCGGGCGCCTCCCCGGCGCCCGGTTCGATCACCGTACGGTGGAACTCGTGGCCGCGCATCCTCGTACCGGCCGCGGCCAGCGCGCTGTCACCGAGGGCGACGGCGTCCCGGTAGCCCAGGGTGAGCCGCTCGGTCATCCGCGCGTCGGCGTCCAGCACCCCGCACATGGGCCGGCCGTCCAGCGACCGCGCCAGGTACAGCAGTCCGGCGCACTCGGCGGCCACCGGGGCGCCGGAGCGGGCCAGTTCGGCGACGGCCTTGCGCAGCCGGGCGTTGGCGGACAGCGCCTCCCCGTACACCTCGGGGAAGCCGCCCCCGATGACGAGCCCGGCGGTGCCCTCGGGCAGCTCCTCGTCGCGCAGCGGGTCGAACGGCACCACCTCGGCCCCGGCGGCGGTGAGCAGTTCGGCGTGCTCGGCGTAGGAGAAGGTGAACGCGGCGCCGCCCGCGACCGCGACCACGGGCCGCGGCGTCCCGGCGGCCCCGGACGCGGCGTCGGACGCGGGCGTCCAGGGCTCGGCGTCCAGCGGGGGAGCGGACCGGGCCAGGGCCAGCAGCCCCTCCAGGTCGCACCCGGCGCGCACCTGCTCGGCCTGGGCCGCCACCGCCTCCACCGCGGCGGCCTGCCGCTCGGCCACCGGCACCAGGCCCAGGTGCCGCGACGGCGTGGCCACGGCCGGGGCGCGGCGCAGCACGCCGAGCACCGGCACCCCGGAGCCGCCGAGCGCCTCGCGCAGCAGGTGCTCGTGCCGGTCGGTGGCCACCTTGTTGAGGATCACCCCGCCGATCCGCACCTCCGGGTCCCAGGAGGCGAAGCCGTGCACCAGCGCGGCCACCGACCTGGACTGCGAGGAGGCGTCCACGACCAGCACCACCGGTGCCCGCAGCAGCTTGGCGACCTGGGCGGTCGAGGCGAGCTCGCCCTGGTCGGCGGCGCCGTCGTACAGGCCCATCACCCCCTCGACGACGGCCAGGTCGCAGCCGGCCGCGCCGTGCGCGAAGAGTGGCGCGACCAGGCCCGTGCCGCACATGAACGCGTCGAGGTTGCGGCCCGGGCGGCCGGTGGCGAGCGCGTGGTAGCCCGGGTCGATGTAGTCGGGCCCCACCTTGTGCGGGGACACCTTCAGGCCGCGCCCGGCGAACGCGGCCATCAGGCCGGTCGCGACCGTGGTCTTGCCCGCGCCGGAGGACGGTGCGGCGATGACGAGACGTGCTACCACTCGATGCCCCGCTGGCCCTTCTGACCGGCGTCCATGGGGTGCTTCACCTTGGACATGTCGGTGACCAGGTCGGCGAACGCGCAGAGCTCCTCGGGGGCGTTGCGGCCGGTGACGACCACGTGCTGGGTGCCGGGACGGTTGCGCAGCACCTCGACGACCTCGGCGACGTCGACCCAGCCCCAGTGCAGCGGGTAGGCGAACTCGTCCAGGACGTAGAACGCGTACGTCTCCTCGGCCAGGCAGCGCTTGACCTGCTCCCAGCCCTCGCGCGCCTTGTCCTCGTTGGACATCTCGCCGTCACGCTGGATCCAGGACCAGCCCTCGCCCATCTTGTGCCAGTCCACGGTGCCGCCCTCGCCGGAGGCGCCGAGCACCTTCAGGGCGTTCTCCTCGCCGACCTTCCACTTGGCGGACTTCACGAACTGGAACACCCCGACGGGCCAGCCCTGGTTCCAGGCGCGCAGCGCCATCCCGAAGGCGGCCGTCGACTTGCCCTTGCCGACGCCCGTGTGGACCATCACCAGCGGCCTGTTGCGCCGCTGACGGGTCGTCAGGCCGTCCTGGGGCACCACGCTCGGCTGTCCCTGCGGCATCAGGCCGCCCTCCTCTGCGACGTCGCGGTCGCGTCCCGGACCAGACCCGCGATCGAGTCGGCCCTCAGTTCGTCCAAGGTCACTGCCGTACCGCCCAGTTCACGGGCGAGGTCGGCCGCCAGGCCGAGCCGCACGTGGCCCGACTCGCAGTCCACCACGACCGCCGCGACGCCCTCGGCCGCGTGCAGCCGGGCCGCCCGCGCGGCCAGCGCCACCGGGTCCGGGCCGCTGCCGGTCGCCCGCCCGTCGGTCACCACCACGAGCAGCGGCCGGCGCGCGGGGTCGCGCAGCCGCTCCACCCGCAGCACGTCGTGGGCCTTGAGCAGCCCGGCGGCCAGCGGGGTGCGCCCGCCGGTCGGCAGCCGCTCCAGGCGGGCGGCGGCCGCGTCCACCGACGACGTCGGAGGCAGCGCCACCTCGGCGTCCCGGCCCCGGAAGGTCACCAGGCCCACCTTGTCGCGCCGCTGGTAGGCGTCGAGCAGCAGCGAGAGCACCGCGCCCTTCACCGCGCTCATCCGCTGCCGGGCCGCCATCGAGCCCGACGCGTCGACGGCGAACAGCACCAGGTTGCCCTCGCGGCCCTCCCGGGTCGCCTGGCGCAGGTCGTCGCGGCGGACGACCAGGCCGGGCCCCGAGCGCCCGCGGGCCCGCTGGTGCGGCGCGGCGGCCCGTACCGTGGCGGCCAGGTGCAGCTTGGTCAGGGTGCCCCGGGGCCGCTGGGACCCGGTGGTGCGCCCGTGCTCGGTGCGGGCCCGCGAGCGCCGCCCGGAGGCCCCGTCGCCCAGGCCGGGCACGGTGAGCACCTTCGTACGGAACGGCTCGGCCGCCCCCACGGCGGCGCGCTCGCCAGGCCCGCCGCCGGACCGCGGCGCCTGCGGGGCCTCGGCCGGGGCCTCGGAGGGCCCGCCGGAATCCGGCCCCGCGTCCGGCCCCGCGTCCGACGGCGACTCCGGCTGCGACTCCGCGGCCGGCGCGTCGCCCTGCGGCGGCACCCCGCCGCCCCCGGGACCGCCGCCCCCGTCGGGACCCGGGTCCGGGTCGTCGTCGCCGCCCCGCTCGTCCTCGAACGGCTCCAGGGTGTCGTCGAGCTTGTCCTCGTCAAGACCGGGCGCGTCGAACGGGTTGCGGCGGCGGCGGTGCGGCAGCGCGAGCAGCGCGGCCTGCCGGACGTCCTGCGACGTCACCTCCGTACGCCCGTCCCAGGCGGCCAGCGCGGCGCAGGTGCGCGCCATCACGATGTCGGCGCGCATCCCGTCGACCTCGAACGCGGCGCAGGTGGCCGCGATCTGACGCAGTGTCACGTCGTCCAGGACCACCTCGGGGAGCAGCGCGCGGGCGGCGACGATGCGGGCCCGCAGGGCGCCCTCCTCGGCGGCCCAGCGCGCCGAGAAGCCGGCCGGGTCGTCGTCGTACCCGAGCCTGCGCCGCACCACCTCCACCCGCTGCTCCGGATCGCGCGACGCGGCGACCTCCACGGTCAGCCCGAAGCGGTCCAGCAACTGCGGGCGCAGCTCGCCCTCTTCGGGGTTCATGGTGCCCACGAGCAGGAAGCGCGCCGCGTGCCGTACGGAGACGCCCTCGCGCTCCACGTACGACGAACCCATCGCCGCCGCGTCCAGCAGCAGGTCGATCAGGTGGTCGTGCAGCAGGTTGACCTCGTCGACGTACAGGATCCCGCGGTTGGCCGCCGCCAGCAGGCCCGGCTCGAAGGACTTCACGCCCTCGGCGAGCGCCCGCTCGATGTCGAGCGCGCCCACCAGGCGGTCCTCGGAGGCGCCGACCGGCAGCTCGACCATGGCGGTCGGGCGCGCGGCCCCCGCCCCGGCTTCGTGCGGCCCGTCGGGGCACCGCGGGTCCGGCGCGCCCGGGTCGCAGGCGAACCGGCAGCCGGGCACCACGTCGATGTCGGGCAGCAGCGCCGCGAGCCCGCGCATGATGGTCGACTTGGCGGTGCCCTTCTCCCCGCGCACCAGCACGCCGCCGATGGCCGGGGAGACGGCGTTGAGCAGCAGGCTCAGCCGCATGTCGTCCATCCCCACCACCGCGGTGAAGGGGTACTGCGCGGTACCTGTCATCCCAGTGCCTGTCATCCGAACCTTTCCTCCCGCAACGCCTCGTCCCTCTCCCGGCGGGCCCCCGCCCGCCCGTGTCCCGCTCACGGCGCCCCCGGCGGCACGAACGGCAGCCCGGCGGGCACCCCGTCCTCGATCAGCCGCAGCAGGGCGTCCGTGTCCGCGTGCTCCTCGATCAGGTCCCCGAGCCGGTCCAGCTGCTCCTCGCGCAGCGCCCCGAACGAGGTGTCGGGCGCCGGCACGAACCGCCGCCCCGCGTCCCGCGCGACCCGGGCCAGGAACGCCCGCCGGAACGCGTCGCCCTCCAGCGACCCGTGCCAGTGCGTCCCCCAGACCGCGCCCACCCGGCAGCCGTCCAGGAACGGCTCGCCGCCCAGCACCTCGGCGACCCCGTGGTGGATCTCGTACCCCTCCACCGGCTCGCCCAGGGCCGAACCCACCGGCCGGGCCAGCGTCTTGTCCGCCGCGAACCGCACCCGTACGGGCAGCAGCCCGAGCCCTTCGACGGTGCCGGCCCGCGACTCCACCTCGTCCTCGATCCGCTCGCCGAGCACCTGGAAGCCGCCGCAGATCCCGAGCACCGGACGCCCCTCGGCGGCCCGCCGCAGCAGCGCGTCCGCGAGCCCCCGCGAGCGCAGCCACTCCAGCGCCCGCACGGTGCCCCGGGTACCGGGGACCACCACCAGGTCCGCGTCCACCAGCTCCTCGGGCCGGTCCACGAACCGCACCACGACGCCCGGTTCGGCCGCCAGCGCGTCCACGTCCGTGAAGTTCGACATCAGCGGCACCGCGCACACCGCGACCCGCAGCACGTCCTCGCCGACCGGCGGCGCCACCACCGACTCGCGCACCGCGCCCCGCAGCGACACCCGCAGGCCGTCCTCCTCGTCGATGCCGAGGCCGTGCGCGTACGGCAGGACGCCGAAGGTGCGCCGCCCGGTCAGGCCGCGCAGCATCTCCAGGCCCGGCTCCAGGAGCGTCACGTCACCGCGGAACTTGTTGACCAGGTAGCCCGCGACCAGCTCCTGGTCCTCGGGGGACAGCAGCGCCGTGGTGCCGAAGAACTGGGCGAACACCCCGCCGCGGTCGATGTCGCCGACCACCACCACCGGGAAGCGCGCGGCCCGCGCGATGCCCATGTTGACGATGTCGGTGCGGCGCAGGTTGATCTCGGCCGGGCTGCCCGCGCCCTCGCAGATCACCGCGTCGTAGTCGCGCCGCAGCTCGGCCAGGCACGCGGTGACCGGCTCGAACAGCTCCTTCTGCCGGTTGCCGTGGTAGCCGCGCGCGCTCATCTCGCCCACCGGGCGGCCCATCAGGACCACCTGGCTGGAGCGGTCGGAGCCGGGCTTGAGCAGCACCGGGTTCATCAGCGCCGTCGGCTCGACCCGGGCGGCCTGCGCCTGCATGGCCTGGGCCCGCCCGATCTCGGCGCCCCCGCGGGTGACGAACGAGTTCAGGGACATGTTCTGCCCCTTGAACGGCGCCACCTTCGCGCCCTTGCGCGCCAGCCAGCGGCAGATGCCCGCCGTGACGACGCTCTTGCCCGCGTCCGACGTGGTCCCCGCGACCAGGAGCCCGCCACTCATGCCTGCCTCCGCTTCCGCGGGGCGCGCGCGGCGAGCAGCCGGGCCCCCGCACACACCACCAGGGTCAGCGCGCCCACCCGGCGCGACAGCCGTACGGCCCGTTCGACGTCCGCCACTTCCACGTCCCGCCCCTCCGCGTTGAGCACCGGCCGGTGCTCGACGCGCCCGCCGTACGCGAGGGTCCCGCCGAGCCGCACGCCCAGGGCCCCCGCGAAGGACGCCTCCACCGGGCCCGCGTTGGGGCTCGGGTGCTTCCCCGCGTCGGCCCGCCAGGCCCGTACGGCTCCGCGCGCGTCGTCCCCGGCGAGCGCGGCCAGCACCGCGGTGAGCCGGGCCCCGGGCCAGCCGGCCACGTCGTCCAGGCGGGCCGAGGCCCAGCCGTAGCGGAGGTGGCGCGGGGACCTGTGGCCGACCATCGCGTCCAGGGTGTTCACGGCCCGGAAGGCGAGCAGCCCGGGCACCCCGGCGACCGCGCCCCAGACCAGCGCGCCGACCACGGCGTCGGAGGTGTTCTCGGCGACGGACTCCACGACCGCGCGGGCGATCCCGGGCCCGTCCAGCGCCTGCGGATCGCGCCCGCACAGGTGCGGCAGCCGCTCCCTGGCGACCTCGACGTCCCCGGCGGCCAGCGCCCCGGCGACGGCACGCGCCTCGCGGCCCAGCGTCGTACCGCCGACGACGGCCCACACGGACGCGGCGGTCAGCGCGGCGGCGGCCACGGGGCGGTCGCGCACGGCGCGCGACGCCAGGACGCCCGCGCCCGCGGCTCCACCGGCGCACACCACCGCGTGCAGTACGCCCCAGCCGCGGTGGTCGTGCCACAACGCGCCCTCGACGCTCTGGGCCGCCCTCCCGAAGAGGGCCACCGGGTGTCCGCGCCGGGGATCGCCGAGGATCCGGTCGGCCACCAGTCCGGCGGTGGCCCCGTAGACGAAGGCAGGCGTGGTCGAACGGCGGCCGGGCATGGCGCTGTGTCCTCACTCAGGGTCCGCGCCCTGGCTCGACGTGACCGGCGGCGAGAGTTCCTGGCTCGTCCGGCACTCGGCCGGACTGACAGTGGCGGGACCGCGCCGGATTCCCACCGGCTTCCTCTGCTGCCGCCGTAAACGGCCCCGGCAGTCCACCACGCAGCGCGAATGCCCGTCAACTCGCCTTGACCTGCGACGAAGGACGCAAGGAGCGCCGCACGCGGCCGATTTGCGCGCACGCGCCGTGCGTCCGCCCTTCCTCTGCCGGGAAGACTGCCCCATACAGAACCGAACAACAGAGCGCCCGCAGGACGTTCGACGTCGGGGTGCTGACACTCGAGCAGGGGGAGATCAGTGTGTTCGACGACCAGCCGGGCGCACGGACCTGGTTCAAGAGCAGTCACTCCGCGGGCGGCGAGAACGACTGCGTGGAAGTCGCACGGGGGCGCGCCTCGGTGTCCGTGCGCGACTCGTGGCACCGCCGGGGGCCCGTACTGGTCTTCCCCGCCGACGCCTGGCGTGGTTTCCTGGCGGGACTCGCGTCACCGGGCGGTGCCTGTGAGTGACGATGATCCACCCGCAGAGCAGGAGGTGGACGGCAGATGCCTGATCCGGCCAGTGGTTCGGTCCCGCAGCGGACGAGCCCACCAGCGGAAGCCCGGGGGTCCGGGCTCTCCGAGGCGGGCGAACTGGGTCTGTACGGGATGGTGAGCGGCGTGCTCGCGGTGGGCGCGGGGGCGGCCCTCGCCCTCCTGGTGCCCGGCGTCGAGGCCCGGCTCGCCGTGTGGATGGTGGTCACGGTGCTGATCTCGGTGGCGGCCGGGCTGTGGTGGGGGTTCACCCCGGTCACGGTGCGTTCGCGGGTCCTGGGCCGGGTCCTGTCGCCGGGCGAGAAGCGGAATCCGTAGCCGCCGGGCTCCCCGGCGGAGCCTGGTCGAGACGGGCGCCCAGCGCCCGGCCCACCCGCGCGGCGGCGACGCTGGTCAGCGCCGCCCCGGTGACGCCCGCCGCGGCGGTCCACACGGGACCGCCGCCCAGTCCGACCCGCAGGGTCGACGCGGTGTGCACGGCCAGCGCCAGGCAGAGGAAGAGCAGGCTGCCGCAGGCGGTGCCCAGCAGCAGCCGGACCTTCAGCAGCCGTATCTCCCCGTCGCGCCGGGCGGTCTCGATCCGGATCAGGGCGTCCGTCCAGTCCGGGCTCTGCATCGCGTACGCCTTGAGCGTGGTGTCCTCGACGCCGTCGGGCTGGTCCGGTCCGGAGGAGGCGTCCGCGTCGCCGACCGTGACGGGCCGGGCCGTGCGGAGCCGTTGCCACCATTCGCGCCACTCGGAGACCGTCATCGGCCCTCCCTGGTCCTGCCGGGTCGTCCCCCGGGAAATCAGTCGTCTGCGGGGTCGCCGCCCAGGGCGGCGATGCGTGCGTCGAGCAGGGCGGTCAGGTCGTCGCCCCGTACGGAGAGCTTGGTCATGGTGGCGAACGTCTCCTGGTACCGCGCGGTCAGGTCCAGGTCGTCGCGGTTGGTGAGGCTGCCCATCGCCGTCTCCAGGTAGAGCAGGTCGTCGTCGTCCCGGAAGGTCAGGACGATGAACGGGCTCGACGAGCCGAAGAGGGCGCCGACGGCGAAGGGCAGCACGCTCAGCCGCACCCGCGGGTCCCCGGCCCGCCGCTTGAGTTCCTTGAGCTGGCGGCGCAGCACGTCGGCACCGCCCACCTGCCGGTACAGCGCCGACTCGTCGACGACGAAGTGGGTCTCGGGCCCCTCGTCGTTGTCCAGGATCCGTTCCTGACGGGTCGTGCGCAGCTCGACCGCGCGCCGCAGCTGGCTGCCGTCCGCCTGGCGGGAACCGAGCAGGGCGGAGGCGTACTCGTCGGTCTGGAGCAGCGCCGGGACCAGCACGGGGTGGAACGTCAGCAGGGTGTGCGAGGCGCCCTCGTACCCCAGGTACTGCGCGAACTGGGGGTGCAGGAAGTCGTTGTAGTGCGCCCACCAGGAGGGCCCCTTGGAGCCCCGGGCGGCGGTCTCCAGATCGGCGACGTCGGCCGGGTCCGTCACCCCGTACAGCTGGAGCATCGCCCGCAGGTCGGTCACGGTCAGCGAGACGGAACCCGCTTCGATCCGCAGCACCTTGCTGAGCGACCACTCGAGCGCGGCACAGGCGTCCGCCTGCGTGAGGCCGGCCTCTTCGCGGGCACGGCGCAGCGCGATGCGCAGTCGCCGGCGGTTCAGGCTCGGATCCACGTCCCGGGTCATGGCGTTCCTACTTCCTTGCTGTTCGGCAGTTGGCTTCCAGGCCGGTGTCGAAAGGCCAAGTGCGAACAGGCATAGGTAGGTTGGACGCTATCTAGCTGACGTACGCCAGTATGACACATGTCTTTTCGAGACTGGTCCCTCTGTGACGCAGACCATAGCAAGGCGTGACGGGACCGCGCCTGACGAGCGGCGGAGCACACGGAAGCGCCCACGGAACGAGGAGCGTTCCGTGGGCGCCGGTGTGGTGCCGGAGGCGTGGGGTCAGGCCACGATCAGGTAGATCCCGTACGCGACCGCCGCCGCGCACAGCGCGAAGCAGGCGTACGCGCCGGTGCGGGCCAGCGGGGCCGAGCCGCCGGTGGCGGAGGCCGACTCCTGCTTGGAGAGGCCGACGATGCCCAGGGTGAACAGGCCCACCAGGGCGACGGTGATCACGAGGCTGACGCCGAAGACGGAGCCGAGGGCTGCCCAGTCGATCTTCATGCTGGTCTTCTTTCCTTACACCGTGGCCGGGCGCGCCGGGTCGGCGGCGGCCACCGGGGTCGCGGCCGGGGCCGGGATGGTGGTCTTGAGGGCGTCGGCCGGGGCGACGACGACGCCGGCGGGCGGGGGAGTGACGGCCGCGATGGCGGTGGTCACCACGCCCGCGGGCTCGGCGTGCTCGTCGGCGGTGACGTTGGTGTGGTCGACCGGCTGGCGGCGCGAGAGCGCCCAGATGACGCCCGAGCCGGCCACCAGGAGGACCGCTACGGCCACGATGCCCCAGGTGCCCTGCTTGGTCAGGAACTCGGCGCCCGCGCCGACCAGGCCGGCGGCCGGCAGGGTCAGGCCCCAGGCGACGAACATCCGGGTCGCGGTCGACCAGCGGACCACGCCGCCCTTGCGGCCCAGACCCGCGCCCATCACGGCGCCGGAGCAGGACTGCGTGGTGGAGAGCGAGAAGCCCAGGTGGGAGGAGGCCAGGATGACGGTCGCGGCGCTGGTCTGGGCGGCGAAGCCCTGCGGCGGACGCAGGTCGGTCAGGCCCTTGCCCATGGTGCGGATGATGCGCCAGCCGCCCAGGTAGGTGCCGAGCGCGATGGCCAGGCCGGCCGCGACGATGACCCACATCGGGGGGTTGGAGCCGGGGGCCAGGACGCCGCCGGTGACCAGGGCCAGGGTGATGACGCCCATGGTCTTCTGCGCGTCGTTGGTGCCGTGCGCCAGGGAGACCAGGCCCGCGGAGGCGATCTGGCCGGCGCGGTAGCCCTTGGCCGTGGCCTTCTCGTCCGTACGGGAGCCGATCCTGTACGTCAGCCGGGTGGCGGCGGTGGCGGCCAGGCCGGCGACGATCGGGGCGGCGATCGCGGGCAGCAGCACCTTGGTGACCACGGTGCTGCCGTTGACGGAGGACCAGCCGGCCGACATCACGGCGGCGCCGATCAGACCACCGAACAGGGCGTGGGACGAGCTGGACGGCAGGCCGAGCAGCCAGGTCAGCAGGTTCCACAGGATGGCGCCGACGAGCGCCGCGAAGATCACTTCTGTGCGGATGCCCTCTTCGTTGATGATCCCGCCGGAGATCGTCTTGGCGACCTCCACGGACAGGAACGCGCCGACGAGGTTGAGCACGGCGGACATGGCCACCGCCGTCTTGGGCTTCAGGGCGCCGGTCGAGATGGTCGTCGCCATCGCGTTGGCGGTGTCGTGGAAACCGTTCGTGAAATCGAACACGAGAGCTGTCACGACCACAATCGCGAGCAGCAGCGTGATGTGTTCCATTTACCCAGGCAATCGTTTGACGTCAGTGGCGCGCCGAACGTAGGCAACCTGAGTGAACGGAAGGTGAACTGGGACGGGACTGGTGGTTTACGCAACCGGGTTCGGCTGATTCCGGTTGATGCCCGCGAAGGTTTCCGTGACATTCGTGTTCGACCGCCGAAAGGGCTTCCGGGCCTGATTTCCCGGGCCCGGAAGGACCCGGTTCGTCCCCCGCCGCATCCGTCACAGGACCTTCGCCTCCCACCCGGAGGGACCCCGCGGGCCCGTTGAAGAGATCCTCGTCACCCGGGAGGATCGCCGCATGACCCGACAGCAGCACCGGTACGAGCGCGAACGGCGGCGCCAGGACGTCGAGGGCGCCTGGCGCGAACTGGTCGCCGAGGCCCGCAGGACCGTCGCCGAGGGCCTCGTCGTCGGCACCTCCGGCAACGTCTCCGTCCGCGTCGGCGACCTCGTCCTGGTCACCCCCAGCGGCGTCCCCTACGACCGGCTGCTCACCGAGGAGCCGGTCGCCGTCGACCTGGCGGGCGAACAGGTCCTCGGCGCCCTGGCGCCGACCAGCGAGGTGCCCCTGCACCTGGCCGTCTACCGGAGCACCGGCGCCTCCGCCGTCGTGCACACCCACGCCGTGCACGCCACCGCCGTCTCCACCCTCGTCGACGAGCTGCCGGCCGTGCACTACATGACCGCCGCGCTCGGCGGCCCCGTCCGCGTCGCCCCGTACGCCCTCTACGGCACCGAGGAGCTGGCCGCCCACATGCTGCGCGCCCTGGAGGGCCGCTCCGGCTGCCTGCTGCGCAACCACGGCTGCGTCACCTACGGCGACACCCTGGACCAGGCCCACGACCGCACCGCCCAGCTGGAGTGGATGTGCCGGGTCTGGCTCGCGGCGGCCTCCGTCCCGGGCGCCGCCCCCACCCTGCTCGACCCGGACCAGCTGGCCGAGGCGGGCGCCAAGCTCAAGGGCTACGGCCAACGCGCCTGACCCACCCGCCCCGCCTGCCCCGGCCGCCCCGCCCGCCCCGGGGAACGGGGCCGGTCGCGCGGCCACGGGAACGGGCACGTGCCGCCCGACCGGCCCCGTCCACTGGCCCGGGACCGGATTCGAACGGAGACTGGAGCGGTGCGCCCGGCTAAAGCGACGGCAGCGGCCGTCACCACCCTGATCGGTGTCGGCGCGGCCGCTCTCGCGGCCGGCCGGTACGCCAGCGACGCGGCCCTCAAGGCGCCGCCCGGCCGGCCCCTGCCCGGGGACCCCCGGCTCACCGTGCACGCCACGGCGCCCGGCCGGGTCACCCTGACCCGCTGCCTGGCCTCCCTGCGCCCCGGCAGCTACGGCCTGGAGGGCCCCGGCGTCCACGCCGTCGTCGGCCCCGTCCTCGACGACGCCCCGCACACCGCCGACACCGTGGTCCGCCGCCTCGACCGGGTCGTCCACGGCGCCCTGGAGCCCGGCGGCCGGGTCCGGCTCACCCCGGCCCTGCACACCGGCCCGGACGACCTCGGCCTGCCCCACCGGGACGCCGAGGTCCAGGGCGAGCTCGGCCCGCTGCCCGCCTGGTTCTTCCCGGCCGTGCGCCGCACCTGGGTCATCACCGTCCACGGCCTCGGCGCGACCCGCGCCCACCCCCTCAACGTCACCGGCTTCCTGCACGGCCTCCAGCTGCCCGTGCTCGACCCCGCCCACCGCGGCGACCCCGGCGCGCCCCGCTCCCCGGACGGCCTGGGCCACCTCGGCGACTCCGAGTGGCGCGACCTGGACGCCGCCATCCGCCACGCGGTACGGGAAGGGGCCGAGCGGGTCGTCCTCTACGGCTGGTCCACCGGCGCCACCATGGCCCTGCTGGCCGCCGCCGACTCCGGGCTGCGCGACCGCGTCGCCGGACTCGTCCTGGACTCTCCGGTCCTCAGCTGGGAGACCACCCTGCGGGCCGTCGCCGCCGCCCGCCGCACCCCCGCGCCGCTGCTCCCGCTCGCGGTCCGCGCCGCCCAGGGCAGGACCGGCCACCGCGGCGACCGGCTGCGCGCCGCCACGGACCCGGCCGCCCTGCGGGTGCCCACCCTGGTCCTGCACGGCCCCGACGACGGCCTCGCCCCCTGGGGCCCGTCCCGCGAGCTGGCCGCGCGCCGACCGGACCTCGTGACCCTGCACACCGTCCACGGCGCCCCGCACGCCGCCATGTGGAACGCCGGTCCGGCGGCGTACGAAGAGGTCCTGCGCCGCTTCCTCACCCCCCTCATGTGACAGGTGCTTTCGATTCCGTTTGGGCTTTCGGGCCGTCAGCGGGAAGACTGCACCCGTGACGTCTCGAAAGCCTGATGAGCAACTGGCGCGCAACTCCAGACTCCGACTCGTCCGCCCGCGGCCCCTGACCACCGCCCGGCGGGCCGTGACCACGCGGCGGAGCAGGCCCGCGCCCCGGCCGCCCGAGGGCACCCCGCCCCCGGCCGTGCTGGCCGGGCAGGCGCGCGCCCTGCTCGCCGACGCCGTCCGGGTGGCCCGCTGGGCCGCCGCGGGCCGCACCGGCACGGCCGGCCGCGATCCGCTCGCCGCCGCCGAACGGGCCGCCGCCGCCCTGGAACTGACACCGGACCAGGTGCGCGCCGGCTGGGACCGGGCGCGCCTCGCCGGCCTCGTCGAGCTGCACGGCGGCACCGCCCGCCCCGGCTGGCGGCTGCGCGCCTGGGACCGCGACGACACCGCCGTGCTGCGCGGCTGGGTGGCGCTGTTCGACGCCTGGTCCCTGGTGCACCCCGTGCCGGCCGGCGTCGCCTCCCCGGCCGCCTCCGAGGTCGTGGAAGCCGTCCCCCAGCTGCTCTCCCTCCTCCAGCTCTCCGCCGGCCCCGTCCTCGTACCCGCCCTGCTCGACCTCCTGGACCAGCGCGTCCAGGAGCTGCGCGAGGAGCGCTGCGAGGTGCCCCTCGATCCCGGCGGCCAGCCGGCCCCCCGCCCGGCCGTCCCGCTCGCCCCGCTGCTCGACTGGGCCCTGGAGGGCCTCGCCGCGGTCGGCGCCCTGACCCTGGACGCCGGCCCCGGCGACGAGGGCCAGGCGACCCTCACCCCGCTGGGCAACTGGGCGGTCTGGGTCAAGCTGGAGCAGATCTGCGTCGCCGCCCAGTCCCCGGCCGGGAACATCGAGCAGTCCGCCGAGGACATGCTGCGCGGCTGCGCCCGCCTCACCCCGGGCCCGGCCCGCGCCGAGTACCGGGCCTGGCTCGCCGCCCGCACCCTGGGCAGCGCGGTCACCGAACTGCTCACCGTCGCCCGCGGCGAGGACGCCCTGCTGCGCGCCCTGTCCTTCGAGGCGCTCCGGGTGGTCGGCGCGCCCGCCGAGGCCGAGGTCAGGGCCGCCGCCCTGGAGACGGCCCTGCGCCCCTACGCCCTGCTCTGGCTCGCCGAGTTCGAGGGCGCCGACGCGGAGGAGGCGCCGGAGGTGCTCACCCGCGAGGAGGCGACCTGGCTCTGGGTCGACACCGCCGCGGCCGTCACCGACCACGGCGAGGCGGACCTGCTGGTGCGCCACCTGGACTCGGCGGTGCAGGGCACGGTCCCCGCGCTCCTGGAGGAGGTCACGGCCGTCGGCCACCCGCGCACCGTGCAGGTCCTGGTCGCCCTCGCCGCCGCCCACCCGGACCCGACCCTGGCCAAGGCCGTGCGGCGGGCGGCCTTCAAGGTCCACACGGGCGGCGCCTGACGCCCCGCGCGGGGTAGGGCTCCCGGCCCCGGCGGCCCTACCCCGCGCCCCCCGGCGCGTACGTCCCGAAGCTCCACACGTTGCCCTCCGGGTCGCGCGCCATGTAGTCGCGGGAGCCGTAGTCCTGGTCGGTCGGCGGCATCAGGACCTCCACCCCGTGCTCCACGGCCCGGGCGTGGTGCGCGTCGGTGTCCTCCACCACCACGTACACCCCCGACGGCCCCGCGTCCGCCATGGACTTCGCGAACACGCCCCCGCGCCCCTTGGACCCCAGCATCACCATGCCGTTGCCGTACGCCAGCTCGGCGTGCAGCACGCTGCCGTCCTCGCCCTCGTACACACTGACCTCGGTGAAGCCGAAGGCGTCCTTGAGCAGCCTGATGGCCGCCTTCGCGTCCTCGTACAACATCGTCGGGTAGACGCTCGGAACTCCGGCCACGACGATCACCCCTTCCA
Organism: Streptomyces sp. NPDC001941; assembly: GCF_040296945.1. Taxonomy (NCBI): domain Bacteria; kingdom Bacillati; phylum Actinomycetota; class Actinomycetes; order Kitasatosporales; family Streptomycetaceae; genus Streptomyces; species Streptomyces sp. NPDC001941. Next base: position 61,553 of record NZ_JBEOYE010000030.1, on the reverse strand, counting down.
CTTCCGGATCCTCGAATGTGACCTGGATCTCAGTCTGGCACCCGGCACTGACAACGCCCCGGGAACGGGACCCGGCGGCCCCGCGCCGGGCCCAGCGCGGGGCGGAAGGCGCCCGGTGGAAGGCCCTCGGTAGAAGGTGCCCAGCGGAATGGGCCGAGCGGAAGGCCCGGCGCAAGGGGCGTGGTGCAAGGGGCCCGGCGCAAGGGCTCAGCGGAAGGTGTTGCAGCGGGCCATGTCCCCGGTCTGGTAGCCGGTGTAGAACCACTGCTGGCGCTGCTGCGCCGACCCGTGGGTCCAGCTCTCCGGCGTCACCCGCCCCTGGAACTTCTCCTGGATCCGGTCGTCGCCCACCGCGGCCGCCGCGTCCAGGCCGTCGCGGATGTCCTCGTCGGTGAGCTTCGTCAGCAGCGGCCGTCCGGTCGACTCGTCCGGGGTGCTCGTGGCGTGCCGCGCCCAGATCCCCGCGTAGCAGTCCGCCTGGAGCTCCACCCGGACCGCGTTGCTGTCGGCGCCCTGCCGCCCGTCCTGGGACCTGCCGAGCGTGCCCATCAGGTTCTGGATGTGGTGGCCGTACTCGTGCGCCACCACGTACGCCTGCGCGAACGGGCCGCCGCTCGCGCCGAACTTGGTCCGCAGCTCGTCGAAGAAGCCCAGGTCCAGGTAGACCTTGCGGTCGCCGGGGCAGTAGAACGGGCCGACCGCCGAGGTGGCCGCGCCGCACGCGGTGTTCACCCGGCCGGTGAAGAGCACGGTCCTGGCGTCCGTGTAGCGCCCCTGGCGGCGGTTGAACTCGCCGCGCCAGTAGTCCTGCACGCTGTTGACCACCGCGACGATCCGGCAGTCCTCCTGCGCGTTGGCGTTGCTGCCCTTCTTGCACGCCTGGTCCACGTTGGGGACCGTCGAGGCGCTGTTGGCGGGCTGGGAGTCGCCGGAGGAGAGCCCCAGCTGCTCCGGGCCCACCCCGAAGAGCACGCCCAGGATCAGCGCGATGATGCCGGCGATGCCGCCGCCGATGGTGGCCTTGCCGCCCGGGATGCGGCTGCCCCGCACGTCCTGGACCTCCGAGGTGTCCAGGTTGGCGTCGTCGTCGAACTGCATGGGGGCCACCACCCTCTGCCTGATCCGTGGTCGGCGCGGCGTCGGCCCGCCGCCCTGCGCCGAGTATCGATCACTCCGGTGCGTCCCGCCCCTTTTGCGCCACCGCCGCCGCTACGCTCTGCGCCTGGTCCAGGGCGGCCGGTCGCCGACCGTGACGCCGTGGTGATTGGACAGAGGGAAGGTCTCGCCCCCGTTGTCGACAGATCCACCGGTACGCACCGCCCCGGCGGCCCCCGCGCGCCCCGCCCGCCTGGCGCTCGCCGTGCTCTCCGCCGTCCTCACCGTCCCCCTGGTCACCGCCGCGCACCACTCCCGCGCCACCCCGTTCGGCGACCGCCTCACCGCGCACGTGCTGCACGCCCCCGCGCGCACGCGGCCGGCGGCCGGGCACGCGCCGGGGGCCGAACCGGCCGTACGGGTGCGCGGCGCCGTCGTCGAGGCGTACGACCGCGCCAGCGGCCGCGGCCGGTGGACCCACGCACGCGACGGCCGCCGCGCCCTCGCCGTGCTGCCCGTCCCCGGCCACGCCGTCGCCCTGTGGAGCGACGGCTTCGTCACCGACACCGACCGCGCCGACGGCCGCCGGGTGCGCTGGCACCGAGCGATTCCGGACTTCCGCGGACGCGGCACGGGCGTGCTCCAGGCCCTCGACCCGTACGGGCGGATGGTCGCCGTGGTCACCCCCGACCGGGTCGCCGCCTACCGGTCCGCCGACGGCGACCTGCGCTGGACCCTGCCGGCCCGCCCGGGCTGCGCCTTCGCCCCGGCGCGGCAGGTCCGCGCGCGCGGCGCGCTGCTGATCGCCCAGCCCTGCGCGGGTCCCGAGGCCTGGTCGGAGGAGCTGGTCGCGGTCGACGACCTGGGCCGGATCGTGCCCGGCAGGCAGCCGCTGGGCAACGCGCTGCCGGGCGAACGCGGCCGAAAAGCAGTTGCAGGAGCCCGTTAGACTGGCCTCATGGCCATTCTCCTCGCGCATTAAACGGCGTCGAAGCCCTGCGCCCGTCGTCCTTCCGCCGTCCATACCGCCCTGGAGTCTGTCCGTGATCACCGCTTCCGGCATCGAGCTGCGCGCCGGTGCCCGAGTCCTCATCGAGTCCGCGTCCTTCCGCATCGCCAAGGGCGATCGCATCGGCCTGGTCGGCCGGAACGGCGCGGGCAAGACCACGCTGACCAAGTGCCTCGCGGGCGAGGGCCAGCCCGCCGCCGGCACCATCACCCGCTCCGGCGAGGTCGGCTACCTGCCGCAGGACCCGCGCACCGGCGACCTCGAGGTGCTCGCCCGCGACCGCATCCTGTCCGCCCGCGGCCTGGACGTGCTGATCCGCAAGATGCGCCAGAACGAGGAGCGCATCGCCAGCGGCGCCGGCGCCACCCGCGAGAAGGCGCTGCGCCAGTACGAGCGCCAGGAGACGGAGTTCCTCACCAAGGGCGGGTACGCCGCCGAGGCCGAGGCCTCCACCATCGCCGCCGCCCTGGGCCTGCCCGACCGGGTGATGGGACAGCCGCTGCACACGCTCTCCGGCGGTCAGCGCCGCCGCGTGGAGCTGGCCCGGATCCTCTTCTCGGACGCCGACACCCTGCTGCTCGACGAGCCGACCAACCACCTCGACGCCGACTCGATCGTCTGGCTGCGCGACTACCTCAAGACCTACCGCGGCGGCTTCATCGTGATCTCCCACGACGTCGACCTGGTCGAGACGGTCGTCAACAAGGTGTTCTACCTGGACGCCAACCGCTCCCAGATCGACGTCTACAACATGGGCTGGAAGCTCTACCAGCAGCAGCGCGAGGCCGACGAGAAGCGCCGCAAGCGCGAGCGCCAGAACGCGGAGAAGAAGGCCGCCGCGCTCAACGCGCAGGCCGACAAGATGCGCGCCAAGGCCACCAAGACCGTCGCCGCGCAGAACATGGCGAAGCGCGCCGACCGGCTGCTGTCCGGCCTGGAGGCGGTCCGCGTCTCCGACAAGGTCGCCAAGCTGCGCTTCCCCGACCCCGCGCCCTGCGGCAAGACCCCGCTGACGGCCGAGGGCCTGTCGAAGTCGTACGGCTCGCTGGAGATCTTCACGGACGTCGACCTCGCGATCGACAAGGGCTCGCGGGTGGTCATCCTCGGGCTCAACGGCGCGGGCAAGACGACCCTCCTGCGGCTGCTCGCCGGTGCGGAGAAGCCCGACACCGGGCAGGTCGTCGAGGGCCACGGTCTGAAGATGGGCTACTACGCGCAGGAGCACGAGACCCTCGACCCCGAGCGCTCGGTCCTGGAGAACATGCGCTCCTCGGCGCCCGACCTGGACCTGGTCGAGGTGCGCAAGGTGCTCGGCTCGTTCCTGTTCTCCGGCGACGACGTGGACAAGCCGGCGGGCGTGCTCTCCGGCGGCGAGAAGACCCGTCTCGCGCTGGCCACGCTGGTGGTCTCCGCGGCCAACGTGCTGCTGCTCGACGAGCCCACCAACAACCTCGACCCGGCCAGCCGCGAGGAGATCCTCGGGGCGCTGCGCACCTACAAGGGCGCGGTCATCCTCGTCACCCACGACGAGGGCGCGGTGGACGCCCTGGAGCCCGAGCGGATCATCCTGCTCCCGGACGGCGTGGAGGACCTGTGGGGTCCGGACTACAAGGACCTCGTGGCCCTCGCCTGATCATCCCGCGATAGATCATTCGGCTTACGAGTGATCCTTCATCTGAGTGAGAGCGTCTCGTACTGCGGCGTGGCGCCCGGCATATTCCCTTGGCCGGGTGCCACGCCGTAGCCGTTTCGGCGGTGCGGCGCTGACCTGCCGATTTATTCCCGAGGCCGCCGAGACGTAGTGAACGCCACGTTCGGAATCATGCGTTCCGATCGCGTTCGCGCCTTCTCCGGCGGCCAAGCCGGTCCCACGGACCTTGTCGAATGGGTGGCCAGGAAGCTCTGGAGGGGTGATCATGAGAGTCCAGAGCGCACTTCCCATGAGGAGGCACGGGTGGCCGAGACTCTGAAGAAGGGCAGCCGGGTGACCGGCGCCGCGCGCGACAAGCTCGCGGCAGACCTGAAGAAGCAGTACGACTCCGGTGCGAGCATCCGGGCGCTGGCCGAAGCGACCGGCCGCTCCTACGGATTCGTACACCGGATGCTCAGCGAGTCCGGCGTCACGCTGCGGGGACGCGGCGGGGCGACGCGGGGCAAGAAGGCCTCCTCGGCCTGACCCTCCCCGGGGCGAAGCCCGTCCGGCCCGCCGGTTCCGGCAGTGGCCACCCGGTCGTTCCACCGATCGACCGGGTGGTTACTGTGCAGTCACTTAGCACCTTCCGCTGACTGCACCCGAACCGGAGGCACCCCATGGCTTCGCCCGACTCTGTGCTCGACAAGGACGGCGTACGACTCACCGTCGAGGACGCGGTTGCCACGGTGACCCTGACCAATCCGGCCAAGCGCAACGCCCAGTCTCCCGCTCTGTGGCGGGCGTTGGCGCAGGCCGGACGGTCGCTGCCGGGCAGCGTGCGGGTCGTGGTGCTGCGCGGCGAGGGCAAGTCCTTCTCCGCCGGCCTCGACCGGCAGGCGTTCACGCCCGAGGGCTTCGACGGGGAGCCGTCGTTCCTCGACCTCGCGCGCGGCTCCGACGCGGAGCTGGACGCGGCCATCGCCGAGTACCAGGAGGGGTTCACCTGGTGGCGCCGCAACGACCTCGTGTCGATCGCGGCCGTCCAGGGGCACGCCATCGGTGCCGGATTCCAGCTCGCCCTCGCGTGCGACCTGCGGGTCGTCGCGCCGGACGTGCAGTTCGCCATGCGCGAGACCAGCCTGGGCCTGGTGCCCGACCTCACCGGCACCCACCCCCTGGTCTCCCTCGTCGGCTACGCCCGCGCCCTGGAGATCTGCGCCACGGGCCGCTTCGTGCACGCCGAGGAGGCCGAGCGCATCGGCCTGGCCAACCTCGTCGTCGACCACGACGAGCTCGACGCCGCCGTACGCGACCTCTCCGCCGCACTGCTCGCCGCCCCGCGCGACGCGGTCATCGAGACCAAGGCGCTGCTGCGCGGTGCCCAGGAGCGCACGTACGAGGACCAGCGCACCGCCGAGCGCGCCGCCCAGGCCCGCCGCCTGCGCGACCTCGCCGGCCTGTCCGACTGACCCCGGGGGCGCTCCCGCCCGCCGCGTCCCCCGGTCGGAGCAGCCGGGCCACGGGATTCCCCGGCCGCCCGGCACCCCGCCCACCCGATCGCCCGTCCGCAGCGCGCCCGGCACCCCGCCGGGCGCGCTGCCGCGTTCCGGGCCCGGGTACCCGCTCCTCCCTCCGCCCACCCCCGGCGCGGTATCGGACATAGCGCCCTAATGTGGGCATGCGACAGCCCCAGCGGGCAGACCGGATCCCGTCCGGAAGGGACGCAGGCGATGACCGACAGCGCACAGGCCAAGGCACACCCGGACACCGAGACCAAGAAGACGAGCACGCCAGGCAAGGCCGGCGGCGGCGCCCCGGCCGAACGCGGGCGCACCACCATCGCCGACGGCGTGGTGGAGAAGATCGCCGGGCTCGCCGCCCGCGACGTCGTCGGCGTCCACGCCATGGGCAGCGGCCTCTCCCGCACCTTCGGCGCCGTGCGCGACCGGGTGCCGGGCGGCAAGCCCAGCGTCACCCGGGGCGTCAAGGCCGAGGTCGGCGAGGTGCAGACCGCCCTCGACCTGGAGATCGTCGTCGACTACGGGGTGTCCATCGCCGACGTGGCCCGCGCCGTGCGCGAGAACGTGGTCACGGCCGTGGAGCGGATGACCGGCCTGGAGGTCGTCGAGGTCAACATCGCGGTCAGCGACGTGAAGCTGCCGGAGGACGAGGAAGAGGAGCCCGAGCCGAGGCTCCAGTAGCCGGGCCGGCCCACCAGACGCACCACACGCAGAGGAGAGCGGGATGAGCATGGCGGTGGTCGGCCTGCTGGCCGGCATGGCCCTCGGATTCGCCGGGTACTTCGGCGGCTTCGGGGCGTTCCTGCTGGTCGCCGCCCTGGGTGCGATCGGCTTCGTGGCCGGGCGCTTCCTGGACGGGGACCTGGAGCCCGGCGAGTTCTTCCGGGCGCGCGAGCGCGACGACCGGCGGCGGTGACCACGGGTGGCCGTCGACGCCGTCAGCGCCGCCGACCGGGGGGCCACCGACATCGCCGACCGCGTGGTGGCGAAGATCGCCGCGCACGCAGCGCGGGAGGCCCTCGGCGAGCTGCCCGAGGACGCCCACGCGCCGCGCGCCACCGTGACCGTGGACCGCGACCGGGCCCGTGTGCGGATCAGCCTCGAACTGGGCTATCCCGGTGACATCGGCGCGCAGTGCCGCGAGGTGCGTCGACAAGTGGCCGAGCGGGTAAGCGCGTTGGCGGGAATGCGGGTGCCCGAGGTGGCCGTCCAGGTGGAGCGGCTGCACTCCGCGCACACCCGTCGGGACCGCGGGAGGCTTCGGTGAACATCGAGCTCGACCAGTCCGCCTCGTCGGCGGCGTACGAACCCGTGCCCGTCCTCGAGAAGGAGGACGGACACCGGGCCCGGCCCGCCCGCGCGGGCCGCTTCTGGTCCGCGCGCCGGGTGCCCGCCGCGCTGGCGGCCCTGGTGCTGCTGGCCGCCGCGGGACTGCTCCTCTACGACCTGGCGGCGGTACGCACCCACCACACCGCCCTGCCCTGGCGCAGGTCCCTCGCGCACGAGCTGGCCCGCCGCCCGCTCGACGACCCCTGGGTGCTCGCCGGGGCCGGGGTGGCCGTCGCGCTCGGCCTCTGGCTGCTCCTGCTCGCGCTCACCCCCGGGCTGCGCGCCGTCCTGCCCATGCGCACCGGGGCCAACCCGGTGCGGGCCGGGCTCGACCGGGAGGCGGCGGCGCTGGTGCTGCGCGACCGGGCCGTGGAGGTGCCGGGCGTGCAGTCGGTACGGGTGCGCGTGCGGCGCTCCCGGGTGGCGGTCGCGGCCGTCTCCCACTTCCGCGAACTCGACGACGTACGGGCCGATCTGGACGCGGCGCTCGGCGACGGCATCCGGCAGCTGGGCCTCGCCCGGCCGCCCGCGCTGTCGGTGCGGGTGCGGCGCCCGGCGGGAAAGGGGTGAGGGGCGTGCTGCGTACGGTGAACAGGGTCCTGCTCGCACTGGGCGGGCTCGTCCTGCTCGCGCTCGGCGGCGCCGTGCTCGCGGCCGGGCTCGGGGCGGGGCTGCCCTCCTGGTGGCCCTGGTCGGGCCGGGACGACGTGCTGCTCAGCCGCGCCGACCGGGCGGCCGTGCCCTGGCCCGCCCTGGTCGCCGCGCTCGCCGCCCTGGTGGTCATCGCCCTGTGGTGGCTGCTCGCCACGCTGCGCCGGGCCCGCCTGGCGGAGGTGGTGGTCGACAGCGGCGACGGCGAGGGGGCGCTGCTCCGGGGGCGTGCCCTGGAGGGCGTGCTGGCCGCGGAGGCCGAGGCGCTGGGCGGGGTGGAGCGGGCCCAGGTGACGCTGCTGGGCCGGCGCGCCGCTCCGCACGCGCGCGTGGGCCTGGTCCTCGAACCGCACGCGGCGCCCGCGGAGGTGCTGTGGGGGCTGACGGGGGAGGCGCTGGCGCACGCGCGTGACTCGGCGGGGCTCGCGGCCCTCCCGGCGGAGGTCCGCGTCCGCGCCGCAGGACACCGGGCCCGCCGGGTGACCTGACGCCCACCCGGGCCGTGGGCAATCGTTCCGCCCCTTGCGGAACGCCCGCCCACAGCCCGGGGGCGGTCAGAACCCGTGGCGCGCGCCCCCGTCGACCGGGAGCATGATCCCCGTGAGGTACGACGCCGCGGGCGACAGCAGGAACGCCGCCGCGTTGCCGAACTCCTCCGGCGTGCCGTACCGCCGCAGCGGGATGCGGGACTCGTGTCCCGTACGGGTGGCCGACGCGTCGCCGGAGAGGGCGTCGAGCTCGCGCACCCGGTCGGTGTCGATGCGGGCCGGGAGCAGTCCGACGACCCGGATGCCGCGCGGACCCAGCTCGGTGGCCAGGGACTTGGCGAAGCCGGCCAGACCGGGGCGCAGGCCGTTGGAGATCGTCAGGCCCGGGATCGGCTCGTGCACCGAGGCGGAGAGCACGAAGCCGATGACCCCGCCCTCGCCCAGTTCGGCCGCGGCGGTGCGGGCCAGCCGCACCGCGCCCATGAACACCGAGTCGAAGGCCGACCGCCACTGCTCGTCCGTGTTGTCGGCGGCGGTGCCCGGCGCGGGCCCGCCCACGCTGATCAGCACCCCGTCGAGCCGCCCGAAGTGCGCGCGGGCGGCGGCGACGGCCCGCTCCGCGGTGGCCGGGTCGGCGTTGTCGGCGGCCAGGCCCACCGCGTCCGGGCCCAGTTCGGCGGCGGCGTCCGCCACGTTCTTCTCGTCGCGGGCGACGAGGACGACCTTCGCGCCGTCCGCCACCAGGGCGCGGGCGGAGGCGAAGCCCAGTCCGCGGGAGCCACCGGTGACGACGTAGACGCGGTCCTTCAGTCCAAGATCCATGCGCCTATCCTGCCGCCTCGGCGTCGTCCCGGGCCAGCGCGAGCGCCGTGCACACCAGCCCGATGTGGCTGAAGGCCTGCGGGAAGTTGCCCAGCTGCCGCCGCGCCACCGGGTCGTACTCCTCGGCCAGCAGCCCCACGTCGTTGCAGAGGCCGAGCAGCCGCTCGAAGAGCTCGCGGGCCTCCTTGTCGCGCCCGGTCATGCGCAGCGCGTCCGCCAGCCAGAACGAGCAGACCAGGAAGGTCCCCTCCTGCCCGGGCAGCCCGTCGACCGCGGCCCCCTCGGCGCCGTCCTCGGTGCTGTAGCGGCGTACGAACCCGTCGGCGGCCAGCTCGTCCCGCACCGCCTCCACGGTCCCCACCACCCGCGGGTCGTCCGGCGGCAGGAAGCCCACCCGGGGGATCAGCAGGGTCGCCGCGTCCAGCTCCCGCGAGCCGTAGGACTGGGTGAAGGTGTTCCGCTCGGGGTCGTACCCCTTCTCGCACACCTCCTGGTGGATGGCCTCCCGCATGGCCCGCCAGCGCTCCGCGTCGCCGCCCAGGTGCGGCTCCTGCTCCAGGAGGCGCACCACCCGGTCCGCCGCGACCCACGCCATCACCTTGGAGTGCACGAAGTGGCGCTTGGGGCCGCGCACCTCCCAGAGCCCCTCGTCGGGCTCGCGCCACGCGGACTCCAGGAACCCGAGCAGGCTCAGCTGGAGCTTCCAGGCGTGCTCCTTGGGCGGCAGCCCGGCCTGGTGGGCCAGGAACAGCGAGTCGACCACCTCGCCGTACACGTCGATCTGCGTCTGGTCGACCGCGCCGTTGCCGATGCGTACGGGAGTGGAGCCGGCGTACCCGCCCAGCCACGGCAGCTCCAGCTCGGGCAGCCGCCGCTCGCCGCCGAGCCCGTACATGATCTGCAGGTCGGCGGGGTTCCCGGCGATGGCGCGCAGCAGCCAGTCGCGCCAGGAGGCGGCCTCGTCCAGGTAGCCCGCCTCCAGGAGGGCGCCGAGGGTGAGGGTGGAGTCGCGCAGCCAGCAGTAGCGGTAGTCCCAGTTCCGCACCCCGCCCAGGTCCTCGGGCAGCGAGGTGGTCGCGGCCGCGACGATCCCCCCGGTCGGGGCGAAGGTCAGGGCCTTCAGCGTGATCAGGGACCGCATCACGGCGGACCGGTACGGGCCGTCGTAGTCGCAGCGGCCGGCCCACTCCTTCCAGTCCTCCAGGGAGTGCTCCAGCGCCTCGAACGGGTCGACCAGGTCAGGGCGCGGCTCGTGCGAGGGGTGCCAGGTGAGCACGAACGCCACCTGCTCGCCCGCCTCCACGGTGAACGACGAGCAGGTGCTGTACCCCTGGCCCCAGGTCCTGACCTCGGGCACGCTGCGCAGCCACGCCGCGTCCGGCCCGGCGACCGCCACCCGGTGGCCGTCGGTGCGCCGCACCCAGGGGACCACCCGGCCGTAGTCGAAGCGCAGCCGCAGCACGGCCTCCATCTCGACGGTGCCGCTGACGCCCTCCACGATCCGTACGACGTCGGGCGCGGTGTCGCGCTGCGGCATGAAGTCGACGACCTTGACGGTGCCGGTGGCGGTCTCCCAGAACGTCTCCAGGACCAGCGAGTCACCGGCGTAGCCGCGCCGGGTGCAGACGTCCGCGCCCCGGGGTGCGATCCTCCAGTGGCCGTTCTCCTCGTCGCCCAGCAGCGCCGCGAAGCAGGCGGCGGAGTCGAAGCGCGGCAGGCACAGCCAGTCGACCGACCCGTCCCGGCCGACCAGGGCGGCGGTCTGCAGGTCGCCGATGAGCGCGTAGTCCTCGATGCGTTGCGTCACGCCAGGCGTGTTCCCGCGCCGCCTCACCGCCAATCAGCCCCAAGCCGCAGGTGACGGACGTTACGCGGGGGCCGCCGCGGGCTCCTCGGACGGTTCGGCGCGGGCCGCCTCCCGGTCCCGCTTCTCCCGGCGCACCAGGATGGACCAGCCGACCGGGACGCCCGCGGCGAACAGCCACCACTGCACCGCGTACGCCATGTGCGGGCCGATCGACGAGCTGTCCGGCTCGGCGATCTGCTCGGGGGTGCCGTTCGCGGCGGCGGGGGAGGTCAGCTCGATGTAGCCGCCGAGCACCGGGCGGCCGATGAGCGCGGCCTGCTGCTCGCTGTTGATGAGCATCACCTGGCGCGGCGGCAGGCCCTTGAGGTCCTTGATGCCGCTGGCGCCGGTGGTCTCGTCGGCCTTGAGGCGGCCGGTGACCGTGACCTCGCCCTTGGGCGCGGGCGGCACCGGCGGGAAGGACTGCTGGTCGGCGGCGGCCGGGATCCAGCCGCGGTTGACCAGCAGCGTGTCGCCGCCGTCCAGCCGCAGGGGGGTGAGCACGTGCACGCCGACCTGGTCGTCGGAGCTGGTGCGGCGGCGCACGACGACCTCGTGGGCGGTGTCGAAGGTGCCGGTGGCGGTGACCTGCCGCCAGTAGTCGGCGCGCGGGACGGTGTGTCCGGGGGAGGTCAGCTCGGTGACCGGGACGGGCCGGGCCTTCAGGTTGTCCGCGATCAGGGTGTTCTGGGCGACCCGGTGCTGGTGGCGGTGGAGCTGCCAGAAGCCCAGCTCGATCATCACGGGGATGAGGACGAGGGCGACGAGGGTGAGGATCACCCACTGCCGGGACAACAGGAAGCGGTACACCCCATGACCGTACAACTCGGCCACGGGGCGCTCGACGCTGGGGCGCACCTACGGTGGCGCGTACCGGTCAGACCTTGTCGACGATGCCCACCTTGCCCTCCGCCCGGGCGCAGTGGGCTCCGCAGAACCACTGGCCGTCGGCCTCCACGCCCTGTCCGATGACCCGGACGCGGCAGTGCTCACAGATGGGCGCCATGCGGTGGATGGCGCAGGAGAAACAGTCGAAGACGTGCACCGCGCCCTGCGCGTGCACCTCGAACGACATTCCGTAGTCGTTTCCGCAGACCTCACAACGTGCCATGCGCCACAGGGTGCGGGGCGGTGCGCCGCCCGCGGGAACGGCGCGCCCGTGCGGTCACTCGTCTGCCGGTGCGACGTCCCGCAGGAGCTGGGTGAAGGCTGCCTCGTCGACGACCGGCGTGCCGAACGACTTCGCCTTGACGGTCTTGGAGGTGGCCGAGTCGGGGTCGTTGGTGACCAGCAGGCTGGTGAGCCGCGACACACTGGTCGCGACGTGCAGCCCGGCCTCCACCGCCCGGTCCTCCAGCAGCTCGCGGTCGACGGAGGTGTCGCCGGAGAAGGCCACCCGCATGCCCTGCTTGAGCGGGGCGTCCGACCGGTAGCGCCCGGGGTTGGGGTAGGGGCAGGCCGGGCGCTTGCGCGAGGCGCGCCAGCCGTTCTGCCGGTAGGAGGCCTGGTAGCCGATGCGCGGGGAGGTGGCGGGGGAGGCGGCCCACTCGGTCAGTGGGCGGCACTCCAGGAGCGGCAGCCGGACCCCGCGCTCGGCCGCCGTGTGCAGGCTCGGGCGGAACGCCTCGGCCAGCACGCGCGCGTCGTCCAGCGCGTTGTGCGCGCGCTGCTGCACCACGCCGTAGTGCGCCGCCAGGGACTCCAGCTTGTGGTTGGGCAGCGGGAGCGCGAGCTCCTTGGAGAGCGCGATGGTGCACAGCCGCTGGCGCACCGGCGCGGTGCGCTCCGCGCGCGCGTACTCCCTGGCGATCATCTGCCAGTCGAACATCGCGTTGTGCGCGACCAGCACCCGGCCGTCGAGCCGGGCGGAGAACTCGGCGGCGATCTCCGCGAACAGCGGGGCGCCCTCCAGCAGGTCGCTGGTCAGCCCGTGGATCCAGACCGGCCCGGGGTCCCGCTCCGGGTTGACCAGCGTGTACCAGTGGTCCTCGACGTCGCCCTGCGCGTCGAGCCGGTAGACGGCGGCGGACACTATCCGGTCGTCGCGGGCGAGGCCGGTGGTCTCCACGTCGACGACCGCGTACCCCTCTGGGTACGCGGCCGGCCAGGCTGCTGCGGTCGTGCGGTCGTCGAGCATGGTCACAGAGAATACGGGCCGCCACTGACACTTCCGTCCCCGGCTTCCCCCGAGGAGGGCTCCCCGGGAGCCAACAGGGCCTCCACCAGGGCCCGTACGGACAGCGAGAACAACCGTTCCGGATCCGGCGGGCGCGCGAGGGCGCGGGCCAGCGCCGGGTCGTGCTCCGCGGTGCGCGCCGTCCACAGGTCCTCCTCGCCGGGCGACTGCGCGGGCGCCCGCTCGCGGGCCCGCTCGACCAGCAGGAAGCCGACGATCTGGAACTGCACGGCCCGTACCGTCCGTGCCGCGCGGGTGCCGCGCAGGCCCGCCGCGTGCACCTCGTGGACCAGGGCCCGCTGCACCGGCAGGAACATGCGCTCGGTGAGGCCCCGTTCGTGCACCATCGCCACCAGGTGCGGCCGGGCGCGCAGCTCCCGGCGCAGCCGGCGGGCCAGCGAGACGATCCGCTCGGCGGGGGTGGCACCGGCCGGGCCGATGGCGCCGATCTCGCTGACGGTCCGCTCCACGAGCGCGTCGAGCAGCGACTCGCGGTTGCCCACGTGCCAGTAGATCGAGGTGACCGCCGTGCCCAGCTCGGCGGCGAGCTTGCGCATCGTCAGCGCGCCGGGGCCGTGCTGGCGCACCAGCGCCGCGGCGGCCTCCAGGACCTCCTCGCGGGTCAGCGCGGTACGTGCCATCCGGTCCCCCTGTGTCGTGGATTCCCGTAGGTGCACGGCTCTTTACCCTTCATCGGCCGCGGTGTAACTGTGTTACAGCCAGTGCGGCCGGCACCGCCCCTGACGGCCGCACCGCGCGGAACAGCCTTCCTCTGCGACGAAGGGTGGTACGACATGGCACGAGTACGGTACGGAGCGCGCACCGAGGCCGAGATCGCCGCGGCCCGCGCCAAGGGCGCCTCGCTCCCCGACATCTGGTCCACCGGCGTCGTCGCCGTCTGGGAGAGCGACCCGGACGCGATCGCGGCCGTCCTGCCGCCGCCGCTCAAACCCACCGGGCGCCCCCTGGTCCGGGCCAACATCAGCAAGGTCGACCTGCCGGGCTACCCGCTGGGCGCCGGATCGGTCGCCGTCGCGGCCGCCCACGGCGACCAGGAGGGCTGGTACCCGCTGGTCATGCCGATGACCCACGAGCGCGCCCTGACCGGCGGGCGCGAGGTCTTCGGCGAGCCCAAGAAGCTCGGCGAGGTCACCGTCGAGCGCGACGGCCTGGTGGTGCGCGCCGCGCTCGCCCGGCACGGCATCGCCTTCGTCGAGGTGCGCGGCGCCGTCGACGGCCCGCTGCCGGTGCCCGGACCGGTCGAGAAACTCGACTTCTACTTCAAGTTCCTGCCCGCCGTGGACGGTTCGGGCTTCGACGTCGACCCGGTCCTGGTGCACTGCGTGCGCAACGAGAAGGTGCGCAAGCTGGAGCGGATCACCGGGGACGTGGTCCTGCGCGAGTCGATGTTCGACCCGGTCGCCGACCTGCCGGTGCGCAGGCTCGTCGAGATCACCATCGGCGAGAAGACCACCGACCAGAAGGGCCGCGTCGTCGAGCGCGTCAGCGCCCAGGCCCTGCTGCCCTACATCCACCAGCGCTACGACGACCCCCAGCAGATCCTCGACGGACCGCCCGAGGGGAGCGCCTGACATGGAGCTGCGCCCCGGACAGGTCGCCGTGGTCACCGGCGCGGCCAGTGGCATCGGCCTCGCCATGGTCCGCCGCTTCGCGGCCGAGGGACTGAAGGTCGTCCTCGCCGACGTCGAGGAGGCCGCCCTGGAGAAGGCCGCCGCCGCCCTGCGCGACGAGGGGGCCGCCGTGCACGCGCGCGTGGTCGACGTCAGCGACCGCGACTCCGTCGTCGCCCTCGCCGACGCGGCGTACGACGCCTTCGGCACCGTGCACGTGCTGTGCAACAACGCGGGCGTCGGCTCCGGCGCCGAGGGCCGCATGTGGGAGCACGAGCCCAACGACTGGAAGTGGGCCTTCTCCGTCAACGTGTGGGGCGTCTTCCACGGCGTCCAGGCCTTCGTCCCCCGCATGATCGCCGACGGCGGCCCCGGCCACGTCGTCAACACCTCCTCCGGCGACGGCGGCATCGCGCCGCTGCCCACCGCCTCCGTCTACGCCGTCACCAAGGCGGCCGTGGTCACCATGACCGAGTCGCTGTACGCCCACCTCAGGGCCGAGGGCGCCCCCGTCGGCGCCTCCGTGCTCTTCCCCGGGCCGCACATGCTGCGCACCGGACTGTGGGAGTCGCACCGCAACCGCCCCGACCGGTACGCCAAGGAGCGCCCGCGCCGCACCCCGTACCGCAGCCTCGACCAGTGGGAGGCGGCCATGAAGGAGGCGGGCAAGGAGGTGGCCTTCACGCCCGTCGAGGAGGTCGCGGAACTCGTCGTCGACGGCATCCGCGCCGACCGCTTCTGGATGCTGCCCGCCAGCGAGCACAGCGACCGGCAGATCCGGGCCCGCTCCACCTCGATGCTGGAGCGCGCCAACCCGGCCTACCTCGAAAGCTTCATCCTCGACTGAACCCGACCGAACGGACCGAGGCACCCGATGACGAACGGTTTCCACGACCCGTACCTGATCATCTCCTCCGACTGCCACGCCGGGCTCCCCACCGAGCGGTACCGGCCCTACCTCGACTCCCGCTTCCACCGGGACTTCGACGACTTCCTCGCCGGGCGCGAGCGCCGCCGCGAGGAGGCGACCCGGCTCGGCATCCGCAACGAGGCGTTCGCCAGCAAGTGGTTCAGCGAGAACGAGGAGGGGCTGCGCGGCGGCTGGGACTCCGCCCAGCGCCTCAAGGAACTGGACGGCGACGGGGTCGCCGCCGAGGTGGTCTTCCCCGACGCGGACGCCGTCGACAGCCAGACCGCCGCCCCGTTCGGCGTGGGCCTCGGCCTCTCCGGCGACCAGGACCCCGCCCTCGGCATGGCGGGCGCCCAGGCGCACAACCGCTGGCTCGCCGACTTCGTCTCCGAGAACCCCGAACGCCACTGCGGCGTCGCCCTGCTCCCCGTCACCGCCGGCACCGACGAGGTCGTCGCAGAGATCCACCGGGCCAAGGAGTCCGGGCTCGGCGCCCTGATGATCCCCTCGATGTGGGTCGACAAGGAGCCCTACCACGACCGGCGCTACGACCCCGTGTGGGCCGCCGCGGCCGAGACCGGGATGCCGGTGCTCACCCACTCCGGCGCCGCCCCGCGCCACGAGTACGGCGACCACCTGGGCATCTACGTCTCCGAGGTCACCTGGTGGCCGGCCCGGCCGCTCTGGTTCCTGCTCTGGTCCGGCGCCTTCGAGCGCCACCCGGGCCTGAAGTTCGGCGTCGCCGAGTCCGGCTGCTGGTGGCTGCCGAACCTGCTGTGGTTCATGGACCGGCTCTACCTGGGCGCGCACGGCGGCAAGAAGCTCTCCCCGTTCGCCGAGCTGAAGCGCCCGCCCAGCGAGTACCTGGACCGCCAGGTGTTCGTCTGCGCCACCAACACCAAGCGCCGCGAACTGGCCCAGCGCTACGAGATCGGCGTCGACAACATCCTGTGGGGCAGCGACTTCCCGCACCCCGAGGGCACCTGGCCCGACACCCGGGGCTGGCTCAAGCGGACCTTCCACGACATCCCGGTCGCCGAGACCCGCCGGATGCTGGGCCTGGCCGCCGCCGAGGTGTTCGGCTTCGACACCGACAAGCTCGCCCCGCTCGCCCGCCGCATCGGGCCCACCCCCGCCGACCTCGGCCAGCCCGAGGACCAGACGGCCGTGGAGGCCTCCTGGGCGCGCTCGCGCGAGGTGGGCAGGCACTGGCTCACCGACCACGACTTCCCGGTGCTGGGGGCCAGCTGATGGAGCGCTACACCGTCATCTCGGCCGACTGCCACGCCGGGGCCGACCTGCTCGACTACAAGCCCTACCTGGAGAAGCGCCACCACGACGACTTCGACGCCTGGGCCGCCGGTTACGTCAACCCCTACGAGGACCTGCTCGCCGACACCGCCGACCGCAACTGGAACTCCGACCGGCGCGTCAGCGAGCTGGAGCGGGACGGCATCGTCGCCGAGGTCGTCTTCCCCAACACCATCCCGCCGTTCTTCCCCAGCGCCTCCCTGATGGCCCCCGCGCCGAGCAAGGAGGAGTACGAGCAGCGCTGGGCGGGCCTGCGCGCCCACAACCGCTGGCTCGCCGACTTCTGCTCCCAGGCCCCCGGGCGCCGGGCCGGGGTCGCCCAGATCCTGCTCAACGACGTCGACGCGGCCGTCGACGAGATCCGCCGCACCAAGGAAGCGGGCCTGACCGGCGGGATCCTGCTGCCCGGCGCCCCGCCGGGATCGGGCGTCCCCGAGCTCTACTCCCAGGCGTACGACCCGATCTGGGCCGTCTGCTCCGAACTGGACGTCCCCGTCAACCACCACGGCGGCTCCGCCTCCCCGCCGCTGGGCGAGGAACCGGCGGCCCGCGCGGTCTTCATGGTGGAGACCACCTGGTTCTCCCACCGCGCCCTGTGGCACCTGATCTTCGGCGGTGCCTTCCGCAGGCACCCCGCGCTGAAGCTGGTCCTCACCGAGCAGGGCTCCGGCTGGATCCCCGGCGTCATCCAGATGCTGGACTACTACCACGGCCGCCTGGTGGCCGCCGCGGGCAGGGCCGCCACCGCCGAGTCCAAGTTCGGCGCCGGGCTCGGCGCCTCGATGGGCAAGGGTCCCAGCGAGGTCTGGCGCGACAACTGCTTCGTCGGCGCCAGCTTCATGCGTCCGCACGAGGTGCCGCTGCGCGACCGGATCGGCCTCGACAAGATCATGTGGGGCTCCGACTACCCGCACGACGAGGGCACCACCCCGTTCTCCCGCGAAGGCCTCCGCATCGCCTACGCGGGCCTGCCCCGCGAGGAGGTCGCGGCCATGGTCGGCGGCAACGCGGCCCGCGTGTACGGCTTCGACCTGGCCCGCCTCGACGCCCTCGCGGCCGTCCACGGGCCCACGGTGGCGGAGGTCGACGAACCCCTGAAGGAGGTGCCCGCCGGGGCCACCAGCCCCGCGTTCGCCCCGGGCGGGTCGGTACGCATCTGGTGAGGCGGCGGGTGAGAACTTGGCCGCATGACTGAAACCGGCTCCCACGAAGCGTCCCGCGAGGGCGCCCCGGAGGACCACGGCGAGGCCCACGACGGAGCCCTCGGCTCGCGGCTCAACTGGCTGCGGGCCGCGGTGCTCGGCGCCAACGACGGCGTCGTCTCCACCGCGGGCCTCGTCGTCGGCGTCGCCGGGGCCACCGGCGACCGCGGCGCCCTGCTCACCGCTGGCCTCGCCGGACTGCTCGCGGGGTCCCTGTCGATGGCCGCGGGGGAGTACGTCTCCGTGTCCACCCAGCGCGACTCCGAGAAGGCCGCCCTCGCCCAGGAGAGGCGCGAGCTGCGCGAACAGCCCGAGGCGGAACTGCGCGAGCTCACCGACCTGTTGGAGGCGCGGGGCCTGACCCGCGAGGTGGCCCGCGAGGCGGCCGGACAGCTCACCGAACGCGACGCGCTGCGCGCCCACGCGCGCGTGGAGCTCGGCATCGACCCCGACGAGCTGACCAACCCCTGGCACGCCGCAGGAGCGAGCTTCCTCGCCTTCACCGTCGGCGCCCTCCTGCCCCTCCTGGCGATCGTCCTCCCGCCGCCCTCCGTCCGCCTGTACGTCACCGTCCTCTCCGTCCTCGCCGCGCTGACCCTCACCGGCTGGTGGAGCGCCCGCCTGGGCGCGGCCCCGGTGGGAAGGGCGGTGGCCAGGAACGTGGGCGGGGGAGCGGTGGCGATGGCGGTCACTTACGGGGTGGGGGTGTTGTTGGGGGCGGTGGGGGTGTGAGGGTCAGAAGGCGCGCGCGATGCGCAGGCGCTCGGGCGGTATTCGCTCGTGGCCGGTGAGTGGGGTGCTGTCGTCGGCGCTGATCGCGAGCTGGTCCCGCTCGGCGAGAGGACGCAGATCCACGGGCCCGGACCCGCTCGTACAGCCCCACAGGTAGAGAGTGCGCAGGGCCGGTAGCTCCGGCACGAGCCCCAGGCCCGGCGGGAGGGCGCAGCGCTGGAGGTACAGCTCCTCCAGTCGCGGGAACGAGGCGAGCAAGGGGAGGTCGGCCTCTTCCAGGTTGCTGAGGAACAGCTGGGTGATGCGCTCCGCGTGGGGCATGCCCGCGAGCTGCCGCAGCCGTGCCGGGCCGGAGATCTGGAGCGAGACCAGCCCCGGCCAGCGCTCGATCCCGTCGAGACGCACCCGAGAGGCCGTCTCGTGCAGGGTGAGCCCGGTGAGCTGTTCACCGACGGGCAGTTCCTCCAGGCACGTCAGGCCCATCGGCTGCGTCAGCGAGAGCCGGAGCAGGCGCGGCATCTCCCGCAAGGGATCGAGGGAGAGGTCGTCCCGTACCTGCGACAAGGACATGAAGGACAGGGAGGACCCCCGAAGGGGCGAGAGGTCACGCAGCTCCAGGCACCCGCTCAGCCAGAGCTCGTCGAGCCCGGCGAACCGGCGCAGGGGCGACAGGTCGGCCGCCCGGTTCTGGAAGAGGAAGAGGCGCCGCAAGTCGTCCAGGGCGTGCAGGACGGACAGGTCCGGGTGATCGCCCTTGAGGTTCACGGAATGGACCGAAGGGAGGTCCCGCAGCGCCGCCAACTGCGCGTCCGTCTCCACCGGCAGCATGTGCCCGGTCCACGAGGAGACGGACAGGACCTCCCTCGCATAGGCGGCGGTGTCGAACGCCCCCCAGCCCTCCGCGATCTGCACACGGACCGGGAACCGCTCATCCTCGCGCAGCCGCGCCACCACCTCGAAGCCGCCGTCCCCGCCGATCAGTCGCGCCGTCATCACCACGGCCGCCGCCTCGTACTCGTCCAGCCCCTCCCCGGACCCCGGCAGCAGCTCCAGCACCAGCTCCCCGACCTTCGCCAGCTCCTCCGCGGCCCTCCGGCTCCTCGGCGGCAGCAAGTCCCGCGTCCGCTCCTGCACCCGCTCCCGCACCCCCGGGTCCAGCTCCGGCGCGTGTTCCAGGCTGGCCGCCGCGAGGAGGACCAAGCGGTGCCGGTGCTCCTCCTCCGCGTCCGCGCGGTCGAGGAGGTCCGTGAGGAGGCGGGCCCGTTCGTCCGCGCGCGCGTGGCCCACCGCCATCTGCACCACGTCGTCCCACGCGTCGTCGTGCGCCTGGCGCAGCAGCACCCCGAAGTCGCGGGCCTCCACGGCCGCCCTGGCGCCCAGGTAGTCCTGGAAGGTGCGGTGCACGAACCCCACCGCGCCCGGGGCCGGTTCGCGCAGCAGCCCGCTGCGGATCAGCAGGTGGGCGAAGACCTCCTCGGCGCCCGCCTCCACCTGGGACATCGCGGTGAGCCAGCCGTCCAGGAGCTCCACCACGTCGGTGCGGTCGGCCTCGGCGAGACCGTTGCGGATGAGCCAGTACGCCAGGCGCTGGAGCAGCGCGGTCTGCTCCTCGCGGGTCAGGTCGACCCCCTCCACGCCCACGATGTCCCGCTCGGTGTCCCGGCGCACCAGCAGCATGTCGAGCGCCGCGTCGTACAACTCCTTGCGGGCCCGGGGCAGTTGCATGCGGCGGTCGCGGTTGAGCGCGCAGAGCAGGGCGCACATCAGCGGGTTGGTGGCCAGCCTGGCCAGGTCGCGCCTGCTGCCCACGGCGCGCCGCAGGGACGCCTCGTACACGCCGAGCTGCTCCAGCTCCCCGGGCGAGGCGCACTCGGTGCGGGCGGCCTCGTGCCAGTGGGCGACGAAGGAGCGGATGTCTGCGCGGTCCATCGGCAGCAGCGAGTGCGCGGTGAACCCCTGCCGGGCCAGCCAGTCCTCGGGGACGGCGGCCGGGCGGGTCGTCACCACGTACCGCGCGCGGGGGTAGGCGGTGACCAGGGCGCGCAGCCAGCTCTCGGTGCGGCGGCGCAGCCGGGCCGGCACCTCGTCGACGCCGTCCACGAGCACGACGGCGCGTCCCTCGGTGAGCAGCCCCTCCACCCAGCCCGCGGGCGCCGAACCGCCCATCGGCACCCCGCCGGCGCGCAGGAATTCGTCCGGCTGCGGCAGTGCGTCGGCGGCGGTGAAGGCGCGCAACCGCAGGACGAAGGGCACGCGGCGGTTCCAGTCGGCCAGTTCGCCGGTGAAGGTCCGTCGGGCCGTGTTCAGCGCGAGCCACTGCAGGAGGGTCGTCTTGCCCGAGCCGGCGGGTCCGCGCAGCACCAGCCGGCCGGACGAGGCGAGGGCCTGCTCGGCCTTCACGGCGACCGGCGAGCCGCCCGCCGGGCCGAAGCCCCCGGGGCCCGGTGCCGCCGGGTCGCCACTGACGGCCAGGCTGATGTACGCCGTGTCCAGCGGCCACTCCTGGTGGCCGGAGCGGCCCAGGGTGAGCCCGAACAGTTCGAGCCGCCCGTGCGTCTCGGCCAGGAAGTCCGCGTACCGCTGCTCGAACTCCAGCGCGAGGGCCTCGGGCGGGCGAACCGCCAGGGCGGCCACCGCGTCCCGGGTGCGGGCGGCCGCCCGGGTCTGCTCCACCGCGGCGCGGGTCGCGAACGACGGGTGGGCGGTGGCCTGTTCGAGCAGGTGCGCGCAGCACAGGAGCAGCAGCTCGTCGTACAGCTGGAGCGTGCGCCCGGACAGGCCCGCGTCCGGGGCGCGCAGCTCGTCCCGTAACCGCGCGGGCTCCAGGTCGAGGGCGAACAGCCGGTCCGTGTCGAGGGCGCCCGCCCGTGCGAAGGAGTCGCGGACGGCCAGGGCGGCGGCCTCCCGCTCATGGTCCGGCAGGTCCCCGTAGCCGGCGGCGAGGCGCTCGCCGAGGACCCGGGCCAGCCGCTCGGGCCCGGCCGGGCGGGGGAGCGGGCGCAACGGGGACGGCACCAGGCCCGCCCCGCTGCGCGGCGTCACCAGTGATTTGGCCAGGGCGCCCGCGACGGTCCCCGCGAGCCGCACCAGCACGGCCTCGATGCCTGTCATGGTCCTGCCTCCCCCCGGCCCTCCCCCCGAAGAGCCTGCTGACCGCCATGATCGTACGAACCGCCGCGGCGGGGGTAGTCATCGAAGGTCGTTGGCGGAATCCACCAAAGTCAACTGACAACTCGTCTCGCATACTTGTCGGTAACAACCTCTAGTCGCGCCCCGACCCGCGCCTCTACGGTGCAGGCATGCCGAACCTGCCCGATGTCGTGCTGTGGTCGATACCCGCCTTCGTGCTGCTCACCGTGATCGAGATCGTGAGCTACCGGCTCCATCCCGACGAGGACGCCGCCGGGTACGCGGCCAAGGACGCCGCCACCAGCATCGGCATGGGACTGGGCAGCCTCGCCTTCGACTTCGTGTGGAAGATCCCGATCGTGGCGATCTACACGGCGGTGTACGCCGTCACCCCGCTGCACGTGCCCGTCCTGTGGTGGACCCTGCCGCTGATGCTGCTCGCGCAGGACTTCTTCTACTACTGGTCCCACCGCGGCCACCACGTCATCCGCATCCTCTGGGCCTGCCACGTGGTGCACCACTCCAGCCGGAAGTTCAACCTCTCCACCGCGCTGCGCCAGCCCTGGACCTCGCTCACCGTCTGGCCGTTCTACCTGCCGCTGATCGCCTGCGGCGTGCACCCGGCCGCGCTCGCCTTCTGCTCCTCGGTCAACCTCGTCTACCAGTTCTGGGTGCACACCGAGCGCGTCGACAAGCTGCCCCGCCCCTTCGAGTTCGTCCTCAACACCCCCTCCCACCACCGCGTCCACCACGCCTCCCAGGGCGGCTACCTGGACCGCAACTTCGGCGGCATCCTCATCGTCTGGGACCGGCTCTTCGGCTCGTTCGTGCCCGAGACCGAGCGCCCGGTGTTCGGGCTCACCAAGAACATCGAGACCTACAACCCGCTGCGCGTCGCCACCCACGAGTACGCCGCCATCGCCCGCGACGTGCGCGCCGCGCGCACCTGGCGCGAGCGCGCCGGGCGCGTCTTCCGCGGCCCCGGCTGGCAGCCCGCCGCCCCGGCCGTCCCCGGCGCCCCCGCCGAGCGCAGCCCGGAGCACGTCGCGTGAGCCGCACCGCACGCGTACCCGCCTGGGCGGTCCCGCCCACCGGTGACGGCCGCGCCGACCGGGCCGCCCGCGCCCTGCTCGCCGCCTTCGCCGTGGCCCTGCTGGCCGACCTGGCCTCGCTGCTCCTCGACCTGCGCGCGGGGCACCTGGTCGCCAAGCCGCTCCTGATGCCGCTGCTCGCCGGGTACGCCGTGGCCCGGCGCGCGCCCCGGGCCCTGGTGGCGGCCCTGCTGTTCGGCTGGGGCGGAGACGTCCTGCTGCTCTCCGACGCCGACTGGGCCTTCCTCGCCGGGATGGCCTCCTTCGCCGCCGGCCACGTCTGCTACCTGCTGCTCTTCGGCCGGGCCCGCTCCTCCGCGCCGCTCGCCCTGGTCTACCTGATCGCCCTGGCCGGCACCGTCACCCTGCTCTGGCCCGGCCTCCCCGCGGACCTGCGGATCCCGGTCGCCGGGTACGCCACCCTGCTCACCGCCATGGCCTACCGGGCGAGCTCCGCCGGGGCGGTCGCGGGCGCCGGCGGCTTCCTGTTCCTGCTCTCGGACACCCTGATCGCCGGCGGCGTCGCCGACTGGCCGCGGCCCCCCGTCCCCGACTTCTGGGTGATGCTGACGTACGGGCTGGCCCAGTTCCTGCTGGCCGCGGGCACCCTCGGGCACGCGGGCGCGCGCACCCGGGCGTACGGTGAAAGCCGAGGCGGCACGCGCACCCCCGTGTGACCGCCCGCCGGCACCACCGTTCGACAGCAAGGAACCACCCCTCATGCGCGCCACCACCATCCACGCCCCCTTCGACATGCGCGTGGAAGACGTGCCCGACCCCGTGGTGCGGCAGCCCACCGACGCCGTCGTGCGCGTCCTGCGCGCCTGCATCTGCGGCAGCGACCTGTGGGCCTACCGGGGCGAGTCGGCCCGCAAGCCCGGCCAGCGCATCGGCCACGAGTTCCTCGGCATCGTCGAGGAGGCGGGCCAGGACGTGTCCGGCTTCGCCCCCGGCGACCTGGTCGTGGCCCCCTTCGTCTGGTCCGACGGCACCTGCGACTTCTGTGGCGAGGGCCTGCAGACCTCCTGCCCGCAGGGCGGCTTCTGGGGCACCCCGGGCTCCGACGGCGGCCAGGGCGAGGCCGTGCGCGTCCCGTTCGCCGACGGCACCCTGGTCAAGCTGCCCGCCGAGGCCGCGGGCGACGACCGCCTGCTGGCCGCCCTGCTCGCCCTCTCCGACGTCATGGGCACCGGCCACCACGCCGCGCTCGGCGCGGGCGTCACCAAGGGCTCCACGGTCGCCGTGGTCGGCGACGGCGCGGTCGGCCTGTGCGGCGTGCTCGCCGCCCGCCGCCTGGGCGCCGAGCGGATCATCGCCCTCGGCCGCCACCAGGCGCGCACGGACATCGCCCGCACCTTCGGTGCCACCGACGTGGTGGCGGAGCGCGGGGAGGCCGCCGTCGCCGCCGTGCGCGAGCTGACCGGCGGGCAGGGCGCGCACGCGGTGATCGAGGCCGTCGGCACCGAGCAGTCGATGCGCACCGCCGTGGAGATCACCCGCGACGGCGGCTCCATCGGCTACGTCGGCGTCCCGCACGGCTCCGGCACCGGACTGGACCTGGGCGTGATGTTCGACCGGAACATCGCGCTGCGCGGTGGCGTCGCGCCCGTGCGCGCGTACATCCCCGAGCTGCTGCCCGACGTCCTGGACGGCACCATCGACCCCTCGCCGGTCTTCGACATGACGGTCGACATCGAGGGCGTCCCCGGCGGCTACAAGGCGATGGACGACCGCTCGGCCCTGAAGGTCATCGTCAAGCCGTAGGGCTCCCGTACGGACCGGAACCCTTGTCGCAGGGTGGCACTCAGTGCCACCCTGCGGGGATGACGACGACACCCTCCAGCGGTACGGCGCGGGCGTGGGCGGCTCTCGGCGGCGATCCCGCCCTTGTCGACGGCGTCGCGTACGGCGGCCCGGGCGGCGGGCTCCCCTCCCGGCTGCCGGTGGCGGAACTGGCCCGGGCCACCGTCGCGGCCTGCTCGCTGGCCGCCGCCGAACTGGCCTCCGTACGCGCGGGCGCACCCGTCGCGCGCGTACGCGTGGACGAGGGCCGGGTCGCCGCGGCCTTCCTGAGTGACCGTCTGGTCCGGCTGGACGGCCGGGCGCCGACCACGTTCGCGCCGCTGTCCCGGTTCTGGCGGACGGCGGACGGCTGGGTGCGCACGCACGCCAACTACCCGCACCACCGCGCCCGGCTGCTCGGCGCGCTCGGGCTGCCCGAGGAGGCCGGGCCCGAAGCGCTGGGCGCCGTGCTCGCGGAGCGCCGCGCGGCCGACGTCGAGGAGGCGGCGTACGCGGCCGGGGGCCTCGCGGTCGCCGTGCGCACCCGCGAGCAGTGGGCGCGCGGCGAACAGGGCCTCCAGGTGGCCCGGCAGCCGCTGCTGACGAGCGAGCCGCTGGGCGACGGACAGCTGGCGGTGCCGGGCGCGGACGCGGCCCTGCCGTGCGCCGGGCTGCGGGTCCTCGACCTGACCCGGGTGCTGGCGGGACCGATCGCGACCCGCACCCTGGCGCTGCTCGGGGCGGACGTGCTGCGGATCGACACCCCGCGACTGCCGGAGGCCCAGGACGCCCACGACGACACGGGCCTGGGCAAGCGCTCGGCCCTGGTCGACCTGGAGTCGGCGCGGGGGCGCGCGGACTTCGGGGAACTGCTGGCGTCGGCGCACGTGGTGGTGACCGGGTACCGCCCGGGCGCCCTGGACCGGTTCGGCCTGGCGCCCGGGGACCTGGCCGCGCGCCGTCCCGGGCTCACCGTGGCCCAGGTGTCCGCCTGGGGTCCCCACGGGCCCTGGCGGGCGCGCAGGGGCTTCGACAGCCTGGTCCAGGCGGCCACGGGCATCGCACTCCTGGAGGGCTCGGAGGGCTCGGAGCGGGAGCCGGGGGCGCTGCCCGCCCAGGCCCTGGACCACGGCAGCGGCTATCTGCTGGCCGCCGGGGTGCTGCGCGCGCTGGCCCTCGGCGGCGGCCGGCTGGTGCGCCTGTCGCTGGCCCGCACCGGGCACTGGCTGACCGGCGAACTGGCCGGGGAGCCGCACGCGCAGGGGGCGCCCGACCACGCGGCGCACCTGGTGGAGCGGGACACGTCGCGCGGACGGCTGCGGTACGCGCTGCCCGCGGTGGGCTTCGAGGGCGGCCCGTCGGACTGGGCGCGCCCGTCGGGGCAGTGGGGCGCCGACCCGGCCAGGTGGTCCGCGCCGGAGTGAACGCGGCCGCGCGCCCCGGGACCGTACCCAACCCGACCCCGGCACCGGGCCCCGTACCCACCCGTCCCCGGCCCCCGGACCCGTACCCACCCGCCCACACGAAGGACCCCGGCGCACCGCACCGGGGTCCTCCGTTTCACGACCTCACGCCCCGCCCGGCGCGTCAGCGACGCCTCGGGCCGCGGGGAACGAGGGACGATCAGCGGCGCACCGCGTCCAGCGCGTCCGCCACACCCGTGCCGTAGAAGCTGTTGTAGCGCTTGTTGCCCGCGCACACGGCGTCGATCTTGCCGTCGCCGTCGATGTCGTAGGGCGCGCCGCACGCGGTGTCGTCCGCCTGCTCGTACAGCATCTGCTTCAGCTCACCGGCCGAGGCCCACGGGTTCGTCGACTTCAGCAGCGCCACCACGCCCGCGACGTGCGGGGACGCCATCGACGTACCGCCCTTGTAGCCGTACTTGTTGCCCGGCAGGGTCGACAGGATCAGACCGTTGACCGCCGGCGGCTCCGGGGCCTGGTAGATCGTGCGGTCGCCGCCCGGCGCCGCGATGTCGATGACGCCCGTGCCGTAGTTGGAGTACGACGCCTTCAGGCCCTTGGCACCCGTCGCCGACACGGTCACCACGCCCGGCAGCATGGACGGGATGTCCAGGCACTCGCGCGGGTTGATGACACGGTCCGAGGGGGTGCTGTCGTCGGGGCTGCTGTCGTCCAGGATCTCCTCGGCGGCCAGGTCCTGGCTGGAGTTGCCCGCCGCGGCGACGTTGACCATGCCCTTGCGCTCCGCGTAGCGGGTCGCCCGGGTCAGCGCGTCGACGAGCGCCTTCTGGTCGGGGTCGTTCTTGCAGTTGTACAGCCACGGGTCCGTGTAGTAGCTGTTGTTGCTCACGTCGGCCCCGTGCTCCACGGCCCACACCAGCGAACAGACCACGGCCTCGGTGTAGTACAGGCCGGTGGCGGGCTCCGCCACCTTCAGGCTGGCCACCTTCACGCCCGGCGCCACGCCCGTGATGCCGACGCCGTTCTTCGCGGCGGCGATGGTGCCCGCCACGTGCATGCCGTGGTCGCTCTCGCCGGCGACCGGACGCCACGCCTTGTCCTTCTGCGTCGGCACACCGCCCAGACAGCTCGCCGAGGCCTTCTCGTCGAAGTTCGGCGCGATGTCCGGGTGGGTGTCGTCCACACCGGAGTCGATCACGGCGACCGTGACGTTGCGGCTGCCCAGCGACCGCTTGTGCGCCTTGTCCGCCTTGATGGCGGGCAGGTCCCACTGCAGCGGCTCCAGGGCGTCCTGCTCGTCGCCCGCCTTGGTGGCCCTGGCCGCCTTCGCCGCCGCGGCCTGCGCCTCCGCGGCGGTCAGCGGCTGCTCGGCGGCGATGTCGTCGCTCGACTGCGCGGCGAGCGGAACCGTACGGGTGGCACCCGCCGACTCGACCCCGCGTGTCTTGCGGATCGTCTGCGCGAACTGCGCGTTCTTCGAGTGGACGACGATGACGCCGATCTGGTCGTACGCGATGACGACGTCGCCACCGGCGGCCTTGATGGCCTTCTTGACCGACTTGGCGACGCTCTTGCCGCCCTTGACGTTCACGACGTACGACATCGAGGGGCCGTCGGCCGTGACGGCGGCCGGTGCGCCCCCGGCGGGGGCGGCCGTCGCCGCGCCCGCGGGCAGGAAGCCGAGGGAGGCCGTGAGGGCCAGACCGGCGGGCAGGGCGAGTATCCGCCCGCGTCTGCTTCCCAGATGAGCCATGGGTTCTCCACATCATCCGTGTCCGTCGCCCGCACGCCCCGTTGCGCACGGACGGGTACATGACCACGGAAGCTATCGCCGATCATCCCGGCACATCAATGAGTTGACGGACAACGCCGGAAATCCGGGCGGAGAAAACGGCCGGCATTGAACCACCCGGCCCCGCGCTCCGTGCCGTTGTCAGGGGGAGGACCAACATCACCCGCCGACCCCTGTGAGGCACTTCTTGTCCATCCCTACCGCACCCGCGTCGCGAGGAGAATCCGTGGCTACCGATGCACCGCCGCCCGAGGGCGGCACGGACACCAGGTCCGCCCAGCCCACGACCGAGGAGTTCGTCGTGGTGCAGGAGAGCGCGGAGTTCGGCGAGCTGCGGCGCGCGCACCGCTCCTTCGCCTTCCCCCTCACCCTCGGGTTCATCGCCTGGTACCTGCTGTACGTGCTGCTGTCCAACTACGCGGGCGGCTTCATGGGCACCAAGCTCTTCGGCAACATCAACGTGGCCCTCGTGCTCGGCCTCGGACAGTTCCTGACCACCTTCCTCATCGCCTGGCTCTACTCGCGGCACGCGGCCGAGAAGCTCGACCCCAAGGCGGAAGCGATCAAGTCCCGTATGGAGGCCGACGCATGAGCACGACCCTGACGCTCGCCGCCGAGAGCGCCACCACCCAGCACCGCCCGCTGATCATCACTCTTTTCGGCCTGTTCGTGGTCGCGACCCTGGTGATCACCGTGTGGGCCGGCCGGCAGACCAAGTCCGCCGCCGACTTCTACGCGGGCGGCCGCCAGTTCACCGGCTTCCAGAACGGCCTGGCGATCTCCGGCGACTACATGTCCGCCGCGTCCTTCCTCGGCATCGCCGGCGCCATCGCCCTGTTCGGCTACGACGGCTTCCTGTACTCCATCGGCTTCCTGGTCGCCTGGCTGGTCGCGCTGCTCCTGGTGGCCGAGCCGCTGCGCAACTCCGGCCGGTTCACCATGGGCGACGTCCTCGCCTACCGGATGCGCCAGCGCCCGGTGCGCACCGCCGCGGGCACCTCCACCATCGTCGTCTCGATCTTCTACCTGCTCGCCCAGATGGCGGGCGCGGGCGTCCTGGTCTCGCTGCTGCTGGGCATCACCAGCGACGGCGGCAAGGTCGCGATCGTGGCCCTGGTCGGCCTGCTGATGATCGTGTACGTCACCATCGGCGGCATGAAGGGCACCACCTGGGTGCAGATGGTCAAGGCCGTCCTGCTCATCGCGGGCACCCTGCTCATCACCTTCCTGGTCCTGCTGAAGTTCCACTTCAACATCTCCGACCTGCTGGGCAAGGCGGCGGAGAACAGCGGCAAGGGCGCGGCGTTCCTGGAGCCCGGCCTGAAGTACGGCGCCACCGGCACCTCCAAGCTGGACTTCCTCTCGCTCGGCATCGCCCTGGTGCTCGGCACCGCGGGACTGCCGCACATCCTGATCCGCTTCTACACCGTCCCCACCGCCAAGGCCGCCCGCAAGTCCGTCAACTGGGCCATCGGCATCATCGGCGCGTTCTACCTGATGACCATCGCGCTGGGCTTCGGCGCGGCCGCGCTCGTCGGCCCGGCCGAGATCACCGCGTCCAACAAGGCGGGCAACACCGCCGCCCCGCTGCTCGCCCTGCACATCGGCGGCACGGACTCGGCGGGCGGCGCGATCCTGCTGGCCGTGATCTCCGCGGTCGCCTTCGCCACCATCCTCGCCGTCGTCGCCGGCCTCACCCTCGCCTCGTCGTCGTCCTTCGCGCACGACATCTACGCGAACGTGATCCGCAAGGGCCAGGCCAGCGAGAAGGAGGAGGTGCGGGCGGCCCGCTGGGCGACCGTCTTCATCGGCATCGTCTCCATCGCCCTCGGCGCCCTCGCCCGCGACCTCAACGTCGCCGGGCTGGTCGCCCTGGCGTTCGCGGTCGCCGCGTCCGCCAACCTGCCGACGCTCCTCTACAGCCTGTTCTGGAAGCGCTTCACCACCCAGGGCGCGCTGTGGTCCATCTACGGCGGCCTGGTCAGCTCCGTGGTGCTGGTGCTGTTCTCCCCGGTGGTCTCCGGCAACCCCAAGACGTCGATGTTCAAGACCGTCGACTTCCACTGGTTCCCGCTGGAGAACCCGGGCCTGGTCTCCATCCCGCTGGGCTTCCTGCTCGGCTGGATCGGCTCGCTGCTGTCCAAGGAGCAGCCGGACAAGGGCAAGTACGCGGAGCTCGAGGTCAAGTCGCTCACCGGAGTCGGCGCCCACTGACCTGCGCGGACCTCTGGGACACGGCCGCGTCGTAGGACCCTACGACGCGGCCGTGCCGTACCTCGTGACAATCGGCCCCTGATGTTGTCGGTGTGCTGGCGTAGGCTCGATCCCGTCGCACCGCACACGTCGTCGCGCCACCACGGCGCCACGACGTCCTGATCGTCCGGGAGGGGGCCAGCAGTGCTCATCGACACCTACGGCCGAGTCGCCACCGACCTGCGGGTCTCACTGACCGACCGGTGCAACCTGAGGTGTACGTACTGCATGCCCGAGGAGGGCCTGCAGTGGCTCTCCAAGCCGGACCTGCTCACCGACGACGAGATCGTCCGGCTGGTCCGCATCGCCGTCACCGACCTGGGCGTCACCGAGGTCCGCTTCACCGGCGGCGAGCCCCTGCTGCGCCCCGGCCTGGTCGGCATCGTGGAGCGCTGCGCGGCCCTGGAGCCGCGCCCCCGGATGTCCCTGACGACCAACGGCATCGGCCTCAAGCGCACCGCCGCCGCCCTCAAGGCGGCCGGCCTCGACCGGGTCAACGTCTCGCTGGACACCCTGCGGCCCGACGTCTTCAAGACGCTCACCCGCCGTGACCGCCACAAGGACGTCCTGGAGGGCCTGGCCGCCGCGCGCGACGCCGGACTCACTCCGGTGAAGGTCAACTCGGTGCTGATGCCGGGGCTCAACGACGACGAGGCCCCCGACCTGCTGGCCTGGGCCGTGGAGCACGACTACGAGCTGCGCTTCATCGAGCAGATGCCGCTGGACGCCCAGCACGGCTGGAAGCGCGACGGCATGATCACGGCCGGTGACATCCTGGCCTCCCTGCGCACCCGCTTCACCCTCACCGCCGAGGGCGACGACGAGCGCGGCTCCGCGCCCGCCGAGCGCTGGGTCGTGGACGGCGGCTCCCACCGGGTGGGCGTCATCGCCTCCGTCACCCGCCCCTTCTGCCGCGCCTGCGACCGTACGAGGCTGACGGCCGACGGGCA
The DNA here is from genome assembly GCF_040296945.1 of Streptomyces sp. NPDC001941. Lineage (NCBI taxonomy): Bacteria > Bacillati > Actinomycetota > Actinomycetes > Kitasatosporales > Streptomycetaceae > Streptomyces > Streptomyces sp. NPDC001941. The sequence goes on along the minus strand of NZ_JBEOYE010000030.1, from coordinate 30,777 downwards.
GATCCGCACCTGCCTGTTCGCCACCGAGGAGACCGACCTGCGGGCCGCGCTGCGCTCGGACGCGCCGGACGAGGAGGTCGCCCGCATCTGGAAGGTCGCGATGTGGGGCAAGAAGGCCGGATCCGGTCTCGACGACCCGACGTTCCTGCAGCCCGACCGCCCGATGTCGGCGATCGGCGGCTGACCGGAGCCCTGTGGTACGGGCGGTGGCCGTCCCCGTCGGGGCTACGCCCCGCGCTCCCGCTCCTGCCAGTCGGCGAGCGTCACGACGTCCTTCAGGAAGCTCCGGACGTCCAGGAAGCGCGACAGGTGCTCGCGGTGCTCGTCGCACGCGAGCCAGGTCTTGCGGCGCTCCGGCGTGTGCAGCTTCGGGTTGTTCCACGCCAGTACCCACACGGCGTCGGCGCGGCAGCCCTTGGCGGAGCAGATCGGGTTCTCTTCACTCACGGTTTCGTCCCAAAACGGCCTGGAAACAAGGCGACGCCGAGCAGCCACGGGGGGAGCTGCCCGGCGTCGGTCCGTCGCTCCGACGGGGGATGCGGAGCGCACAGGCAGTATGTCACGCGGACCCCGGTGCGGTGCACTGGAACTTCATGATTGATCTGAGCTTTTCTTGAGCTTCGGCCCCCGTGCGGGCCGTGCCGCAAACGGAAGGACCGCCGCCGCGACCGGCCGCGATCAGGTCTGCTCGAAGCGCCGTTCCGTCCGCTCGTCCGCCACCGGTTCCGGCGCCGGAAGGGCCGGGCGCACCGGCGCGGGCACGAACGTGGAGGGCAGCCCGGGCGCGTTCTCCCGCCCCGCGTTGGCGATCACCACGGCCACGTACGGCAGCAGCACGCCCAGGGCGAGGCAGACGATCGCCACGTGCCGCTCCACGTTCCACAGCACCGCCGCGCCGATCACGGAGAGTGTCCGCACCAGCATCGAGATCACGTACCGGCGCTGCCGACCGCGCACGTCGTCCGCGAGGCCCTGCCGGGCTCCGGTGATCCGGAAGACCTCGGCGCCACCGTGCTTCCGCATCGCGTCCACCACCCGTAACTCCCTGGGGGCTCTCCCCGGCCCTCGCGTCGTTCCACCGTACGCCCGGGGTCCGCGCGGTACGAGAGCGGGGCCGGACTTCACCGGGCCGGGACGCCCCGGACGACACGTACGGACTCGTCCGACATGCGCCGTATGGCCGATGGCCGGAGACTGGGCGCACATGGGCACACCGCGCCGCATGAGGAGGCGACCATGAGCTGGTTGTGGGCAATCATCGTGGGTCTGGTGCTCGGTCTGATCGCGAAGGCGATCCTGCCGGGCAAACAGCAGATCCCACTGTGGCTGACGACCGTGTTCGGAATTCTCGGCAGCATCGTAGGCAATGCCGTCGCGAGCTGGATCGGAGTCAACGACACCAAGGGAATCGACTGGATCAGGCACCTGCTCCAGCTGATCGGCGCCGTCGCCGTGGTCGGTGTGGGCGACCTGCTCTGGCAGGCGATCAGAGGGGACAGACAACGCACCTGACGTGCACGGAGGCCGGGCCCCGCAAGGGGTCCGGCCCGCGCGCCGGGCAGTTCCCGACCGTTTCCGCCCGGCACACCGGTGGCCCGGTTCCGCGACGCTCCGCGGACCCGGGCCACCCGTGCGACGCACAGGGCGCGGCGGTCAGGCCGTGACCTCCACCGCCGCCAGGTTCTTCTTGCCGCGCCGCAGCACCAGCCAGCGGCCGTGCAGCAGGTCACCGGTGGTCGCCACGGCGTCCTCGGCGGTGACCTTGACGTTGTTCACGTACGCACCGCCCTCCTTCACCGTGCGGCGCGCCGCCGACTTGCTGGCCACCAGGCCGACCTCGGCGAACAGGTCCACGACCTGCCCCAGCTCCGAGACCCGCGCGTGCGGCAGCTCCGACAGCGCGGCGCGCAGCGTCGCCTCGTCCAGGTCCGCGAGCTCGCCCTGGCCGAACAGCGCCTTGGAGGCGTTGATGACGGCGGCGCACTGGCCGGCGCCGTGCACCAGCGTGGTCAGCTCCTCCGCCAGCGCGCGCTGGGCGGCGCGCGCCTGCGGGCGCTCCTCGGTCTGCCGCTCCAGCTCCGCCAGCTCCTCGCGGGACTTGAAGGACAGGATCCGCAGGTAGCGGGAGACGTCCCGGTCGTCCGTGTTCAGCCAGAACTGGTAGAACGCGTACGGAGTGGTCATCTCAGGGTCGAGCCACAGGGTGCCCGTCTCGGACTTGCCGAACTTGGTGCCGTCCGCCTTGGTCATCAGCGGCGTCGCCACGGCGTGCACCTCGGCGTCCGGCTCCAGGCGGTGGATCAGGTCCAGGCCGGCCGTGAGGTTGCCCCACTGGTCGCTGCCGCCCTGCTGCATGGTGCAGCCGTGGCGGCGGTACAGCTCCAGGAAGTCCATGCCCTGGAGCAGCTGGTAGCTGAACTCGGTGTAGCTGATGCCCTGCTCGGACTCCAGACGGCGGGCGACCGAGTCCTTGGTGAGCATCTTGTTGACGCGGAAGTGCTTGCCGATGTCCCGCAGGAACTCGATCGCGGACAGCCCCGCGGTCCAGTCCAGGTTGTTGACCATCGTCGCCGCGTTCTCGCCCTCGAAGGACAGGTACGGCTCGATCTGGGCGCGCAGCCGGTCCACCCACAGGGCGATGGTCGCCGGGTCGTTCAGCGTGCGCTCCGCGGTCGGGCGCGGGTCGCCGATCTGACCCGTCGCGCCGCCCACCAGGGCCAGCGGCCGCAGGCCGGCCTGCTGCAGGCGGCGCATGGTCAGCACCTGCACCAGGTGCCCGACGTGCAGGCTGGCCGCGGTCGGGTCGAAGCCGCAATAGAACGTCACGGGACCGTCCGCGAGCGCCTTGCGCAGGGCGTCCTCGTCAGTGGACTGGGCGAGCAGCCCGCGCCACTTCAGCTCGTCGACGATGTCCGTCACGGTCGTACGTCTCCTCTGTACGGGATGAAAAGGGTCTCCGGCCAGTCTAGGCGGGTCAGACGCCCTCGCCGACCGGGTTAAAGCGCCGCGGGCGGTCACACGCCCTCGCCGACCGGGTCCGATCGCCGCGGGCGGTCACACGCCCTTGCTGACCGAGCTCATGTTGAAGTCCGGCACCCGCAGCGCCGGCATCGCGGCCCGGGTGAAGTAGTCGCCCCACTCGCGCGGCAGCGTCCGCTCGGTCCGCCCCGCCTCCGAGGCGCGCGACAGCAGGTCCACCGGCGACTCGTTGAACCGGAAGTTGTTCACCTCGCCGACCACCTCGCCGTCCTCCACCAGGTAGACGCCGTCCCGGGTCAGCCCGGTCAGCAGCAGCGTCGCCGGGTCGACCTCGCGGATGTACCACAGGCAGGTCAGCAGCAGCCCGCGCCCGGTCGCGGCCACCATCTCCGCCAGCGAGCGGTCGCCACCGCCGTCCAGCACCAGGTTGCCCACCGTCGGGGCCACCGGCAGCCCGGTGAGGGCGGCGCTGTGCCGGGTGGTGGTCAGCCGGGCCAGCTCGCCCTCGCGCACCCACGCGGTGGGCTCCAGCGGCAGTCCGTTGTCGAACACCGACGAGTCGTCGCCCGAGGAGTGCGCCACGACGAACGGCGCGGACTCCAGACCGGGCTCGTGCGGGTCGCTGCGCAGGTTCAGCGGCAGCGGCGAGAGCCGCTCGCCGACCCGGGTGCCGCCGCCGGGGCGGGAGAAGACGGTACGGCCCTCGGCCGCGTCCCGGGCCGCCGACGACCACAGCTGGTAGATCAGCAGGTCCGCGACCGCGGTCGGCGGCAGCAGCGTCTCGTAGCGGCCCGCGGGCAGCTCGATCCGGCGCTCCGCCCAGCCGAGCCGGACGGCCAGCTCCGCGTCCAGGGCGCCCGGGTCCACGTCCTTGAAGTCCCGGGTGGCCCGGCCCGCCCAGGCCGACCGGGTCCGGTCGGGCGACTTGGCGTTCAGCTCCAGCGTGCCGTTCGGCTGGTCGTGCCGCAGCCGCAGGCCCGTGGAGGTGCCCAGGTAGGTGGAGGTCAGCTCGTGACTGGCGAAGCCGTACAGCTCGCGGCCCCCCTCCCGGGCCCGGGCGAAGGCCTCGCCTAGGGCGGGCGCGAAGTCCGTGAAGACGGCCGAGGAGGTCTCGGCGGGCGCGTCCGCGAAGTCCGGGCTCGCGGGCACCCCGGTGACCAGCGGCCGGGCGTCCTCGGCGGGGCCCGCGGCGCGCGCGGCGGCCTCCGCGGCCCGCACCAGGGGCTCCAGGTCGTCGGCGGTGACGGCGGTGCGGGAGACGACGCCCGAGGCGGTGCCCTCGGTGCCGTCGACCGTGGCGATCACGGTCAGGGTGCGGCCGCGGGTCACGCCGTTGGTGGTCAGGGCGTTCCCGGCCCAGCGCAGGTTGGCGGAGGAGAGCTCGTCGGCGATGACCACGCAGCCGTCGGCGGTGGACAGCTCCAGGGCGCGCTCGACGATCTCGTGCGGCTTGGTCGTACGGGGGCTCATCGGCCGGCCTCCTGGGTGGTGTTCAGAACGTTGACGCCCCGGAAGAGGGCCGAGGGGCAGCCGTGCGAGACCGCCGCGACCTGGCCCGGTTGGGCCTTGCCGCAGTTGAAGGCGCCGCCCAGGACGTACGTCTGGGGGCCGCCGACCTTCTCCATGGAGCCCCAGAAGTCGGTGGTCGTCGCCTGGTACGCCACGTCCCGCAGCTGCCCGGCGAGCCGCCCGTTCTCGATGCGGAAGAAGCGCTGCCCGGTGAACTGGAAGTTGTAGCGCTGCATGTCGATGGACCAGGAGCGGTCGCCGACGACGTAGATGCCGCGCTCCACCCCGCCGATCAGGTCCTCCGTCGACAGCCCGCCCGGCTCCGGCCGGAGCGAGACGTTGGCCATGCGCTGCACGGGCACGTGCCCGGGGGAGTCGGCGTAGGCGCAGCCGTTGGAGCGGCCGAGCCCGGTGAGCTTCGCGATGCGCCGGTCCAGCTGGTAGCCCACCAGCGTGCCGTCCTTCACCAGGTCCCAGGACTGGCCCTCGACGCCCTCGTCGTCGTAGCCGATGGTCGCCAGGCCGTGCTCGGCGGTGCGGTCACCGGTCACGTTCATCACCGACGAGCCGTACGTCAGCTTGCCGAGCTGGTCGAAGGTGGCGAAGGAGGTGCCCGCGTAGGCCGCCTCGTAGCCGAGCGCCCGGTCCAGCTCGGTGGCGTGGCCGATCGACTCGTGGATGGTCAGCCACAGGTTGGAGGGGTCGATGACCAGGTCGTAGGCGCCCGCCTCGACGCTGGGCGCGCGCATCTTCTCGGTCAGCAGCGCCGGGATCTCCTCCAGCTCCGCGTCCCAGTCCCAGCCGGTGCCCGTCAGGTACTCCCAGCCGCGCCCGGCCGGCGGGGCGATGGTGCGCATCGAGTCGAACTCGCCGGTCGTGGCGTCCACCGCGACGGCCGTCAGCTGCGGGTGCAGCCGGACGCGCTGCTGCGTGGTGACGGTGCCCGCGGTGTCCGCGTAGAACTTGTTCTCGTGCACGGTGAGCAGCGAGGCGTCCACGTGCGCCACGCCGTCCGCGCGCAGCAGCCGCCCGCTCCAGTCGGCCAGCAGCCCCGTCTTGTCCTCGTCGGGCACGGTGAACGGGTCGATCTCGTACGACGAGACCCAGGTCCGCTCGGCGTGCACCGGCTCCGCCGCCAGCTCCACCCGCTCGTCCGACCCGGCGGCCGCGATCACCCGCGCGGACAGCTGGGCCATCGCGACCGCCTGCGAGGCGACCCGCGCGGCGGCGTCCATGGTGAGGTCGACGCCGGAGGCGAACCCCCAGGCGCCGCCGTGCACCACCCGCACCGCGTAGCCGAGGTCGGTGGTGTCGGACGAGCCCGCGGGCCGGGCGTCGCGCAGCCGCCAGGAGGCGCTGCGCACCCGCTCCAGGCGGAAGTCCGCGTGCTCGGCGCCCAGCGCTCGCGCGCGGGCCAGTGCGGCGTCGGCGAGGGCCCGCAGCGGTAGCCGCAGGAAGGCTTCGTCGATCGAATGGGTCCCAGTTGGCACAGGTGTCTCCCGTTTGGTGTGAGACGGTCGCCCCGATCATGTCGCGCGACCGGGCCCGGTGCCCAGTCCCTTTTCTGTAGGGACCCGACAGTGCTTCCCAGCAGCCACTGTCAGGGCCCGATTCCACACGAGCCGGGCCGTACCGATAGGTTTTCGAGGTACCAGACCGCTATCGAAAGGGTGATCCGTTGAGCCGCTCGGTTCTCGTCACCGGAGGAAACCGGGGCATCGGCCTCGCCATCGCCCGCGCGTTCGCCGAGGCCGGCGACAAGGTCGCGATCACGTACCGGTCGGGCGAGCCGCCGGCCGGCTTCCTGGCCGTCAAGTGCGACATCACCGACACCGAGCAGGTGGAGCAGGCCTACAAGGAGATCGAGGAGAAGCACGGTCCGGTCGAGGTGCTGGTGGCCAACGCCGGCGTCACCCGTGACCAGCTCCTGATGCGCATGTCCGAGGAGGACTTCACGTCCGTCCTCGAGACCAACCTGACCGGCACCTTCCGCGTCGTCAAGCGTGCCAACCGCGGCATGCTGCGCGCCAAGAAGGGCCGCGTCGTCCTGATCTCCTCGGTCGTCGGCCTCCTCGGCTCGGCCGGCCAGGCCAACTACGCCGCCTCGAAGGCCGGACTGGTCGGCTTCGCCCGCTCGCTGGCCCGGGAGCTGGGTTCGCGCAACATCACCTTCAACGTCGTCGCCCCCGGTTTCGTCGACACCGACATGACCAAGGTGCTGACCGACGACCAGCGCGCGAACATCGTGAAGCAGGTGCCGCTCGGCCGCTACGCGCAGCCGGAGGAGATCGCCGCGGCGGTCCGCTTCCTGGCGTCCGACGACGCCTCGTACATCACTGGAGCCGTCATCCCGGTTGACGGCGGATTGGGCATGGGTCACTGACCATCATGAGTGGAATCCTCGAGGGCAAGAAGATCCTCATCACCGGTGTGCTGATGGAGTCCTCCATCGCGTTCCACGCCGCGAAGATCGCCCAGCAGCAGGGCGCGGAGATCATCCTCACCGCCTTCCCGCGGCCCACGCTCACCGAGCGCATCGCCAAGAAGCTGCCCAAGCCCGAGAACGTCAAGGTCATCGAGCTCGACGTGTCCAACGACGAGCACCTGGCCCGCCTGGAGGGCCTGGTCCGCGAGCAGCTCGGCGACCGCCTCGACGGCGTCGTGCACTCCATCGGCTTCGCCCCGCAGGACGCGCTCGGCGGCAACTTCCTGAACACGCCGTTCGAGTCCGTGGCCACCGCCATGCACGTCTCGGCGTTCTCGCTGAAGTCACTGACGATGGCGCTGCTGCCGCTGATGACCGAGGGCGGCTCGGTGGTCGGCCTGACCTTCGACGCGCAGTACGCCTGGCCGCAGTACGACTGGATGGGCCCGACCAAGGCCGCCCTGGAGGCCACCAGCCGCTACATGGCGCGCGACCTGGGCAAGCAGGACATCCGCTGCAACCTGGTCTCCGCGGGCCCGCTCGGCTCGATGGCCGCCAAGTCCATCCCGGGCTTCAGCGACCTGGCGGACGTCTGGAACTCCCGCTCCCCGCTCGCCTGGGACCTGGCGGACCCCGAGCCGGCCGGCAAGGCCATCGTGGCCCTGCTGTCGGACTGGTTCCCGAAGACCACCGGCGAGATCGTCCACGTGGACGGCGGCCTGCACGCGATCGGCGCCTGACGCCCCGGCCGTACCGCACGTCCCTCCGGTCGTACGGAGACGATGCCCCGCACCCGACAGGGTGCGGGGCATCGCCCGTTCGGCCTTCGCGGCGGGCGCGGGGGCGGTGCGGCGGGTGAGGGTGGTGGGGCAGAGCTCGTGCCCTCCCCGCACTTCCGGCCGAGGAGGTCCCACAGGTGCGTACCACCTGGCGTTCCACCACCGCGGCCCTGGCCGCCTGCGCGGTCTGCCTCTGGCTGGTGCCCGGGGCGCAGTCCTCGGTCGCGCACGCCCCGCGCGCCGTGCGCGCGGAACCGGCCCCCCGGCCCTTCGGCGCGGACTGCGTCACCGGGGTGAGCGGGTCCCACGTCACCGCGTCCTGTCACAACCCCTACCCGGACACCGACCGCGTCCAGCTGCACGTGGAGTGCGCGAACTGGTGGGACGTCGACGCCGACGGCGCCCCGGTGGACGTCGGGCCCACGGAGTACGTGGAGCTGGCGGACCGCTGCTGGACGGAGGTGCGGGAGGTCTGGGTCAGCCACCGGCCGGTGCCGGGGCCCGCAGGCACATGAACGGGTAGCCGGCCGCCTCCGCCGCCGCGGTGTCCCCGTCGCCCGCGCGGATCGCGGCGACCAGGCGCGCGTGGTCCATGTGGTTCTCCGGCAGCAGCACGGCGCCCACGTCGCCCCGCAGCCACGCGCGCAGCAGGTCGCCCAGGTCCGCGTACATCTCGGTCAGCACGTCGTTGTGCGAGGCCGACACCACCGCGTGGTGGAAGGCCGCGTCGGCGGTCACGAAGCGGTCCGCCTCGCCCGACTCCCAGGCCTCCTCGCGCCGGGCGAGCAGCGCGTCGAGCTGGGCCAGGTCCCGCTCGGTGCGGCGCTCGGCGGCCAGCCGGGCGCCGGAGGACTCCAGGGTGGAGCGCAGCTCGGCGATGTGCCGGGGGTCGGCGTCGGCGAACCGCCGGTGCATCACGCCCGCCAGCTCGCTGGTGGCCAGCACGTAGGTGCCCGAGCCCTGGCGGATGTCCAGGAGGCCGTTGTGGGCGAGCGCCCGGACGGCCTCGCGGATCGTGTTGCGGGCCACCCCCAGCTGCTCGACGAGCTCCGGCTCGGTCGGGATGCGGGACCCGACCGGCCACTCGCCGGAGGTGATCTGGTTGCGCAGCTGCGCGATCACCTGGTCGGAGAGGCCGGAACGCCGGGGGGAGGTCAGCGACATGATGCTCCTGCTGCTCGGACCGGATGGGACCGTACGGGACCGGACGGCCGGACGGTGGCGTGGAGGCCGGGCCGGTCGGGGCGGTGGGAACGGATTGGACAACCAATCATCCCATGATTCTATGATGGTGCCATGCCCGACGAGACCCGGACCCTGAGCCACGCCCAAGAGGCCCCCGCCCCGACCACCCAGGACGCCCCCGCGCGGCCGGGCGTGTGGACGGTGCGGTTCCTGATCGTCGGCATCGTGCTCGCCGCGCTCAACCTGCGCCCCGCGATCACCAGCCTGGGCGCCCTCAACGAGGAGGTCCGCGACGGGCTGCGGATGAGCGGCGGCGTCGCCGGCGTCCTCACCTCCGTACCGGCCCTCTGCTTCGCGATCTTCGGCATCACCGCCCCGCGGCTGGCCCGCCGCTACGGCGCGGGCGCCGTCGTCTGCGCCGGCATGGTCGCCATCGCGGCCGGCCTGGCCGTCCGCCCCTTCGCGGGCGGCACTGCGGGCTTCCTCGCCGCCAGCGCGCTGGCCCTGATGGGCATCGCCGTCAGCAACGTGCTGATGCCGGTGATCGTCAAGCGGTACTTCCCCGACCGCGTCGGCACCATGACCGGGCTCTACTCGATGGCCCTGGCCATGGGCACCTCCCTGGCCGCCGCCGCGACCGTGCCCATGACCGAGGCGCTGGGCGGCAGCTGGCAGACCGGACTGATGGTGTGGTCCGCGCTCGCCGCCGTCGCCGTCCTGCCCTGGATCCCGCTCGCCCGCGACCGCGACCGGGCCGCCCCCGCCGGGCCGGTGGCCGCCGCCGCGCCGGAGGGCGCCGCGCCGCGCATCACCCGCAGCCGCACCGCCTGGGCGCTCGCCGTCTTCTTCGGCCTCCAGGCCACCGGCGCGTACATCACCATGGGCTGGATGCCGCAGATCTTCCGCGACGCCGGGGTCTCCGCGTCCACCGCGGGCGTCCTGCTCGCCGTGACCATGGTCATGGGCGTGCCGCTCGCCTTCGTCATCCCGCGCCTGGCGACCCGGATGAGGAACCAGGGCCCGATCGTCCTGGTCCTCGGCCTGTGCGGCCTCACCGGCTACGCCGGCCTGTACTTCGCGCCGGCGGGCGGCGCCTGGGCCTGGGCGCTGCTGCTCGGCGTCTCCAACTGCGCCTTCCCGCTGGCCCTCACGATGATCGGCATGCGGGCGCGGACCGGTGCCGGGGTGGTGCGCCTGTCGGCCTTCGCGCAGAGCGTCGGCTACCTGCTGTCGATCCCGGGCCCGCTGCTGGTCGGCGTGCTGTACGGGGCGACGGGCGGCTGGGGCGTGCCGCTGCTGTTGATGGCCGGCCTGATGCTGCCGCAGATCGTCGTGGGCTCGCTCGCGGGACGGGACCGGACGATCGAGGACGAATGCTGAGGTGCGAGACTGGGTCCATGCCTGGACCTGTGCTCGACCCGAACCCGCCCAACGGCCAGAAGAAGCTGCTCATCGTGCTCGGCGCCATGCTCGCGATCACGGTGGTCATCGGGATCATCGCCTCGATCGCGTCGCCGTGAGCCGTTGAACCTCTGAGCCGTTGAACCTCTGAGGTGTTGAGCTGTGGCGCCTCTGGGCCGCTGGCCCTCTGCGCCGTTGGGTCGCTGGGTCGTCGAGCCGCTGAACCACCGGGCCGCCGGGGGAGCGGGTGGGGTTAACCCCCCGTCCCCTAGGGGGTCAGGGTCAGGGTGAAGTGGGTGGACCTCCGGATGGGCCCGGGGCTCCTTGATCCGTACGTTTGAGGTACCTCGCACCACGACCCTCGAACACCCCGACGGAGGCGGCCATGTCGGCCCGTACCCACACCCGGTCCCGCACCCCGGTCGCGGCGGGCATCGGCACCCGGCTGCCCTGGTGGGCGGTCGCCCTCCCGCTCATCGCCTTCGTCGCCCTGCTGCTGCTCATAGCCGGTCCCGGAGAGGCGCACGCGACGGGCGCGGACCCGGCCCTCGGACGGCTGCTCCAGCAGCTCCAGGAGCTCCTGTCACGCTAGGCGTCACCCGTGCCGGGGATGCCCGTCAACACCCTGCGCCCGGCCGCGCGATTCATGCGAAGCTGGGAAGCATGAGCGTCGATACACCCCGCAGGATCGTCCTACTCCGGCATGCGAAGGCCGACTGGCCCCAGGTGTCCGACCACGACCGACCGCTCGCGGAGCGCGGCCGCAAGGACGCCCCCGTCGCGGGCCGCAGGCTCGCGGAAGCCGGCTTCGCCTTCGACCTGGCCCTCTGCTCCACCGCGGTGCGCACCCGCGAGACCTGGAAGCTCGCGGTGCAGGAGCTTCCCCAGCGCCCGCGCACGGTCTACGAGGACCGGCTCTACGAGGCCTCGCTCGGCGAGCTGATCGCCGTGCTGAACGAGACCCCCGAGGACGTGAACGACCTCGTGATGATCGGCCACAACCCGGGCACGCACGCGCTGGCCGACGCCCTCGCGGGCGAGGTGGAGGGCGACGCCCTGGCCCGGATGAACCGCGCGGGCTTCCCGACCGCCGCGTTCGCCGTCGTCAGCTTCACCGGCACCTGGAAGTCCGTGGAGCACGGGGTGGGCAAGCTCGTCTCGTTCTGGGCGCCCCACGAGTAGTCGCGACCCAGGAGCGGCCTCCGTTCGTACGGGGAAGGCCCGGCGTCTCGTACGGGGAGGGGCCCGGCGCCCCTCGGGTGCCGGGCCCCTCAACTCCCTTGGACGCCGGGTGCGTTGTCTCCCGCCGACGTCAGGTGTGCCGGCTCCCGCCGGTCAGGCGACGACGGTGTCCGCGGCCTCGACTTCCTCGCGCGTGATGCCGAGCAGGTACAGCACGGTGTCCAGGAACGGCACGTTCACCGCGGTGTCGGCGGCCTCACGGACCACCGGCTTGGCGTTGAACGCCACACCGAGTCCGGCCGCGTTCAGCATGTCCAGGTCGTTGGCGCCGTCGCCGATCGCGACCGTCTGCTCCAGCGGCACGCCCGCCTCGGTGGCGAACCGGCGCAGCAGCCGCGCCTTCCCGGCCCGGTCCACGATCTCGCCGGTGACCCGCCCGGTCAGCTTGCCGTCCACGATCTCCAGGGTGTTGGCCGAGGCGAAGTCGAGCCCGAGGGACTCCCGCAGCGCGTCGGTGACCTGGGTGAACCCGCCGGAGACCACGCCCACCTGGTAGCCGAGCCGCTTGAGCGTACGGATCAGGGTGCGGGCCCCCGGCGTCAGCCGCACCTCGGCGCGCACCTTCTCCACCACCGACGCGTCGAGCCCGGCCAGCAGGGCGACCCGCGCGTGCAGCGACTGCTCGAAGTCCAGTTCACCGCGCATCGCCGCGGCGGTGACCTCGGCGACCTTGTCCTCGCAGCCCGCGTGCGCCGCGAACAGCTCGATGACCTCGTCCTGGATCAGGGTGGAGTCCACGTCCATCACGACCAGGCGCTGGGCCCGGCGGTGCAGCCCGGCCGAGACGACCGCGATGTCCACGCCGATCCCCGCGGCCTCGATGGCCAGGGTGGTGCGCAGCGGCTCGGTCTCCACGCCCGACACCGCGAACTCCACGGCCGTGACCGGGTACTTGGCGAGCCGGAAGACGCGGTCGATGTTGCCGCCCGCCCCGGCGATCCGGGCCGCGATGGCGGCGGTGGACTCGGCGGTGAGCGGGTGCCCCAGCACGGTGACGTGCGAGCGGCCGCTGCCGCGCGGCCGGTTGTCGCCGGTGCCGGAGATGATCTCGGCCTGGAGCTTGAGGGACTCGGCCCAGCTGTGCACGGTGGCGCGCAGCTCGCCCTCGCTGGTGCCGCCCGCGGTCGGCGCGGTGACCAGCGCGCACAGCACGAGGCGGCCGCGGGAGACGACCTGCTCGATGTCGACCACGTCGACGGAGTAGGCGGCCAGGGTGTCGAAGAGACCGGCGGTGATCCCGGGGCGGTCCTTCCCGAAGATCTTGACGAGGAGAGTGGGAACGTCAGAGGTCTGCGATGCGCTCATGGTGCTCCCACCGTATAGGGCACCGGGTGCCACCAGACCCCCCGTCCCGCCTGGCGGACGGCCGCGCCGCCGTCAGCGCCCGCCGCGCGGCCTCCCCGGGGGCGGCGGACCTTCCTCCGGAGCGTCCCGCGGCGGCTGCGGCGGCTGGTCGGGGGTGAGCGGTCCGGCGACGGTGGGGGCGCCGTGGACGCCCTGGGGCGGGCGCAGATAGGGGTTGGTGTCCTGGTTGGGCGGCCGGTACGGCACGGAGGGCCGGTACGGTCCACGGCCGCCCTGCCCGCTACCGGGTCCGCCGCCCTGCCCGCCACCCTGCCCGGGAGCAGGTCCCGAGGGCCCCGGTGCGGGCGCACTGCCCACGGGCCCCGAGGCGCTGACGGTCGGCGCGCTCCTGGGCGGCGGCGGCACTCCGGGCATCCCGGGCACCCCGGCAGGCGCGCCCGGGCTCCGGGCCGGCACCGGGGGAGCCCCGGGCGGAGCGGCCCCCGGCACCCCCGCCCCCGGCACCCCCGGCAGCACCGCCCGCCGCCCCGCGACCCCCGCCGCGCGCGCGAGCAGCGCCCCCAGGGCGCCCGCCCCCGCGCCCCAGGCGGCACCCAGGGCCAGCGCGGTCAGGGCGCGGCCGTGCAGCCGGATCCCCGCGTCGAAGGCGTTGAAGCCGAGCACCGAGAGGGAGGCGTCGACCGAGATGCCGGTCAGGGCCACGAGCAGCGGGAGCGCGAGGGCGGTGAGCACGCCGAGCCTGAGGGCGCAGCGCCCCGCGAAGCCCATGGCGCCGAGGCCGCCGCGCGCGGTCCGGACGGCGGTGAGCACGCCCGCGTACAGCATCGCGAGGCCGAGGGCGACGGGCAGCAGCCAGACGCGCCCGTCGAGTTCGGCGAGTCTGCCCAGCGTGACCGGCTCGTTCGCCGAGACCTTCAGGAGGTCGTCCAGCGGGTGCGGCAGCGCCTGGGCCAGGGCCCCGGTGGCGCCGCCGTCCCAGGGCACGAAGAGCCCGAGCGGCACCGCCAGCCACACGCCGTTGGGCGCCCCGAGGAGGGCGGCGCCCGCGATCCGGCCGGGGTGGTCGTCGGTGGCCGCCGCGTACGCCGCGGCCGCCCACCCGGCGAGCACGGCGACCAGCAGCACGTGCACCAGCGCGGAGGCGGCGGGCCGCACCACGCGGTGCACGGCGTCCCAGGCGCGCCCGGCCGGCAGCGGGGTGCGGCGGGAGGCGAGCAGGGCGATCACCGCGGTGCCGAGCACCCAGAGCAGCCCGCCCGCCAGCGAGGCCGCGGTGTCCACGCTGAAGCCGACCTTCGCCTTGGCGTCGGCCAGGTCGCCGAGCCGGTCCGGGAGCAGCCCGCCGATGTCGCCGAGGCCGGGGATCTCCAGGCCCCCGTCACCGGAGCCGCCGCTCCCGCCCCCGGGCAGCGACCCCAGGCCCAGCGCGTCGCCGTCGAAGGTGATGACGTCGTGCCCGGCCCAGGCGAGCCCGGCGACGACCGCGGTGAACAGCACGGCCAACGAGGCCACGCGGGCGGCCAGTTCGGCGGCGGCGAGGTGCGCTCCCGTACCGCGCAGGGAGCGCAGGAAGAAGTACGCGAGGACCAGCGCGCCGACCAGGGAGACGCCGAGTGGCGTGATGTCGACGGCCGTTCGGGCCGCGGCGCCGTCCAGGCCGAAGGCAGACACGTTCCCGGTGGGCGTCACCGAGCCGCCCACGGCGAGCACCACGACGGCGGCCGTCATCGGCCCGAGCGACCCCTGCCGGTCCGCCCCCAGCAGGTGCAGGCCGAGGGCCGCGGCGCCCGCCATCGCGACCAGCGCCCAGCTCACGGCGGCGATGGAGGCCAGGATCACATCGGCCCAGCGAATGCGCCGTACGTGACCGCCGGTGACGCCAACAGCCATCAGGATTCCCCCGATTCATGGCAAGTTGCCCCATTTGCTCATGATCCGTAGGGACTCATGGGCGGTTACCACTCTCCGGGGGTGTTTCTCCTCGCGTCAACGGGGCGTCCGGGCCTGCCTGCGCGCGGTCTTCACACCGCCCGACTTTCGGTCGCGGGTGCGGGCCTGAAATAGTTCCCACCGATGTTCGCCATCCCTAGACTCCCTGTGATGGGGGTAACTCGGGGGACAAAAACGTGGGGCATGGAGTGCCAGAACTCGTACTCGAATTGAACGGAAGGACCTGGACCCTCGATCCGTCCAGGTCGTACACCCTCGGTCGCGATCCGCAGGGCGACCTGGTGATCGACGACGCGCGGGTCTCGTGGCGGCACGCCACGATCAGCTGGGGAGGCCGCGGCTGGGTCATCGAGGACCACGGCAGCACCAACGGCACGTACGTACAGGGCCAGCGGATCCACCAGATGGAGATCGGCCCGGGCTCGGCCGTCCACCTCGGCAACGCGACCGACGGACCGCGGGTCAGCCTGTCCGGCTCCGCGGCCGGCGCCTACAGCGCGCAGGCCGCCGCGCCGCAGGCACAGCAGGCGCAGCCGCAGGCGGCGCCGGGGCAGCAGGGCTGGCAGCAGCAGGCGCCGCCGTACCAGGCGCCCCCGCAGCAGCCCGCCCAGCAGGGCTGGCCGCAGCAGCAGGGCGCGGGACAGCGGCCGCAGGTACCGCAGCAGGGCGGCGGTCCGGGCGCCGGCGGTGCCGCGGGGGCCCCGCCGGTCTACGGCGACCGCAGCCCCACCACGTTCCACCAGCTGTCGCTGGGCCGCGTGATGCGCATCGGCCGTGCGCTGGAGAACGAGCTGGTGGTCTCCGACCTCCAGGTCTCCCGCAACCACGCCGAGTTCCACGCGACGCCCGACGGCCGTTTCGAGATCCGCGACCTGGGCTCGCACAACGGCACGTACGTCAACGGCCAGCCGATCGCCAAGGGCGGCACCGCCCTGCTCGGCCCCAACGACATCGTCGGCGTCGGCCACTCCACGTTCCGCATCGTGGGCGGCCAGCTCGAGGAGTTCGTCGACACCGGCGAGGTCTCCTTCTCGGCCCGCCACCTCACGGTGACGGTCGACGGCGGCAAGCAGATCCTCAAGGACGTCTCCTTCGGCGTCCCGGAGAAGTCGCTGATCGCGGTCATCGGCCCGTCCGGCTCCGGCAAGTCGACCCTGCTGAAGGCGCTCACCGGCTACCGGCCCGCCAACCAGGGCGACGTGCTCTACGACAACCGGAACCTGTACAAGCAGTTCGCCGAGCTGCGCCAGCGCATCGGTCTGGTCCCGCAGGACGACATCCTGCACAAGGAACTGACCGTCAAGAAGGCCCTCAAGTACGCGGCCAAGCTGCGCTTCCCCGCGGACACCACCGAGTCCGAGCGCGAGGCGCGCATAGACGAGGTGCTGCGCGAGCTGAAGCTGGACATCCACAAGGAGAAGAAGGTCACCTCCCTCTCCGGCGGCCAGCGCAAGCGCGTCTCGGTCGCCCTGGAGCTGCTGACCAAGCCCTCGCTGATCTTCCTGGACGAGCCGACCTCCGGCCTGGACCCGGGCATGGACCGCGACGTGATGCAGCTGCTGCGCGGCCTGGCCGACGACGGCCGCACCGTGCTCGTGGTCACCCACTCGGTGGCCGAGCTGGCGATCTGCGACAAGCTCCTGGTGATGGCGCCCGGCGGTTCCGTGGCGTACTTCGGCCCGCCCGAGGAGGCGCTCAACTTCTTCGGCTACAGCACCTGGGCCGACGTCTTCTCCGCGTTCGAGAACTACCGCGACTACGACTGGGCGGGCCGCTGGAAGGGCTCGCAGCACTACCAGATGTACGCGGCCGACATCGACGCCGTCGCCGCGCAGTCCGTGCAGATGCCGCCGCCGCAGGCGATCAAGCCGCCCAAGCCGCAGGGCTGGGGCGCCCAGCTGTGGACCCTGATCCGCCGCTACACCTCGGTCATCGCCTCCGACAAGGGCTTCCTGGGCCTGATGGTGATCCTGCCCGCGGTGCTCGGCGTGGTCTCGGTGGTCATCCCGGCCACCTTCGGCCTGGGCAAGCCGACACCGCCGTCCCGGTTCAACGGCGACGCGGGCACGATCATGCTGATCCTCGCGGTCGGCATGTGCTTCTCCGGCGCCGCCAACTCCGTACGAGAACTGATCAAGGAACGGGTCATCTACGAACGGGAACGGGCCACCGGCCTGTCCCGCTCGGCGTACCTGATGTCCAAGGTGATCGTCCTCGGAGTGATCACGGCCATCCAGGGCGTGATCATCTGCACCATCGGCTTCTACCCCCGCGAGCTGCCCGAGAAGGGCCTGATCATGCCGCCGGCCGTGGAGCTGTGCGTCACGATCATCGCGCTCGGCTTCACCTCGATGATGTTCGGCCTGGTCATCTCCTCGCTGGTGAAGACCGCCGAGAAGACCATGCCGCTCCTCGTCATGTTCGCCATCGTCCAGGTCGTCTTCACCGGCATCCTGTTCAAGGTGTACGGCTCGCCGGGCCTGGAGCAGTTCGCCTGGCTGATGCCGTCCCGCTGGGCCATCGCGGCGGCGGGCGCCACCCTGGACCTGGCGCACCTGATGCCGCCGTGGGACCAGAAGAACCCGACCGACCTGGACCCGCTGTGGGAGAGCACCGCGGCCCAGTGGGGGATGAACATCGGCGTCCTGCTCTTCATCGGCGTCGTCTGCGGCTTCGCGGTGGCGCGGCTGCTGCGCCGCCACGAGCCGGAGGTCATGCGCAAGTAGCGCGGACGCGCGCACGCACGCCGAAGGGCGGCACCCCGCACGGGTGCCGCCCTTCGGCGTGGGGACGTCGGTCGCGGCTCAGTAGGCGCTGTTGACGTTGTCGATGGAGCCGTAGCGGTCGGCCGCGTAGTTGGCCGCGGCGGTGATGTTGGCGACCGGGTCGTAGATGTTCCCCGAGGTGCCGGCCACCCGGTAGGCGTTGAAGGTCGGCTGGATGACCTGGAGCAGGCCGATCGACGGGGTGCCGTTCTGGGCGTTGATGTCCCAGCCGTTGATCGCGTTCGGGTTGCCGGTCGACTCGCGCATGATGTTGCGGTGCAGACCGTCGTACGAACCCGGGATGCCGTGCTTCTTCATGATGTCGAGCGACTGGCGGATCCAGCCGTCGAGGTTGTTCGCGTACACCGGCGTGCGGGCGGCGGCGCGGCTGGCCGCGGCCTTGTCCTCGGCGCGCTTCTTGGCGTCCGCCTCGGCCTTCGCCTTCGCGTCCGCCTCGGCCTTGAGCTTCGCGGCCTTCGCCTCGGCCTTGGCCTTGGCGTCCACGACGACGTGCTGCTTGCTGATGCTCGCGTGCACCGCGGTGTTCTGCGCGCTGTCGGCGTCCTGCGACCAGGCCACGGAGGAGCCGGCTGCCAGGGCCTCGGTCTCGGTGGCGCCCCCGCCGGTGGGCAGGGCGGAGAGGGCCAGGGCCGCGGCGCCCAGGGTGGCGACGCCGGCGATCGAGAACTTGTGGGCCTTGGTCAGTCGACTGTGGCCGGGGTTGCTGCTCGCGGACATGCGGGAGTACCTCGTTCGAATCGCGGAAGTCGCTCAGGCCGGGGGCGGCGCTGCGCCCTATCGGCGGCGACGGCTGCAATTCTTAGCGGCCGCAAAATGCCCTGGCAAAGGTGTGACGTACGATCCCGGGTAGTGGAGACGGGCGTCGCGCGGAGGGTGCGAAAGCCCCCGCGTGACCCGCCCGCACCGCTCTGACGCGGCCCTTACGTCTCCACTAGCCTCGTTCGTAAGTGATGTGCGTCCTATGCGCGGGCTCACATCGGAGGCGTAACAGTCTCACCTTCTGTTGCGGGAGCAACGCACTCAGTGAGCGGCCTCCTCCGGGAGGATGAGGTGCACGTCCCCGAACTCGTGCCAGAGGTAGAGCCGGCGCAGCGCCTCCTCGTACGCGGCGACGAGCGCGGCCCGCCCCGCCAGCGCCTCCAGCATCAGCAGGTGCGACGCCCGCGGCTCGTGCAGCCCCGTCAGCAGCCCGTCCACCGCGCCCACCCCGCGCCCGGGCGTCACCACCAGGTCCGTCCACCCCGACGCGGCCCCCACCATCCCGCCAGGGCCGGCCGCCGACTCCAGCGCCCGCACCGCCGTCGTCCCCACGGCCACCACCCGGCCGCCGCCCGCCCGCGCCGCGTTCACCAGCCACGCCGAGGACGCCGGGACCGCGAAGCGCTCCGGGTACGGCGGCTCGTGCGCCTCCGCCGACGCCACCCCGGTGTGCAGCGACACCGGGGCGAACTGCACGCCCCGGCTCACCAGCCGCGCCACCGCCGCCGCCGTGAACGGACGGGCCGCGCTCGGCATCTCCGCCGAACCCGCACCGTCGGGGGAGGGCAGCGCGAACACCGTCTGGTACGCCGACAACGGCTGGTCCCGCTCGGTGTAGCGGTAGCGGATCGGCCGCCCGTACCGCGCGAGCAGCCGCGGCACCTCCACCGACGGCCGCGCCCACCACAGGCGCCCGCCCCCGGCCGCCAGCGGCCCCTCCAGTACGAGCCGGTGCCCGCCCGGCAGCCGTACGGCACCGCCCGCCGGGCCGCCCGGACGCGGCCCCGTCGTCCCCGCCCCGTCCGGCGCCCGCAGCTCCACCGCCCACCGCCCGTCGTCCCCGCGCGTCGAGAAGTGCACCACCACCCGCTCCGCCCCGAGCCGCCCGTCCACCGCCGCCGGCAGCGTCCGCGAGGTGTTCACCACCAGGACGTCCCCGGCCCGCAGCTGGTCCGGCAGCTCCGCGAACGCGTGGTGCGACACCCGCTCCCCGCGCGACACCAGCAGCCGCACGTCGTCGCGGCCCGCACCGCGCTCCTCCGCGGGCACGCGCGCGTGCAGCCCGTCCGGCACTCCCAGCTCCTCCAGCGTGCTCACCGGCCCTCCTCCACCAGCGCCGCGGCCGCGTACCGCCCGCTCGCCGGGCGCTCCCGCAGCAGCCGCAGGAACGCGGGCGCCACCGCCGCCGGGTCCGGCCGCGCCCCCGCGTCGTCCGGCACCGCCGCCGCGTACAGGTCCGTCGCCATGTCCCCCGGGTCCACCGCCCACACCCGCAGCCCCTGCTCCTCCACCGCCAGCACGGCCGCCAGCTGGTCCAGGGCCGCCTTGGACGCCCCGTAACCGCCCCACGTCCCGTACGCCTCCGCGCCCGCGTCCGAGCTGACCGCGACCACCGCGCCCGCCGCACCGGCCCGCAGCAGCGGCAGCGCCTCCTGCACCAGCCCCAGCACGGCCACCACGTTCGTCTCCAGCGCCGCCCGCAGCCCGTCGAGCGCCAGTGCCTCGAGGCGCACCAGCGGCTCGGCACCGAGCGCGCTGGCGTTGTTCACCAGCAGGTCCACCCCGCCGAGACCACGCGCCCGGGCCACCAGCTCCGCCCGGTGCGCCGCGTCCGTGACGTCCCCCGGGACCGCCACCACGCGCGTGCCGTACCCCCGGGCCTCCCGCGCGCTCTCCTGGAGGACCTCCTCCGTCCTGGCGTCCAGGACCAGGTCCCAGCCGTTCCGGGCCAGCTCCCGCGCCAGCGCGCGGCCCAGCCCCTTCGACGCACCCGTGACGATCGCGACGGCCATGACAGGCTCCTCTCCCCGCCGCACCCCCTGTGCGGACCCCTCCCACCCTCCGCCCCGGCCCCCGCCCGCCACCTCGTCCCCGCGCCCGTACCGCCCAAGGCACTTCGACCTAGGCCCAGCGCCCCATCACCAGGCGGTCCCCGGTCCGATGTGCCTGTCACACCCCGCCGGTACCGTGAGGCCATGAGTCACCGACCGAGCTCCGGCCTCGCCGCCGTGAGCACCGCGCTGCTCGCGATGAGCCGGCACCTGGAGGTGCGCGACGTCCTCAAGACGATCGTGGCCTCCGCCCGCGAGCTCCTCGACGCCGAGTACGCGGCCCTGGGCGTGCCCGACGACCACGGCGGCTTCGCCCAGTTCGTCGTCGACGGCGTCAGCGACGAGCAGTGGCGCGCCATCGGCCCGCTGCCCCGGCAGCACGGCATCCTCGCCGCGATGCTGCGCGACGCCAGGCCCGAGCGGCTGGCCGACGTCCGCAAGGACCCGCGCTTCGAGGGCTGGCCCGACTCCCACCCGGACATGTCCGACTTCCTCGGCCTGCCCATCAAGGACGGCGACGAGACCATCGGCGCGCTCTTCCTCGCCAACAAGCGCTGCCCCAAGCCCGCGGGCGGCTGCGGCTTCACCGCGCAGGACGAGGAACTCCTGACGATCCTCGCCCAGCACGCGGCCATCGCCCTGACCAACGCCCGTCTGTACGAGCGCAGCCGAGAGCTCACCATCGCCGAGGAGCGCTCCCGGCTGGCCCACGAACTGCACGACGCGGTCAGCCAGAAGCTGTTCTCCCTGCGCCTGACCGCCCAGGCCGCCACCGCGCTCGTCGACCGCGACCCGGCCCGCGCCAAGGGCGAGCTCCAGCAGGTCGCCGCCCTCGCCGCCGAGGCCGCCGACGAACTGCGTGCCGCCGTCGTCGAGCTGCGCCCCGCCGCCCTGGACGAGGACGGCCTGGTGCACACCCTGCGCACCCAGGTGCAGGTCCTGGACCGGGCCCACACGGCCCGCGTCACCTTCGACAGCAGCGGGGTGCGCGCCCTGCCGGCCGCCCAGGAGGAGGCCCTGCTCCGGGTCGCCCAGGAAGCCCTGCACAACGCCCTGCGGCACTCCGGCGGCGACCGCGTCGCCGTGTGCCTGGCGCGCCACGGCCAGGGCGCGCTGCTCAGCGTCACGGACAACGGACAGGGCTTCGAGCCGCGCTCGGTGCGCCGGGCCGGACGCCACCTCGGCCTGGTGTCGATGCGCGACCGCGCCGGCGGCGTCGGCGGGCGGCTGACCGTGCGGTCGGAACCGGGCGCCGGCACCACGATCGAGATGGAGGTCCCCGGTGGCTGACAAGACCATCCGCGTCCTGCTGGTCGACGACCACCAGGTCGTGCGGCGCGGACTGCGCACCTTCCTGGAAGTCCAGGACGACATAGAAGTGGTCGGCGAGGCAGCCGACGGGGCCGAGGGCGTCGCCCGGGCCGAGGAGCTCAAGCCCGACGTGGTCCTGATGGACGTGAAGATGCCGGGCATGGACGGCATCGAGGCGCTGCGGGCCCTGCGCTCCGCGGGCAACGGCGCCAGGGTCCTGATCGTCACCAGCTTCACCGAGCAGCGCACGGTGGTGCCCGCCCTGCGCGCGGGCGCGTCGGGGTACGTGTACAAGGACGTCGACCCCGACGCCCTGGCCGGCGCCATCCGCTCCGTCCACGCCGGACACGTACTGCTCCAGTCCGAGGTCGCGGGCGCGCTGCTCAGCCAGGACGAGACCGGTGGGGGAGGCGGGCGCGGCGGCACGCTCACCGAGCGGGAGCGCGAGGTGCTCGGGCTGATCGCGGACGGCCGGTCCAACCGGGAGATCGCGCGGGCCCTGGTGCTGTCCGAGAAGACCGTCAAGACGCACGTGTCGAACATCCTGATGAAGCTGGACCTCGCCGACCGCACCCAGGCGGCCCTGTGGGCGGTACGGCACGGCCTGACCTCGTGAGGAACCGCGTCAGCCCGTGTCGACGTACGGTCTGAGATTCATACCGTCGTGTGTATGTCCCTCACACGGCGCATCCTGATCGTCGTGCGGCCGTTCTCCATGGCGTGCTGCGGCGGCTGGCCGCAGCGACTGTTCCAGGAGGATCCTGAAGTGAAGAACCTGAAGAAGGCCGCTGCCATCACCCTGGTCGCCGGTGGGCTCATCGCCGCCGGTGCCGGTGCCGCCACCGCCCACTCCGGCGCGGACGCGGACGGCAAGGCCACCAACTCCCCGGGCGTCGCCTCCGGCAACCTGGTCCAGGTCCCGGTGCACGTCCCGGTGAACGCGGTCGGCAACACCGTCTCGGTGATCGGCGCGCTCAACCCGACCTTCGGCAACGAGGGCGTCAACCAGTAAGACGCCCCGCGTTCCGCAGTGCTGCGGCCCCCCGGCAACCGTCGGGGGGCCGACCCCTTTTCCGGGGCCGTACGCCTTCGGGTCTTCCGGGGCCGTACGCCTTCGGGCGCCGCTCTCCCCGTACCGCCCTCGCCGGCGGCCCGGGAGCGTCCCCCGGGGCCGTCTTTCCGCTGGTGGGGCGCTCTGCCTATGGTCCGACGATTGATCCAAAAGAGCGCATCGGGGCGCTGCCCCGTGTCATCCATCCAGCCCATGCGTTCTTCAGCGTGCGACCCCGCGGCTGGGGTCGAACCGCAACAGGAGGAACACCTTTCATGAACACTGCCAAGAAGGCCGCCATGGTCCTCGCCGTCGCCGGTCTCGCCGCGGGCGCGTCCGCCGGTGCCGCGTTCGCCGATGCCCCGGCCAACGGCAAGGCCGAGAAGTCCCCGGGCGTGGGCTCCGGCAACCTGGTCCAGGTCCCCGTGCACGTCCCGGTGAACGTCACGGGCAACACCGCCACCGCGGCCGGCGGCCTGAACCCCACCTTCCACAACACGTCCGAGAACCGCTGACGCGCTGTGCACCCAAGGAGCGCCCCCGGACCGCGAGGTCCGGGGGCGCTCCGGCGTTCACGCCCGTACGCCCGCGCCCGCACGTTCACGCCCGCGCGAGCGGAAGCCGGGAGCCGCTAGCCCCGGCCGCGCTCCCGCTCCTCCACGTGCGCGTTGTACGCCGCCACCTGCGCCCGTCGCGCCACCCGCTCCACCGGACGCAGCGCCGCACCGCGCGCGGCCATCTCCGAGGCGCTGACCGCCCCGCCGTGCCCGGCGTCGTACGCCAGCGAGACCAGCAGCCCGATCCTGCGCGCCAGTTCGAGCACCCGCACCGCGCGCGGCGGGTAGCCCTGCGGGAGCAGCTCCCGCCCGTCGCCCTCCGCCCGCGCCCGGAACGCGTCGCGCGCCGCCTCCGCCGCCGGGCCCGAAGCGGCCACGTCGAGCCGGGTCAGCACCTCGGTCGCCTCCCGCAGCCCCTCGGCCAGCTCCCGCTCCGCCTCGCCCAGCGACGGCACGTCCGCCGGCGGCGCCTGGCGCACCTCCAGGCAGTGCCACACCACCTCGACGTGCACGTCCCCGGCGGGCCCCGCCTCGGTCACCTCGGGCACCAGGCCGTACGGCGCGCCGAACCCGACGACCGCCTCCCCGGCCTCCAGGGCGCGCGCGTTGAACTCCGGCGGCCCGCTGAGCCCCAGCGGGTGCCCCGGCGCCGGGAGCGCGACCCGGAACCCGGTCACGCCCAGCGCGCGCAGCCGGCCGAACGCGAGCGTCAGACCCACCGGAGCCGCCTCGCCGGGCAACCCCTCGACCCGGTGCACCGCGTCGTCCCCGACGACGGCGAGCGCCGCGTCATCCGGTGAGACAAATCCGGCCAGCAGGGCATTTCCCCAAGCGGCCAACCGTCCTGAGCGTGGTTCAGAGAGCATGCGTCCACCCTAGGCACCCGTCGCGCACCCGCCCTACGCGCAGGACCACTCCGCCGGTGGCGTAGGTTTTATCCGGGAAGCCTCGCCCCGCACGTGCCAGCACGGCCCGGGCGGCCGGCGCGGCACGACGACGAACCGCAAGGGGAGACAACGCGCTCATGAGCGACGTACTTGAGCTGGTGGACGTATCGGTGGTCCGCGACGGACGCGCTCTGGTGGACGACGTCTCCTGGTCGGTCAAGGAGGGCCAGCGCTGGGTCATCCTCGGCCCCAACGGCGCCGGCAAGACCACGCTCCTCAACGTCGCGTCGACCTACCTCTTCCCGTCCACCGGCACCGTCTCCATCCTCGGCGACAAGCTCGGCCGCGTCGACGTCTTCGAACTGCGCCCCCGCATCGGCGTCGCCGGCATCGCCATGGCCGAGAAACTGCCCAAGCGCCAGACCGTCCTGCAGACCGTGCTCACCGCCGCCTACGGCATGACCGCGACCTGGAAAGAGGACTACGACCAGGTCGACGAGGAGCGCGCCCGCGCCTTCCTCGACCGCCTCGGCATGACCGAGTACCTCGACCGCCGCTTCGGCACCCTCTCCGAGGGCGAGCGCAAGCGCACCCTCATCGCCCGCGCCATGATGACCGACCCCGAGCTGCTGCTCCTCGACGAGCCCGCCGCCGGCCTCGACCTCGGCGGCCGCGAGGACCTGGTGCGCCGTCTGGGACGCCTCGCCAAGGACCCGTACGCCCCCTCGATGGTCATGGTCACGCACCACGTCGAGGAGATCCCGCCGGGCTTCACCCACGTCCTGATGATCCGCCAGGGCAAGGTGCTCGCCGCCGGCCCCGTGGAGACCGAGCTGACCTCGCGCAACCTCTCCCTCTGCTTCGGCCTGCCGCTCGTCGTCGAGCACGTCGGCGAGCGCTACACCGCGCAGGGCCTGCCGCTCTCCTGACCCGCCCCGCGCCGGGCCGGGTCCCGGCACGGGCGGGCCCTGTCCCCGGGGCGACCCCCGGACCTACCATGACCACGTGGACATCGACGCGTGGGTCTGGTGGCTGATCGCAGCGGTGGGACTCGGCATCCCGCTCGTGCTGACCGCGATGCCGGAGTTCGGCATGTTCGCCGCGGGAGCCGTGGCGGGGGCCGTCACGGCCGCCCTCGGCTTCGGCATCGTGGCCCAGGTGATCGTCTTCGTCGTGGTCTCGGTCGCGCTGATCGCGGTCGTACGTCCCATCGCCGCCCGGCACGCCAAGGGCAGGCCGGGATTCGCGACCGGAGTGGACGCGCTGAAGGGCCGCCAGGCCCTCGTACTCGAACGGGTCGACGGCCGCGGCGGCCGCATCAAGCTGGCCGGAGAAGTCTGGTCGGCCCGCTCCCTCGACGCCGACCAGGCCTTCGAGCCCGGCCAGGAGGTCGACGTCGTCGAGATCGACGGGGCGACCGCCGTCGTGATGTGAGGCGGGACGTGCCGTGCGGTGCGAGGCTGTGTACGCCATGTGAGGGAACGGGTCACCTGACCGCCCGCGGTCTGGGAAACTCGATCATCGGATCCAACCCGGCAGTCAACCGGCAGCGAAGGGCACGGGGAGCGCGATGTCAGCAGTCATCATCGTCCTGGTCATTCTGGTGGTGCTTGTCTTCATCGCCCTGATCAAGACGATCCAGGTCATCCCGCAGGCCAGCGCCGCGATCGTGGAGCGCTTCGGCCGCTACACCCGCACGCTCAACGCGGGCCTGAACATCGTGGTGCCGTTCATCGACTCCATCCGCAACCGGATCGACCTGCGCGAACAGGTCGTCCCCTTCCCGCCGCAGCCGGTGATCACCCAGGACAACCTGGTGGTCAACATCGACACCGTCATCTACTACCAGGTGACCGACGCCCGCGCCGCGACCTACGAGGTAGCCAGCTACATCCAGGCCATCGAGCAGCTCACCGTCACCACCCTGCGCAACATCATCGGCGGCATGGACCTGGAGCGGACCCTGACCTCCCGCGAGGAGATCAACGCGGCGCTGCGCGGCGTCCTCGACGAGGCCACCGGCAAGTGGGGCATCCGCGTCAACCGCGTCGAGCTCAAGGCCATCGAGCCGCCCACCTCCATCCAGGACTCGATGGAGAAGCAGATGCGCGCCGACCGCGACAAGCGCGCCGCGATCCTCACCGCCGAGGGCACGCGCCAGGCCGCCATCCTCACCGCCGAGGGCGAGAAGCAGTCCCAGATCCTGCGCGCCGAGGGCGAGGCCAAGGCCGCCGCCCTGCGCGCCGAGGGCGAGGCCCAGGCCGTCCGCACCGTCTTCGAGGCCATCCACGCCGGCGACCCCGACCAGAAGCTGCTCTCCTACCAGTACCTCCAGATGCTCCCGAAGATCGCCGAGGGCGACGCCAACAAGCTCTGGATCGTCCCCAGCGAGATCGGCGACGCCCTCAAGGGCCTGTCCGGCGCCTTCGGCAACATCGGCAACGGCACTTCGGGCTTCAACACCAAGAGCGGGACCGAGCGCCGCGAAGAGCCCCCGGTCGACTGACGCGTACACGCTATCGGGCATGATCGGTGCACTCGGCACCGATCATGGAGGCTCCGCGCGTGACCACCTGGGAAATGCTGGCCGTACTCGCCGCGGGCATCGGCGCCGGCACCATCAACACCATCGTCGGCTCCGGGACCCTCATCACCTTCCCGGTCCTGCTCGCCACCGGCCTGCCCCCGGTCACCGCCACCGTCTCCAACGCCCTCGGCCTGATCCCCGGCTCCATCAGCGGCGCCATCGGCTACCGCAAGGAACTCGCCGGACAGCGCCGCCGCGTCCTGCGCCTCGCCACCGCCGCCGCGGTCGGCGGCCTCGGCGGGGCGGTCCTGCTCCTGGTCCTGCCCTCCACGGCCTTCGAGACGATCGTCCCCGTCCTCGTCGCCCTCGCCCTGGCCCTGGTCATCCTCCAGCCGCGCATCTCCCGCGCCGTCCAGCGCCGCCGCGAGGCCCACGGCAGCCAGGCCGACCCCGACGGTGGCCCGCTCCTCGTCACCGGACTGCTCCTCGCCAGCGTCTACGGCGGCTACTTCACCGCCGCCCAGGGGATCATCTACCTCTCCCTGATGGGCATGCTGCTGCCCGACACCCTCCAGCGCCTCAACGCCACCAAGAACATCCTCGCCGCCGTCGTCAACACGATCGCCGCGCTGTTCTTCCTCTTCGTCGCCCACTTCGACTGGACCGCCGTCGTCCTCATCGCCGTCGGCTCCGCCCTCGGCGGCCAGATCGGCGCCCGCGTCGGCCGCAAGCTGCCCCCGGCCGCGCTGCGCGTCGTCATCGTCGCCGTCGGCACCCTCGCCATCGTCCAGCTCCTGCTCCGCTGACGCACGAAGGCCCGTCTCCGGTACGAAGACGGGCCCAGGGCCTACCAGTCGGCAGCGGTTCCTCCGGCGGCACCTCCCGCGGCACCTCAAGCGGCCGAGCGCGCCAGCCACTCCGGGAGCTCCGAGCGCTCACCGGCGCGCAGCCCGAGCAGCATCGCGTCCGCCGGGGTCGGCACGAACGGCTGGAACAGCAGCGGCATCTGCGCCTGCTCCGGAGTCCGGTCCGCCTTGCGGTGGTTGTCCTCGGCACAGGACGCCACCGTGTTCAGCCAGGTGTCCCCACCACCGCGGGACTTCGGCACCACGTGGTCCACCGTCGTCGCGCGCCTGCCGCAGTACGCGCACCGGTGCTGGTCACGGGCCAGCACACCCCTCCTCGACCACGGAGCCTGTCTTCGGAAGGGCACCCGCACGTACCGGCAGAGCCGGATCACCCGGGGCACCGGGATCTCCATCGCCGCACCGCGCACACGGAGCTCGGGATGGGCCTGCTCGACGACGGCCTTGTCCTGCAGCACGAGCACCACCGCACGGTTGAGCGTCACCGTCGACAGCGGCTCGAAGCTCGCGTTCAGTACCAGCGTGTCCCGCACTGTGCCCACCTCCCGTGTGCCTGCCCACCCCCGCGGCGGGCTTGGATCAACTCTGGCCGGGCACGCCACGATGGACAACGCAATAAAAATGCCCGCTTCCGATCTCTCCAAGACCAGAAGCGGGCAAACAAAAGGAGAACGCTCAGCTTTCCGCCGGCACCTCGTACTCACCGACGAGCTGCGCACGCCCCAGAGTGTGGAAGCGCAGGTTGAAGCCGACCACCGCGGGCGACACGTCCGCGTCCGGGCCCAGCTTCTCGCTGTCCACGGCGTACACCGTGAACACGTAGCGGTGCGGCCCGTCCCCGGGGGGCGGCGCGGCCCCGCCGAAGTCCTTCGACCCGTAGTCGTTGCGCACGTGCACCGCGCCCTCGGGCAGCCCGTCGAACTTCCCGCCGCCCGCACCCGCCGGGAGCTCCGTCACCGACACCGGGAGGTCGAACAGCACCCAGTGCCAGAACCCGCTGCCCGTCGGCGCGTCCGGGTCGAAGCACGTCACGGCGAAGCTCTTCGTCCCCGCCGGGAAACCCTCCCAGCGCAGGTGCGGCGAGGTGTTCCCGGCCGCCTGCACCTGGGCCTCGGCCAGCCGGGCACCCGGCGCCACGTCATCGCTCACCACCGTGAACGACGGCACCGGCGGGTGGAAGTCATGGGGGAGCGGAGCCCTCTTCGCCTCGGTCACGTGATACCTCCGAATCGACTGCGAACTGCCTGCGCGGCCAGCCTAGGCGCTGCCTAGAACCAGTTGCGACGGCCACCGACGTCGGCGAGCCACTGGTTCAGGTACGCGGCCCAGTCCGTGCCCTGGAAGTCGTGCAGGCCCACCTGGAACGACCGGTAGGAGTCGCTGCCCTCGCTGAACAGGCCCGGCTTCTTGTCCATCTCCAGGATCACGTCCATCTCGCGGTCGTCCGCGACGAACGTCAGCTCCACCTGGTTCAGGCCCCGGTACTGCGACGGCGGGAGGAACTCGATCTCCTGGTAGAACGGCAGCTTCTGCCGGGTGCCCCGGATGTGCCCGCGCTCCATGTCCGCGCTCTTGAAGCGGAAGCCCAGCTGGATGAACGCGTCCAGGATCGCCTGCTGCGCCGGCAGCGGGTGCACGTTGATCGGGTCCAGGTCGCCGGAGTCCACGGCGCGCGCGATCTCCAGCTCCGTCGTCACGCCGATGTTCATCCCGCGCAGCTGCTGCCCGCCGATCGCCGTCACCGGCGTCTCCCACGGGATCTCCAGCCCGAACGGCACCACGTGCACCGCACCGGCCTGCACCTCGAACGCCCCGCCCAGGCGCACCTTGGTGAACTCGATGTCCTGCTTGACCTCCTGGTCACCGCCCTCCACCTCGACGCGGGCCTGCAGACCGACCGAGAGCCCCTCGATCGCCTGCGCCACGCTGCCGCCCTGGATGCGCACCTCGCCCTGGACGACCCCGCCCGGCACGACGTTCGCCTCGGTCAGCTCGGTCTCGACGGACGCCCCACCGGCACCCAGGCTCGCGAGCAGCTTCTTGAAGCCCATGTGTTCACTCCTTCTCGGTCTTGACCCCTACATACGCGCGACGACCGTAGCCGGTTCCCCACTACGCTCGTACGCCATGATCGCCAGCCCCGACCGCACGCCCCTGCCGAGGCACTTCTTCGACCGCCCGGTCCTCGAGGTCGCCCCGGACCTCCTCGGCCGCACGCTCGTGCGGCACACCGAGCACGGTGCGCTCGAACTGCGCCTGACGGAAGTGGAGGCGTACGCGGGAGGGATCGACCCCGGCTCCCACGCCTACCGCGGCCGCACCGCGCGCAACGCGGTCATGTTCGGCCCGCCCGGACACGCGTACGTCTACTTCACCTACGGCATGTGGCACTGCCTCAACGTGGTGTGCGGACCGGAGGGGACGGCGAGCGGGGTCCTGCTGCGCGCGGGAGAGGTACGGGAAGGAGCCGAGCTGGCCCGCACCCGTCGGGTCTCGGCCCGCAAGGACACGGAACTGGCCAAAGGCCCGGCCCGGCTGGCGACGGCCCTGGACGTCGACCGGAGCCTCGACGGTACGGACCTCTGCGCGCCCCGCACCGGAACCCCGGCGCCGCTCACCCTGCTGACCGGCACCCCGGTCGCCCCCGACCAGGTACGCAGCGGGCCGCGCACCGGGGTCGGGGGAGCGGGGGCGACCCAGCCGTGGCGGTTCTGGATCGACGGCGACCCCACCGTCAGCCCCTACCGGGCGCACGTCCCCCGCAAGAGGAGGGCTTGACTCGGCGCGTCGCGACGCCTAACGTAGCCCGAGCCGCTTGAAACGGGCAGACGTTTCCGCGTCCCCCCGTAGCGGCCATCCTCACTACCTACGACCAACCCCCCAACGGGTGCGATTTCGGCATGCCGAAATTCGATCCGAAACACTCGATTATGAGTTGCCGGGGGAATCGGCTAACGTAGTGAACCGCCGAAAGGCAAAGGCCCTCCAACGGCCGCCGGAATTCAAATTCGGACCGGAAACGGAACGGAAAAGAGTCTGGTAAGGTTGGAACCGCCGGAAAGGGAAACGCGAAAGCGAAGAACGGCCCGGCAGCCCGCTCCAGCGGGTGGCGGAAACGGAAATCGGATCTGCTAAGCTGGAAACACGAAAGACCGAAGGGAAGCGCCCGGAGGAAAGCCCGAGAGGGTGAGTACAAAGGAAGCGTCC